>JAFGHS010000123.1 GCA_016930075.1 Deltaproteobacteria bacterium
CTTTCCGCCCACTGCATCGATCTCAAACTGGACGAAAAGGGCCGTCTTCTGCAGGTTGTGCCGGGCTGGGGAGGCGGCGTGCTCGCTACGATCCGCTGCGAAAAGAGCCGTCCGTCCATGGCTACAGTTATGCCCGGTGTGTTTCAGAAAAAAAGGATGGACGGCAGACAGGGAGAGATCCTGACATGGCCTGCGGACGATGATATCGATCTGTCCGGTCCCAAAGTCCTGAAGATCGAGGTGCAGGAACCCGCGGGCACTTCGCTTGAGCGCGCCGATGTTGTCGTCGCGGGGGGATGGGGCATTGGAAATGCCGAGGATTGGAAGCTCATCGAGGAGCTGGCGGATTTGCTTTGCGGCGCCGTAGGAGCGACGCGCCCCCCGGTGGACGAGGGTTGGGCGTCAGAGGACCGGATGATCGGTCAGAGCGGGAAAATCGTGAAGCCCCGCGTTTACATCGGCGTCGGCATCTCGGGCATGATGCATCACGTGGTGGGCATGGACGCCTCCGAATATGTCATTGCCGTCAACAAGGATGAAAAAGCGGCTATTTTCGAGGTGGCCGATCTCGCCGTTGTGGGCGATTTCCGAAAAATCCTCCCGCCGCTGATCAGGGAAATCCGCGCGAAGCATGCGCAGGAATGCCGGATGAAGACGAAGCGGTCGGAAACAAGGCCGTAAAGCAATCCTGATCGCAAGACGGGGCTGGAAATCGTAGAAAAAATGAACAGGTTGAAAACCTTACGAAAAGAGAGGGGTTGAGAAAAAATGGAAGAAACGATTAATATGAAGGAAAAAATGGGGCTGAAGGAAACCAGGTACGAAAAGAGGGGAATGATAGCATTTGTCGCGTATGACACCGACGGACATCACAACATGTACACCAATACAACATTACAGGAACTGGCCAGAATCTGGCAAGATTATGAAGCCGATCCCGAGCTCAGATGCGCGATTCTTTATGGCGAAAACAAGAGTTTTTGTGCAGGACACAATCTGTTCAAAGGGGAAGCAATAAGTTCAGAACCTCCAACGCTGCACAAGCGGGAAATCCGGCTCAAAAAGCCGATTATTGCAGCCGTGGGCGGATATGCGCTGGGCGGTGGATTCAGCACGGCACTGGCCTGTGACATGATGATCTGCGCAGATGACGCCAAAATGGGAATCCCCCAGGCGAAGTATGGTCTGTCTTCCATGGGGGGACCCCAGCTGATTCCCAGGATCATTCCCGGCGTCGCAAGGTGGTATCTTTACACGGGAGAGAATATCTCCGGTCCGGAGGCCTATAGGCTTGGCATGTGTCTTAAGTGTGTGCCGAGAGAAGCGCTCATGGAGGAAGCCACCAAGATGGCAGAAAAGATTTGTGAAAGCTCTCCCGATTCAATACGGTATTTGAAAGAATCCCTCGAAGTGGGCCAGAATCTGCCCATCGACATCGCGTTGCCCGTTTCGATTACTATTCTCAAAGGATTCGAGCACACCGCTGAATACAAGGCCAACATGCAGGCGCTTATGGAGAAAAAAGATCCGCCATTCAAGCCCAAGAAAAAGAGCAGCTGATGTGATGGAGGAACGAGAACCGACGCCGGCGGATTCGCTGTAGGGCGGCGACCACAAGCGACAACAACGGTGAAAGCGCACAAGCGATACGAAAAGACAAAAAAGGGGAATGGAAACAATGAAATATCCATTGGATGGAATCAGGGTGATCGATTTCTCTCAGACCATAGCAGGACCTTTTTGTTCAATGGTGCTGGCAGAGCTCGGTGCGGAAGTGATCAAGGTGGAAAATCCCGCGATCGGGGATGAAACGAGAATGTGGGCGCCATTTTTAGAAGATGAAAGCGGGTATTTCTTTTCTATTAACAGAAGTAAAAAGAGTATCGCGTTAAATTTGAAAGACCCAAGAGGAAAAGAAAGCGCACTTCTGCTTGCAAAGGAATCGGATGTTCTGCTTGAGAATTTTACGCCGGGAGTCATGGAAAGGCTGGGATTAAATTATCAGGCGATCAAAGAAATCAATCCAAAAATCATATACTGTTCTGTTTCGGCTTTCGGACAGGGGGGTCCTTATAAAGACAAAAAAGGTTATGACCCCGTCATGCAGGCCATGGGGGGTATTATGAGCGTAACCGGGCCGATTGAAGGGCCGCCGGTAAAAGTCGGGATTCCGATAACGGATTTTTTCACCGCACTCTATGCCGTCATCGGCATCACGATCGCGCTTTCAGAAAGAAAAGAATCCGGAAAGGGCGCTTATCTGGATTTTTCCATGTATGAAAGCACGATTTCCTTGCTTTCATTTATAGGTGCATTTTATCTATATGAAGGAAAGGTTCCGAAGGCTTTCGGATCGGGGAATCCCGTTCGCGTACCATCGGCCAACTATAAAACAAAGGACAATAAATATATTCATCTGGTTCCAAATGACAGGCAGTGGAAAGAATTTTGTAATACCCTTGGCCTTAATGAGATGGGAGCAAACAAGGACTACGATTCCAATGCCAAACGTGTTTCTCACAGAGAAGAGATCAATAAGAGGATAGAGGGGAAAATCGTTCAAAAAAATATCGAAGAATGGGTAAAAATTTTTAATGAAAAGGGATTTCCGTTCGGACCGGTCCAGACCATGGAGGATATTTTTCAGGATCCTCAGGTCATTGCAAGAAAAATATTGGAAGAAATCGATCATCCGAGACACGGTATTATAAAGACCGTAAAGCTCCCGTTCGGCTTTTGCGACTTCAAAAGCGGAATCAAAGGGCCGGCTCCCCTTTTGGGTGAAAACTCGAGGGAGGTTTTATCAGAGATCCTTCACTATAATGAGAAAAAGATTGATCAGCTTATTAAAGATCATGTTACCAAAGAACCATGAGAAAAGTGGTTCATCTGCCGCGCAACGCCCCGGTTCAGCGGCGGCGGGACGCCGTCCGTTGAAACCGGCGGCCTCGTTGCGTCACGGCCTGCCAGGCATCCAGTTTTTTCCCGTATGACGTTCCCGCGTTGGCCGGGCTCGTCGACGGCAGCCGTTGATATTGCAGCGAATGCGATGTGAGTAACGGCTGTACATGCCTCAAGAAATACTGTTCAGCCTTGGCTCCATTAAAGAATACATGTGTTATGTTGGGATGCCGCAGGAAAAAAGATTCAAAATCGTTCGGAATCACCGAAGCCTCCTCGATATCGGAATCCAGACTGCTTTTGCGGATGCATGAGCGAAGCACGTCCCATAATGCAATTCCGGAAGACTTCAGCATCCGCAGCCTGTCTTCATAGGAAAGGCCGGGATGGGCGCCAACGAGTTCACCCATGATCGGCCAGAAAAGGTTTCGCGGATGGGCATAGTACTCGCCCGCCGCAAGAGAGGCCTTTCCCGGCATACTCCCCAGGATAAGCACCCCTGCGGCGGTGTCTTCAATGGGCGCGAAACAGCGCGCGTGCGAAATGCCGGCGAGATCTGGCGTTGCCATAATGATACGGGATCGTTTCCTTCCTTCGATTGATGTCGAATGATACTACATTTCAATTTTTTTGGATGCCGTCAAATCGACTTGTCAGCGACGGATGGGCGAAGACGCCATGCGAACCAGGTGGCGCCGAAACCGCCGATCGCAAAGACCATAAAGGCCGGTCCCCATGCCGAGGCAACATGATCGCCCGTACTCAGGTAATCCAGCACGGCTCCGAAGGCCACCGGCGAGACGGCGCCTGCTCCGAACCCCAGAAGGGAACGTACCGCCAGCACCGACCCAAGACGATTGGGCGCAACGACTTCAGTCATCGCGGCCGACAGTACCGGAGAATCACCGATGGCCGCAAATCCGTAGATGATCATCAATCCAACCAGGATCGGTAAAGGCGCAGCAACCAACCAGCCAAAGATCAGGGAGAGAAGTGCTCCGGCTGCTCCGAGTCCGGTCAGAACGGCCCGCCGTCCCAGAAGATCCGACAAATGCCCCATAGTGGATGAAGCGACGGCGCCGACAATGTGCATGACGGCCACATAATAGGCTGCAAACTCTACGGACGGGGTCGAAGCGGCGCCGGACAAAGCAAGACCTGCCGCGAGGAAGGCAGGGGTCCAGGCCCACATGCCGAGCAACTCCCAGCAATGACATGCATAACCTGCCATCAGAGACCTGACGTTTTGTTCGTTCTTTAGAACCGCAGCCAGCGATGTTCCGGCCCTGTGGTCATGAATGACATTCGGCGTACGCCTGAGTGCGATCCATGTGATCAAAGCCCCCACGGACGGGAGAATGCCCGTACCAATGAAAGCGAATACGGGGCCTCCCAGCGCGATCAGGAGTCCCGAGACGCCGAGGGAACCTGCATAGCCCAGCGAGGTGCTCGCAATAAACCAACCGACCGCGCCCCCGCGGCGAGCGACTGGAAACCTCTCGGCCAGTAAAACGATGCCGGGGGTATAAATGCCGCCCTGGGCGATGCCGAGCAAAGAATAGAGAAGCAATGTCGTCAGATAGTCGCGCGCAAAGAAACCAAACACGAGGGCGATGACCGTACTGGTGATCGCCGACAGGATGAATATCCGGCGGGCGCCGAAATGGTCGGACAGCCAGGATGCCATTGCCAGCGACGCCGCATAACCGAGCGAAAACCCGGACGCAATCGAGCCGGCTTGCGTTGCCGACATCCCCCATTCGCTCTTGAGGATCGGCAGACAGGCGGCATAAACCATGTAATTCATATACATGAAGATTCGGCCGATGCAGATTGCCATCAACCAACCGTCGCGCCATAGTGGTTTCTTCATCTTCTGGGCATTTTCCTTCTGGCCGGTTCAAAGATATGGACTTGTAAAACGAAACGGTTTCATAAATACACGATACCCAAATATGAGCCTCTTGTCATCACATTTTGCTGTATATTTTTTGCTTGCAAATCGTTGCGCGGGGGGTGAAAATACGCCGTCATCCGCAACGAGGTCCTGCAACGGCAGGGAGATAAACCGGGGACGCTTCCATGAAACGCATCGAATGGCTTCTCGCCCGAAAAGAGGAAACGGTCTTCAACGTCTTCAAGCTCAAAACGATGGTGCAGGAAAATGATTCACTCGCGGTCCTGATCCACGGCAGCCCCGATCCGGACGCCGTTGCCTCCGCGATGGCGCTGCGGGAGATCCTGAATCAGACGAAGCCCCTGGCAAAGTGTATTTTCGTCGCCACGGAACCCGTGATCAGGCACCAGAACGCCGAGTTCATCCGGGAGATGAAGGTCGAGATTCATATGCTGGACAAGGCCGATCTCAAGGAGTTCCGTCTGATCGCCATTGTCGACGCCCAGCCGACCTTCTTCGGCGAGTCTCTGGGCGGGATCAAGCCCCAGATCGTCCTCGACCATCACCCCTGTAAGACGGTCTGGCATGCATCGCTTGCCGACGTCCGGCCGGACTACGGGGCACTTTCCACGATTATGACGGAGTACCTCCTTGCCGCTCGGGCGAAGATTCCCAAACGGCTTTACACGGCCCTTCTCTACGGGATCCGGAGCGACACGAACAATTTCGAAAGAGACGCCGGTCTCGAAGACATCGGCGCCTATTACCTGAACTTCTCCCGGGCCAACCGCCAGCTCATCCGGCGTATCGAGCTCAATCAGATTCCGGACCGGTTTCTCAAATACTTCGATTACGCCTATCATTACAAGCGCCGCTACCGAGACCGGGTGATCTGTTTCCTGGGCATGGTCGAGAGTGCGGATGCTTGTGTGCAGGTGGCAGATTTTTTCCTTCGGATTATCAATATCTTTTATGTGATCATCGCGGGGATCGTGAAAGACCGGCTGATCATCATCTTCCGGGGGGACGGCTACCGCCAGGACTGCGGTTCCATTGCGATGAAATCTTTTGGAAATATCGGCAGCGCGGGCGGCCACCGGAGTGCGGCGCGGGTGGAGATCCCCGTGGAAATGCTCAAGACGGCGCTGGAAAACGACCTCTCCCAGGAGTCCGTGGACCGCTTCCTCGTCCAGCGCCTCCGACGGAAAAAAATGCCGGCCGTCAAGAAAAACGGGAAGGA
>JAFGHS010000124.1 GCA_016930075.1 Deltaproteobacteria bacterium
CAGCGATGTGTCAAGAGTGTAGACCTGACCCCCTAAAATTTGTCGGAATATGAAGAAAAGAAAATTGGATAATGCCCGTTCCATCGTTGAAGATATCCTCGGGGAAATCGAAAAGAGGTCATACGCAGTCGGGTCTGATCCTGCGGCTATAAATCATTTTCAAACGGAGTTGCGGCAGCTTGAGGATAAAGTCTCCCTTGAGTGTCTGCGCGGAATTCCACACAAATACCTTGCCCTGATACGTGAAAAAGTGGGCGCCGAGATTATCGAAGCCCTTGATCCCGGCAAGCTCGGCGCCGTGTTCAAGAATCGCGACCGCATCCATCTGGTGTACAAGAAAATCGCCGTTTTGGTTGAAAAGGACAATCACGCCTTGAACACGGCGCTGGAAAGCCTCCGCGAAATTGACCGTCTCAAGTATGTACAGAAGGAGATGGTTGAATCCCAGACAGCCCATTTGCAGGAAATGGAACTGATCGAGCAAAGGTTGCTGCAAAGCCAGTGGCTCATCGACACGCAGCTCCAGTCTTTCGAGGAGGCCATGAGCAGAATTATCGCCTTCCTCGAAGCCAAGCATATCGAGGTGTATCTGTTTGACGACGACCATTTTCTGACCAATAAACTCAACACGGACGGGAAAGCTTTCATTTACAACAAGCAGCAGGAAGCGACTCATGACCTGCCGCACGCCATTGAGGCGCCGACGTTTCAGGAGGTTCAGGAAAGCATTTATGAAACCCCCCTTATCGTGGAAGGCCGGCAGATCGGCCATTACCGCATCTTATGCGCGATAACACCGGATTTCGACCGGGATCGCTGGATAAAAAAAGTTGCCCTGATAACGCCGATTGCCGCCCGCATTATCGAAGCCAATCAAAACCGGCTTCATGCCGCCAAGGTTTACACCGACGACCTCACCCAGCTTTACAACAAGCGCAAGCTCAACGAGCAGATGGGACGCATGTTCAAACAGTTCAAAACGGGCCAGAAAAAGCTGTTTGTCTCAATGATCGACATCGATAAATTCAAGATTTTGAACGACACGTACGGCCATCCCGTCGGTGATGAAGTGCTCAAACGGGCCGCCCTGATCATCCGTGACGGCGTACCGTATGCCTACCGCTATGGCGGCGAGGAATTCTGCGCGGTCTTTTACGGTTATGAAAAGCAGGATGTGATCGATGCCTTGGAGAACCTGCGCAAATGCATTGAAACAACGTCATTTGCAATTGACGGCATCGAGCATTCGATCACGATTTCATCAGGGATTGCTGAATTTGAAATCGGTATGAACGCCGTTATGGACGCCATCGACCGGGCGGACAAGGCCCTGTATGTCAGTAAGGAAGACGGACGCAATCGCTGTACGTATTACGACGACATTAAAGACCGTTATCTCACCGATGCCAGTCGCCTTCGCCAGAGAAATATCATGCTTGAAGAAGAGATCACTCTACTGCGTCAGCAACTGTCTGCGGCAAAGGATCAAAGGACCGCCGGATGACGGGGCCTGCCGAATCATAAACAGACGCCGCAATACGCAATACTCTGCACACGCCTCTTTTCTTACTTAAGTTTCGCGATATGCATCCCCACGAGACGCCCCAACGTCATGGCCATTCCGATGCTGTTGCCGGCAATCGGGGTAAAATAACTCAGGGCATAGCGGCCGCCGCTGGAATTGCCCGTTGCATACAAACCCGGTATCGGGTCGTCGTTTTTATCAAGAACATTCTGATTCTCATCGATCACCAGCCCGCTCAGCGTTACCTGGCAGAATGACGGCCTGTCATTCCTTGAAACAAATCCGAAAAAAGGCGGCTTCACAATGGCATGCATGAGCCGTGCGTCTTTGCCGAAGTCTTCATCCCTGCCCTTGTCGGCCAGTTCATTGTAACGCTTGACCGTGGCAAGAAAATTCTTTTTAGTCTGCTCCGCATAGCCCAGGTAATCGGCAAGCTCGCCCGGCGTATCGGCGCTGTATACCGTATACGGCATGCTCTGGGTAGTATAGGTGTCGCGAACGCGTCCGCCGTCGGCGCCGGTACCGATTACGGCCTTCATGTCCGCCTCCAGACGGGCCATATTCTCGGTATGACTGGTGTCGACGTTGCCGTAATCAGGCGCCTGATACTCGAGTTCCTCCCGCCAGTTTGAATCCCAAACGACGGCGATGTTCCCCTTGGGTTGACGTATTCCCTGGTAGCCCGCGGCCCAGGTGGCCTCGTTCGTGAATCGCCTACCGTAGCGGTTCATACGAAGGAAGGCCGTTCCACCGAAAGGTCCGGCGCCGCCCGCGCCGATGCCGCCCATAATGGCGCGTGGGCCCGGCTCCATGCGCCCGCCTGCCCAAATACCCATTCTCTGCCCGTCGCCGTCCCGGCCGAATCCCGCGAATTTATTGAAAGCATCGCCCTTTATATCGACGAGTTCGGCCATCAGATCGGCCAGCATTTCCTTATTCCGGCTGAAGTCGCCGCAGGCAATCAGTACGCCCTTCCCCGCCATAAACCGGATATAATTTCCCTCGTCGTCTTTGGCTACAACACCGGTTGCTCTGTCCCATTCTTTGATAATCTGCTCGGCGGTGGTTGCAAAATAAAAATTTGCCCCCAGCTGTTTGGCCCTCTTCACCATGAGCATCATGGCATCGTTCCAACTGGTCCCTTTTCCCCGAAAAATCACTGAGCCGTTCCAGTTCCTGACGCCGCCGATTTCGCCGGTGAAGTGTCTGGGAAGGGGATGGGCAAAGATGTGTAAAGTATCTTTGAACGATTGAGGAAGAAATTCGAGAAACCAGTCAAACGTCTCGCCGCTGTTAAATGCAAACTGCCTGATCAGTTCGGGATTGGTCCGGTTTGTCGTAAGCCGCTGAAACTCGTTTACATAGTCCATGGGATCCATTTGCTCAACACCGGCATCAAGAAGAAACCGGGAATTGATGCTCCCCATCTCCCCGCCGAAGAATTCGTATCGGTCCTCCCTCTGTTTTTCCAGAACAGACACGGAGACTCCGGATTCGGCGGCGGCGCGGGCCGCGGCGACACCGGCGATCCCCCCGCCAAGGATAACAATGTCTGCATGGATGGTTTTGGCGATCATGCTCTCAGGCACCGGCTCAGGCGGCGTCATCCAGTTTTTTTCAGTCATGACTTCGGCTCCTGTTTTGTTTGTTAACCCCCATTATCCATAATGATTATTTGTACCATTTATTCATTCACTCAGTCAATATTAACTTATCGGCTGTTCCGAAACTTGAAAGCCGGCGCAGGCCGTATCCGTTATTTTTCAATAAGCCTTTTTTTTCATCAATGCTTCTTCTTCATACGGCAGAAGGGCGGTGGAATATTTTCAGGCTTCCTAATGGATGATCATATCGGCGTCTTTATTGCTTGAAAGAATCCGCGATTTCGTTTAAATCATAAAACAACCCATCTCATATAAAAGGAGCCTCCATGATTAAGATCAAAGAAATTAAAGCCGGGACAATGAATGTTGAAAAATTTATCGACAATCAGGTTCAGAATATCCGCAAGGCTGTAGGTGATGGCTTTGCCGTCAATGCCCTCTCGGGCGGCGTCGATTCTTCCGTCGTCACCGCCTTGGGTCATCGGGCACTGGGAAAGCGCCTGAAAACCTATTTTATCGACAACGGCATCATGCGGGAGAAAGAACCGGCCAATGTGGCGGCCGCTTTCAAGAAACTGGGCATCGATGTGGAGGTCGTGGACGCTTCGAAGGCATTCTTTTCCGCCCTGAAGGGTTTAACCGATCCCGAAGAAAAAAGGGAAGCCATCACGCAGACCTTCTATAAAAATGTTTTCGGCAAACTTGTGGTCAAAAGCAAAGCCAAATACCTGCTCCAGGGCACCATCCTCACCGACGTGGACGAAACCGTCGCGGGCATCAAACGGCAGCACAATGTCTTTGAACAGCTCGGCATCGATCCGCAAAAAGCCTTCGGCTATAAAATCCTGGAGCCGCTCATTGAACTCCGCAAGGACGGCGTACGCAAAGTCGGAGAGGGGCTGGGACTGCCGAGAAGCATGTTTGACAGGATTCCGTTCCCGGGACCGGCGCTGTCAGCCCGCGTTATTGGGGAAGTAACCCCCGACAAAATCGCCCTGGTTAGAAAAGCCACGGCGATTGTCGAAGCCGCTCTTAAAGACACGAAGGCTTTTCAATATCTGGCGATTTTGCATGAAGACCGGGTGACGGGCATGCGCGACAAAAAACGCGTGTTCGGCAACCAGATTGAAATCCGCTGCTGGGAAAGTCTCGATGCAAGAACGGCGAAACCCACCCGGCTATCCTTCGACATTCTTGAGGGCATGGCCGCGAAAATTACCAAATCCATACCGGAAGTGGTGAGCGTCACGTACAACATCACAACCAAACCGACATCGACGATTGAGGCGGTTTAGGCTTGATGGTTTTGCAGGCGGTCCATGCGGTAATATTGGAGGAGATTGATAAAACGGGGGGTGTGTGCCGGGTTTTCCATCATGCCGAAAAGATGGCTCCCGCAGGAGCAGTCTGAAGAGCCGAATCGCGGGACAGACCAGTCGCTGATCGCCGCCACAGCTGCCGCCAGTTCGTGTTCAATCGCATCCCCCGTGCGGATGGGTATGGCAAAGCACGATGCCGCCTGGTCTCTCAGATAATCGATATGCCAGAAGAATCGTTTCTTCTTTCTCAGATGCCGTTCCACGCGCCGGGCAAGGTTCTTTCTGGCCGATCCCACATACAGATAATATCCCTTTTTAATGACCATCCGCCCCAGAGAGCCCACCGTTATCTCCCGGTCTTCCGGAAAATGGAGTTGGATGAGATAACTCCCTCCGTCATGGGCCTCCCTCTCAATGACATCCCAGGGGATATCCAGTTCGCGGCAGTCGTCATCCATGGTCAGATCATCTTTCCAGTTTATTGAAACGGCCCGGTAGAAAATCCGCTCCCGATGGGCAAGGAATGTCCGGGCAAAGGCAAGGTCCGTGTGGTAGTCAGGCATGAAATAACGAACCACTGGCGTATGGACTACCCAAAGGACACCGCAGGTTCTCCCTCCGGCAGCCAACAACGACAGATGCTCCAGATGCTTTTTGCCCCGTTCCGTTATCGCGTCGGGAAACATGGCGATGTCCCTTCCAAAGAGCGTGCAGGATTTGACTTCGAGAATAATCTCCTCGCGGCCCCGCTCAAGAAGAAAATCGAAGCGGCTGCCGCCTAAAGTTACTTCCCGCCGGATGATCCGCGCCTCTTCCAGGCCGGGAATCCGCCGCGCCATGAGCAGCTTCCCGGCAATATCATTGGTCATCTGAGTGTGGAGAAGCACGGGCCGCCCGTCCCTGATAACCGCCAATGCGGTGAAGGGCGTCGCCCTCGCTCCAACCCCTGCATTCCCGGACAGCAGCACCTCGCTCCCCGGCAGCAGCAGTTCCCAAAGCCGCCCTGGGTTCGGCAGATGGGCCTGCACCACCCGGCCCGAAACATCGCATTCGATAACAAAACGGTTGGGCCGCCGGAGAAAGAGCCCTCTGATCAACTGATTGTCCTTCTTTAAATTTGGCACATGCCGTGCGGTTTTGTCCATTCTTACTTCTCAAGCATGACAAGATCGTGGGAAGTAACCCACACCGTCATACCGGCGAAAGCCGGTATCCAGAATTTCTTATTTTCCCTGGATTCCGGATCGAGTCCGGAATGACAAAAAAGAAACTTTTAAATGATCTCCAGAATCCGATCAACATTGAAAATCCGTTTTTCATTCCGCATCAGACACATCGCCACCATCCCCAGGTAAGGATGGCCGTTGTATTCCATTTCCCCGACGAGCAGAGGCTGGACCATACGCTGGGATTTTTCGTCCTTGCCTTTCAGATACACGATCTCCAGGGTCTTTTTCCCGCTGATCGCGTCCCTGATCGCCTTGATTTTGTCTTCCCTCGGCAAGAGCTGCTCCGACCGTTTATACTGAATCCCCGTCAGATATTTCACGACCTGCCAGTCCATGAGGATGTGGCTCTTCCTGATCGGCTGCTTCAAAACAATCCCCTCCAGCGTCCGGCACCGCGAAAGGGCAACGTACATCTGCCCGTGGGCAAAGGTCCCCCGGCCTACGTCGATGACGGCCCGGTCAAAGGTTTTCCCCTGGCTTTTGTGGATCGTCACAGCAAAGGCCAGCCGCACGGGATACTGGGTGAACGACCCCACGACCTCCGAAGCCAGTTCATTGTTTTTCAAAAAGAACCGGTAAATCTCCCAGGTGTGGGGTTCAATTTCTACTTTCAGCCCCGAGTCCAACCGCGCCAGAATGATGTCGTCGCCGTCTTCATCCGGGATGAATCCCGTCACCCGGCCCACGGTCCCGTTGATCCAGCGGCCGGTGGAATCGTTATTCAGAAGCATGATCTGAGCGCCCTTTTTGAGCTTTAACACCTCGTCCGTCGGCAGGTATTCCCTGCCGAATTCCCCATTGATAAAGCCGTGGGACGTCCAGACCTTCCCCGGCAGGCCGTCAAGCTTCTGCCTATTGACGCCGTCGGCCAGGTCGTTGGTACTGGTCAGGTGGATGAAATAATCCTTCGCCGCGGGAACGAAGGCAGGATCGGCGCGCCGGTTGATGAGCGCCAGGTCCTCGTCCGTGGCCGTGCGGTTCCGGATCGTATTGAGAAGACGGATGAACTCGCCGTCCGTCTGGCGATACACCTTCTCCAGTTCGACAAACTCCAGCGGCAACCACTCAAAGACTTTAGCGCTGAAAAAATAGGGCGAAGCGTAGTGGCTGCGAAAAATTTCCCGTTCCCGGCTGGTGACGACTGGCGGCAGTTGGTAAAGATCGCCGATGAAGATCATCTGGACGCCGCCAAAAGGCGCTTTCCCGTCCGGACCATTCAGACGAAGAAACGCATCGACGCAATCCATCAGATCGGCCCGCACCATGGACACTTCATCGATCACAATCGCCGTGAGTTTCTTATAGAGATTCTTTTTGCCGCCCGTTGTCTTCTTGCGGATGGCCGCAAGGGTAATATCGGGCCTGAATCCGAAAAAGGAATGGATCGTCTGACCGCCCACATTGATCGCCGCAACCCCCGTCGGCGCCAGCACGACGACCTTCTTTTTCGTCTGCCGCCGGAAATATTGCAGCAGCGTTGATTTCCCCGTCCCCGCCCGGCCTGTAACAAAGACATGGCAGTCCGTTTTCTCCATAATGTCGAAGGCGCGCTGGAATTCGGGGTTCAGATCGATAGCCGACGTTGCTGTCTTTGCCTTTTTGCTTTTCATAGAAGGTTTTCTATTCTCCGGCATAACGTAAATATAGATGGATATATTCGTTACGTCAGATCAATTCCAGACGTCAAGGATAATTCGTTTCCCAGCAATCATTTGTTCGTTTTCTGTTAAAACGAGCCCCGTCTGGCTTGAAGCCCTAATCGCAACGTCATGAACTATCGTAACGCTGCGTAAAAAAAACTTATCACCCTTGGATGCCGAGAACTACCCCGGCGGAGCGGCGGCTCTCACCGGAAGCGAAAGTGGCATAATCCCGTTTTGTAACGCGTTACAGTATTGCCGGATGGGGGAACCCGCGATCTCAAGATTGGAACGCTCAAGGCAGCGACAACACAGCTTGGCATCGAATGGAATGCTTTTATCAAAGCATAAGGACAGGGTGCCTTTCGAGAAGCCCCACGTCGGACAGGTCTCCCCGGATAGGAACGTGAATCCCGCCATGGCGGGACTACACAACCGCAGCATTTACCCTATCTCCTAAATCCGGGGCTTCGTCATGTGGTACTGACTTGCCCGGAGATTGGGCCTTGTATGCTGTTTCTGTTCCCTTCGGCAGGCTCATGGCAGGCTTGTCTTGCAGCTTTGCACGACCGCTTCCTTCGGACAGTCTCTCGCGATTCCGCCCTTGCCTTCGGCTAATACTTTTGTTAATGTTTTCCAACATTAACCGGATTCATGTATAGGGGACTTTCACCCCATAAGTTCACGCCCGTGCCGGGTGTACACAAATAGGAGACATGAAGAATTTATGGTTTACACATCATTGCTTGTTGCGTCCGGAAAAGTGTGTTATTAATACCCGTTTTTTTATGAATTTAACGTTAAATACAATATCAGAGAACAAAATAACATGCATGATCAATATGATAGAGACATAAACTATTTGCGCGTATCCGTGACGGACAGATGTAATCTGCGCTGTAAATATTGCGTTCCCAAGGAAGGCGTGTCCCTCATCGGACACGATGATATCCTGCGCTATGAAGAGATACTAAGGGTCATTCGCGTTGCCTCGGATGTGGGAATCTCGAAAGTTCGGATTACGGGCGGGGAGCCGCTGGTCCGCAAAGGCCTTATCGATTTCATCGCCGCCGTCAGCGCCATCGACGGCATTCAGGATATCAGCCTGACGACAAACGGCATTCTTCTGGAAAAACATGCGGCGGATCTTTTTCATGCCGGCATTAAACGGATCAACATCAGTCTCGATTCTTTGGACAGTGAAAAATATGCGGATATTACAAGAGGCGGAGATTTACAGGCCGTTCTCCGGGGTATTGAGGAAGTGCGCCGCATCGGTTTTTCGCCGATCAAGATCAATACGGTTGCCATCAAGGGATTCAATGACGGCGAAATACTGGATTTTGTCAGGATGAGTCTGGACAGACCATACCAGATCAGATTTATTGAGTTAATGCCTTTAGGCAGTCTTGAAAACAACGGGAAATATCTTTCCAACGAGATCATCATGTCGGAAATCAAAAAATCCTGCGATCTCATCCCTTTAAACGGCAAAAGGGCAAAAACTGATGGGCCCGCAAGGATGTACAAGCTGGATGGCGGCATGGGTGAAATCGGTTTCATCAGCCCCGTCAGTCACCATTTCTGCTTCTCATGCAATCGCCTGCGCCTCACAGCGGATGGGCATCTTAGGGCCTGTCTCTTATCGGACGACGAGATTGATCTCAAGACGCCGTTGAGAGACCGATGCAGCGATGAAGACCTTGCCGCCCTTGTCAAAAATGCCATTGAAAATAAACCATTCAACCACACGCTCGTCAACGATGGAAATCACCTGAAGAAGTGCATCAAGGAAATGTCCGCTATCGGCGGCTGACATACCCGCTAAAAAAGATCCGCAGATCAGCGCGTCATACCATAAGGATGATAAAGCATGAAAGAAGCCATCCTCTATGACAAAATTAAAAATAACGATGTCCGATGCCGTCTTTGCGCCCATCGCTGCACGATCAAACCCTCCGGTCGGGGCATCTGCGGCGTCCGGCAAAACCTGGAAGGCGTGCTTTACACCTCGGTTTACGGCCTTGTCTGCGCAGCCAACATTGATCCGATAGAAAAAAAACCCCTTTTTCAGGTGCTGCCCGGTTCAAAGTCATTTTCGATTGCCACGGTGGGATGCAATTTCAGTTGCACCTTTTGCCAGAACCACGACATTTCCCAAATGCCGAGGCAGGCGGGCCGTGTTGCCGGGCGGTCGTCCACGCCCCGGGAGATTGTCGATGCCTGCATCCGCTCCGGATGCCGCTCTATCTCCTATACCTACACGGAACCTACCGTATTTTTTGAATTTGCCCTGGATACGGCAAAACTCGCCCATGAAAAAGGCATCAAGAATATCTTCGTAACCAACGGCTACATGACCGAAGACGCCCTCGATGCCATATCGGGTTATCTTGATGCCGCCAATGTCGATCTCAAATCTTTCAGCGATGAATTTTACAAACAGAGATGCGGGGCGAGGCTGAAGCCTGTCCTCAACAGCCTGAAAAAAATGAAGTCTATGGGGGTTTGGGTGGAGGTTACGACCCTTCTCATTCCGACCCTGAATGACGGCAATGACGACCTCATGGCCATTGCCGAATTTATCCGTTCCCTCGGCGTCGAAACGCCCTGGCATATCAGCCGTTTTCATCCCCAGTACCAAGTGCTTGACCTTCCGATGACGCCGCATCAGTCTATTCAAGGGGCATTTAACATCGGCAAGGAAGCGGGGCTTAAATACGTTTACACCGGCAATGTTCCCGGCGACGCGGGGGAAAACACCCTCTGCGCCCGGTGCGGGGAACTCCTTATTGAAAGGAACGGATATTTCATCAAGCGCAACACCCTGCAGGATGGGTCATCTTGTCCCCGCTGCCGGTCAAAGCTCGACGGCATCTTCTAAAGTCTTAATTTCATCGGTTTTTCCTTTCACCATATCGGCCCTGTCCTAAGCCCGAATCAAATCACTCAATACTATATATTGTGGTTGACTTTTGTTAAGACACACTCTATTGTATTTTTACCTTTACAAGACGGTTTTCTTTTGTTAGCATGCCCCACAAATTAATGTGGCTTTGATGCTATGAAACTAAAAAGACTCGAAATATCCGGTTTCAAATCCTTCAGGGAAAAAGTCGTCATCGACTTTTCGCACAGCATCAGTGCGATTGTGGGGCCGAACGGGTGCGGAAAGAGCAACATCACCGACGCGATCCGCTGGGTCATGGGCGAGCAGCGAATCAAAATCCTCCGCGGGAAGAAAATGGATGATGTGATTTTCGGCGGCACGGAGGACGCGCCCCCCGTCGGCATGGCGGAAGTCTCCATGACCCTGATCAACGATGATCACAATTTCCCCGGTGAATACGCAGAGTTTTCCGAGGTGATGATCGCCCGGAAGCTTTTCCGCGACGGGGAAAGCGAATATTCCATCAACAAAACGCCTTGCCGATTGATCGACGTGAAAGAATTTTTCATGGATACGGGCGTCGGCGCACGGTCTTACTCTTTTGTCGAACAGAACAGCATTGCCACGCTCATTGAGGCGGGACCGGATGAGCGAAGGCAGTTTATCGAGGACGCGGCAGGCATCTCCAAGTATAAGAACAGAAAAGACGCGGCCATCAGAAAGATGGAGGCCACAAAGCAGAATCTGACGCGTTTGCAGGACATCACCCGGGAAGTTAAAAGCCAGATGAATGTCCTTTCAAAGCAGGCCAAAAGGGCCGAGGAATACAGGGACCTGAAGAAGGATATGCGGGAAGCGGAATTGACGCTGGCCCTTCAGACTTTTTCCGATTTGCAGGAGAAAAAACAGGAACGGGAAAATGCCCTTGCCAGCCTGAAATCCGAGGAAATCCTTGTTCGGACAAGACTGGAAGAAGCGGAAGCCGCATTGGAATCCTTAAAAGCGGAACTTCTCGAAAACGAAAAATTCATCTCTGAAAATCAGGAAAAAATATATTCCATAAAGAACACCATCAATATCAAAGAGCAGGGCATTGAGTTCATCAAGGGCAAGCAGGTCGATCTCGCATCGCGGAAAGTAAAAAATACCGCGGAGATTGAGGGGCTAAAATCCCGGCTTGCGGATGTCCTCCATGAAACCGATATTTTAAAAAGAGCCCGTGCCGAAGAGGAAGGGAATATCCGTCATGTAGTCGATGCCGTGACGGAAAGCGGGAAGTGCGTTGATCAGGCAAAGCAGGCGGATATGAATCTCCACCGCAATCTCGATGACAGAAAAAGTGCGTATATCGATATTGTAACAAAAAAAACAAACCTCAAGAATATGCTGTCCCAGTGGGAACGGCAGGTCGATGAACTGAAGCGCCGGGAAGACAGGGATGCCCGTGAGCTTGAAGACCATGAACAGAAAATGCAATCCGTCCTTTCCCTCCTGGACGGTTTGAAAGAGCAGTTGGATGCTGACCGCGAGGCGCTGGCCGGCCTTGGCGAACGAAAACGCGCCCTGCTTTCAGAGATTGAAGAACTGGAAGACGAGCTGCGGTCGGTGGATGATGAAATCCTCGAAATCAAAGAGGAAAGCGGGAAAAAATCGGCAAGGCTGTCATCCCTCAAGGAGTTCCATGAGGGTTATCAATGGTGCAACGAGGGGACAAAAACGATTATGTCCCTGGCGAAAAAAGTCGGCCAAGATCAATCGAACAGCAACGGCTTTGTGGGTCTCGTGGCCGATTTCATTGATGTTCCCAAAGAATACGAGACGGCCGTCGAGTCCGTCCTGGGCGAAAAGCTACAGTATATCGTCGTGAAAAGTCAGGAAGACGGCGCCAATGCGATCGACTATCTCCGGGTTCACGCCCTCGGACGCGGCAGCTTTGTCCCCTTCGAGGTCAAACGCTCTTTCGTGGAAGCCAATGACTTCGACCATCTCAGAGAAACGGAAAAACTGATTGAAAAAGTCCATGTCCATGACGAATACCGCGGCATCGTTGAATATCTCCTCGGCGATGTGCTCCTGATCAAGAATTTGCAGCATGGCATTGCCCTCTGGCGGCGCAACGGTTTCGTCGGAACATTTGTAACCCCCGACGGCGACATCATCAATCCCAGCGGGGTGTTAACCGGCGGAAGCAACTCAAACGGCGAAAGAAGCCTCCTGAAAAATAAGCGTGAAATTGCGGAAATGGAAGCAGCCCTGGCCGGCTTGAGCATGAGCCTCCGGGATAAGCTGGCGCGCAAGACGGAACTGGCGGCCATGCTTTCCGAACGCGAGGATGAACTCGATGCTTGCGTCTCGGAGCATCACGAGTTGGAACTCGCTCTCAACGGCAGGAAAAAGGATGGAGAACGATACGAAGGCGAGAAAAGCGGGCTTGAGCAAAGAATCAAGATCATCACCTTCAACAGAGATAATTTAAAATACGAACAAACCGACGTCATAGAAAAAATCCATCAAACGAAGGAAGACCTCTCCTCGTTTGAGGTGCGCGAGCAAATGATCAATGACGAAATAGCAGCCGTTCAGGAACAGTGGCAGACCTTGAGGACGCAGATGGAGGAAGCGGAGCGGACCTTGACGGCCAATAAGGTTCTCCTGGCGTCTCTGGAAGAAAAGGAAAAAGCCAATGCGGCCGCTCTGGAAAAACTGGAAGCTGCAAAGAATGCCCTGACGGGGGAAATTGATGAAAAGACCCGCGAAATTGAAACTTTTGGGAACGATACGCAGGCATTGACCCGGCAGATGACAGAGGATCAGGAGGCCCTTGAAGGTCTTTACAAAGACTATGCGGCCATGGAAGCCCTGCTGGGGGATGAGAAAATCAAATACCAGGAAAGGCAGACCGCCCTTGGCTCAATCGATGCTGAAACACGGGAGATGAAGAAGCTGCTCGATCAAAAGTTCAAGGAACTCAGCGCTTTGGAACTGGAACAGCACGATCTTCTTATTCAGGCGGATAATCTGTGCGCAGGCATTCAAACAAAATACAACGCGGATTTGAACGACCTCGTCCTTGAGTTTCAGAAGCTCGATGAATCCGTGATCAACGATCTTATTGCAAAACTGACAAAGGGCAGGGAACATATCGATAATTTCGGTGAAGTGAATCTCATGGCCTTAAATGAGTACGACCAAATCAAGGAACGCCATGATTTTCTCACAGGGCAGTTAAACGACGTGAACGCCTCCCTCGTTTCCCTGCAGCGGACCATTACGAAGATCAACCATATCTCGAAAACGCGTTTTCTTGACGCCTTTAACGCCGTAAATGAACATTTTCAGGAAGTATTTGCACGGGTCTTCCGCGGGGGCAAAGGCCTTTTGCGGCTGACCGATGAAACGGACCTCCTGGAAACGGGCGTGGAAATCGACATTCAGATCGCCGGCAAGCGGGCGCAGAACGTCAGTCTCCTGTCCGGCGGCGAGAAGTCGCTGGCGGCCATCGCATTGATCTTTGCCATCATCCTCCATCGCCCCTCGCCGTTTCTGGTCCTCGACGAAGTGGATGCTGCCCTGGATGACGCCAATGTGTCCCTGTTCAACGACCTGATCAGGGATATCGCCGTAAAATCCCAGACCATTATGGTGACCCACAACAAGAAGGCCATGGAAGTCGCAACCCATTTATTCGGCGTGACGATGCAAAAAGACGGCATTTCAACCTTGGTGTCGGTAAACCTTACCTGATTCTCCCCTTCCCTCCCCAATTCCCGTTTTCTGCGGTTCTCTCCTTTACAACGCACCGTAAAAATGATTATAAGCAGTGGCACACGTCAATCTTTTAAAAAGGAAGTCATCATGGCCATAGAAACAGACAACCGGTGGTTTTTCAACAAACTGAAAAAAGGACTGGAAAAGACAAAGAAACTTCTGCTTACGAATGTCGACGATCTCGTTCTGGGCGAAAAAAAGATCGATCAACAGCTTTTCGATGAGTTGGAGGAAGCGCTCATCATGGCCGATGTAGGTCCTGTCTTTACGCATGACCTGATCGATAAAATGAAGGAGCAGGTTAAAAGAAAGGAGCTTGACTCGGCATCCCTGCTGAAGAAACTGCTCCGCGACAGCATGGTGGACATCCTGGCAAGAAGCGAATCGCAGACGAATATGGTCAAGGGAAAGCTTTTTGTCATCATGGTGGTGGGGGTCAACGGGACGGGCAAGACGACCACCATCGGCAAACTTGCCAACAACCTCAAGCAGGACGGCCGGAATGTCATGATTGCAGCGGCCGATACCTTCCGGGCGGCGGCCATTGAACAACTGGAGGTCTGGTGCCGGAGGGTGGGTGTCCCCATGATCAGGCAGCAAATGGATTCCGATCCTGCGGCGGTCGTTTTCGATGCCCTTTCTGCGGCAAAAGCAGGCAGGGCCGATACGGTTATCATCGACACGGCAGGCAGGCTCCATACCAAGACCAACCTCATGGAAGAACTCAAAAAAATGAAACGCATCATGGCCCGCGAAGTCCCCGGCTCCCCTCACGAGACACTGCTGGTTCTTGATGCGACAACGGGGCAGAACGCCGTCAATCAGGCAAAGATCTTCAGCGATGAAATCGGTGTGACGGGTCTTGCCCTGACCAAACTGGACGCCACGGCCAAGGGGGGCGTCATTGTCAGGATCGCCATGGAGCTCAAAATACCGATCCGCTATATCGGCATCGGCGAAGGAATCGATGACTTGCGCGAATTCAAAAGCCGGGACTTTGTCAATGCCCTGTTTGACGACAATAACCACTGATCGGGCTGCGGCGGAAGAAGTCCTTCAAGACGGGATTTTGTTATGGGGAAAATTTTTGCTGTCGGCGATATTCATGGGTGCCTTGAAAAGCTTGCCGATTTAATGGTGAAGATAAACATCGATCCCATCCATGACACCCTGGTCTTTATCGGGGATTATATCGACCGCGGCAGGGATTCCAAAGGCGTCGTTGATTATATCATCGACCTGAAAAAAACGGTTAAAACCGTCGTCTGTCTTGAAGGCAATCACGAATTGATGTTTCTCAATTATTACGACTACGGGATCGACAAAACGCTTTTTTTGGACAACGGCGGCAGAGAAACCCTGTTTTCTTATGGAGATACAGGGTTTTGGCATAAAAAGAAACTCAGCATTCCGGACAGCCACAGAGAATTTTTTCATGATCTTCAACCATACTATGAGACGGACGCATACATCTTTGTTCATGCCGGCCTGCGACCCGGCATCCCTTTGAAAGATCAGGTTATGGATGATATGCTCTGGATCAGACGGGATTTTATCGATTCCGGTTACGACTTCGGCAAAAAGGTGGTGTTCGGTCACACCCCTATGACCGAACCCCTCATTGACGAGACGAAGATCGGCATCGACACGGGCGCCGTCTATGGCGGCAAATTGACCTGCATCCGGTTGCCGGATATGGACATTTTTCAGGTTTGATGCGCATGAAGATTATGGAGTGTGTTCCTAATTTCAGCGAGGGCCGGGATAAAAACAAGGTCGCCGGCATTGCGGAGACCCTGTGCGCCGCAACGGGGATCAGGCTTCTCGATTACAGCATGGACGCCGATCACAACCGGAGCGTGTTCACATTCATCGGCACCCCGGAAGCCGTCATGCAGGGTATGATGGCTGCCTGCGGGAAGGCGTTTGAACTCATCGACATGAAGCAGCATAAGGGCGCCCATCCCCGTATCGGCGCCGCCGATGTTATTCCCTTCATTCCGTTGGGGGACGCTCAGATGAGCGACGCCGTGGAGACAGCCCATACCTTTGGCCGGAAACTGTCGGCCCGTTATCATATTCCTGTTTACTTTTACGGCGAGGCCGCTCTTAAACCGGAGAGAAAAACATTATCCTATCTCCGCCGGGGCGGCTACGAAGGTCTCCGGGATAAAATGCAGGAACCCCAATGGATTCCGGATGCCGGCGCTGCCGACTTCAATGAAAACAGCGGCGCTTCATGTGTCGGAGCCCGCATGCCCCTCATTGCCTTCAATATCAATCTTAAAACGGACGATCTGGCTGTTGCAAAGACCATCGCCATATCTGTCCGTGAATCAGGCGGCGGCCTGAAATGCGTCCAGGCCATGGGTGTACCCCTAAGAAGCAGGAACATCGTTCAGGTGTCTATGAATCTGACGGATTACCGGCAAACATCTATACGCAGGGTGTTCGATGCCGTCAAGGAAAGGACGGAAGCGGCAGGCGTCGATATTCTGGAATCGGAATTGATCGGCCTTGCCCCCCGTGAAGCGTTTGCCGATGCGACAAGCGAATATCTTCAATTAACGGACTTTCCCGAGCAAAAGATATTGGAGACCCATTTAGCTGATTGATGCACAGATTCTTATTCCATGAGCGCAGACAGCGGCCATGGACGGACCGAAACCCGGTTGACACGGGCAAGAAACAATGTTAAAAGCCTCAATCTTCTTTATCGGTGCACCCAAATGCCCCCGTAGCTCAGTAGGATAGAGCAACGGATTCCTAATCCGTGTGCCGTGCGTTCGAATCGCACCGGGGGTACCATAATATCAAACCGTTAGACGGTTCATTTGTATAACCGTTATTTCTTTACATTTTTATTTATCCTTGAACATAGTGGTCACAGCAAAAAATATTCGATGGAGTTTTTTAATGAAAAAAAAATTGCCTCTGATTATTATCAATTTGCTGTTCGTCATAATATTTATTTCCCATACAGCAGAATTCTTTGATTTTGAATTTATCCACCGCCTGGAAGCCTTTTCCTATGACATGCGGCTCAATCTCACCATGCCCGGCACGCAGGATGACCGCATCGTGATTATCGATATCGATGAAAAAAGTCTAGCCGAGTTCGGTAGGTGGCCGTGGAGCCGGGATAAAATTGCCTTGATGCTGGATCATCTGTTTGACTATTATGGCGCGGCAGTCGTCGGCTTTGATGTCGTCTTTGCGGAAAGAGACGAGAGTTCAGGCCTTCAGGTATTGGAGCGACTGGCCAAAACCGATCTGAAAAGCGACGGTATGTTCCAGGAGGTTTTACCCGGATTAAGGAAACATCTTGATTATAATGAACTTTTTGCGCAGAAGCTCAAAAGCCGCAATGTTGTGCTCGGGTATTATTTCTCCAATGATTCCGACAGAACGGCCGGCCAATTACCGCCGCCGGTTTTTACAAAAAAAACCCTCAAGGCGGGGAATACGGAATTTCTGAAAACAACCGGTTACGGCGCCAATCTGCCGGAGCTTCAGGCCAACGCCTTAAGCGGCGGCCATTTCAATCCGTACGTCGATCCGGATGGCGTCACCCGCCGGATTCCCATTCTTCAGGAACATCGGGGCGCCTATTATGAGGCCCTTTCCGTGGCGGTTGTACGTAATCTTCTGGGCTCGCCGCCGCTCATCGCCGGCGTTCCCGAAGGCGTCGGCAGCGGCGGGGAAAAATACAATAAACTCGAAGAACTGCGGTTCGCCGACCTTAAAATTCCCGTTGATGAAAAAGTCTGCGCCTTTATCCCTTACCGTGGGAAACAGGGCAGTTTTAAATACCTGTCCGCCGGCGATGTGCTGCAAAAACGAATTGATAAAAAGCAACTGGAAGGGGCTATTGTCCTGATCGGAACGTCCGCGGCGGGACTCATGGATTTGCGCGCCACACCCGTTGCTCCCGTATATCCGGGTGTGGAAATACACGCCAATATGATTGCCGGCATTCTCGATCAGAATATCAAATATCAACCCGCCTATGTTCTGGCGATGGAAATTCTCATGTTGCTCACGGCGGGTCTGCTTTTGTCGTTCCTGCTGCCCTTCTTGACGCCTTTAAAGGCAACGCTGCTTTGTCTGGGTTTATTGATGCTGGCCGCAGGCGTCAATGTCTCGGCATGGTACGCCGACATGGTATTGCCGCTTGCCTCATCGGCCTTGATGATACCGCTCCTTTTTGCCGTCAATATGACCTATGGATTCTTTACCGAAACCAGAATAAAACATCGGATTACCGGCCTTTTCGGTCAGTATATCCCCAAGGAACTGGTCGAGGAGATGAGCCGAAATCCGGAGAATTTCGCTTCGTCTCTGGAGGGGGAAAACCGGGAAATGACCGTATTGTTCTCGGATGTCCGCAATTTTACGACGATTTCCGAAGGCCTCCCGGCTAAAGAACTGACCAAACTGATGAATGAATACATGACCCCCATGACCTATGTCATTCAGAAGCATCGGGGCACCATCGACAAGTATATCGGCGACGCCATTATGGCCTTCTGGGGAGCGCCGCTTCCCGACGAGGCTCATGCCCGCAACGCCATCCTGGCGGCTCTCGACATGCAGGAAACGCTGAATTCATTGAGGCCCCAGTTCATTGAACGGGGCTGGCCGGAAGTGCGCATCGGCGTCGGAATCAACTCCGGCGTCATGCACGTCGGCGATATGGGGTCAGAGTTTCGCCGGGCCTATACGGTCCTGGGCGATGCCGTCAATCTGGGCTCCCGCCTGGAAGGCATCACCAAGGAGTACGGCGTCGGAATCATTGTGGGAGAAAGGACGCGCAACGCCGTTTCCGATGTATTGTTCAGAGAACTGGATCGCGTCCAGGTGAAGGGGAAAGACCTGCCGGTGGCCATTTATGAGCCCATTGGGTTAGACGCGGACATCAGCCCCGCTGTGCGGGATGAGTTAAGCCGGTTTAATGAAGCTTTGTCACTGTACCGGACAATGTCCTGGGACGAGGCCGAAAGGCTGCTGCTCGAGTTGCAGAAAACATTCCCGGATAAATACCTTTATAATCTCTATCTGGACAGAATCCGTTATTTTCGTTCGGAGCCGCCGGAAGCAGGGTGGGACGGCGTGTTCAAGTTCACAACAAAATAAAGCATCCAAAGCAAATCAGCGAATAAATTCCCATATTTTTCTTTTTTCTTCAGCCGGTTTGTGTTAGAAACAACGACGTACAAAAACAGAATTAAATCAAAGCCTGAGAGCTTTTTCCCAACAACTGAAAAAAGAGGAACCGTCATGACGAAGCACATAATATTCAGTGTCTTTTTCTGTGTATTCATATTGTTTAACACAATCACAGTTTATGGCGCCGATGAAAAAGAGGTGATAATACCGCGATTTGACATCACAAAATTTAATGTCGAGGGAAACAGGATTCTCAAACAGACGGACATCGACCATTTGCTCTTTCCTTTTACGGGAAAGCAGAGGGACTTCGGCACGGTCCAGGAGGCCATCGACGCCCTGGAAGGCGCATATCGCAAACGCGGATATACGACGGTGCAGGTAATGCTTCCGGAGCAGGAACTGGAGAAGGGCGTTGTCCGGCTGGTGATCATGGAGACGCGCATCGGCGCCGTGAGGATAGAAGGAAATAAGCATTTCAGCGAGAAAAATATCCGGCGGAGCTTTCCCGTACTTATGAGCAAGGAAGCGCCCAATGTCGACAAAATATCGTCCAGCCTCAAGGTTGCCAATGAAAATCCCGTGAAAAAAATCGGCATACAGTTGGAAAACAGCGATAAGGAAAACGAGGTGAATGCCCTCCTCAAGGTTGCCGATGAAAAACCCTGGAAAATATCTCTCCTGACGGATACGACAGGCAACAAGGAAACCGGGGAATTCCGGACCGGCGTCCTTCTGCAGCACGCCAATATCGCCGATCTCGATCACGTTTTAACCTTGCAATATATGACCTCGCCGGAAAAAGTTGATAAGGTGGGCATCTATGCTTTTGGCTACCACATGCCCCTTTACCGGTTCGGTGATTCCATAGACCTGTTTGCCAGCTATGCGGACGTCGATTCCGGAACCATTTACGCCGGAGCGGCCGACCTGAAAATCAGCGGCCGCGGTTCGGCCTTCGGCGCCAGATACAATCAAAACTTCCGGCGCATCGGGCCCTACGAGCACAAGCTTTCCTACGGCATCGATTACCGTAAATTTGAAAACAATGTCACCCTGTTAAGCACGATTCCCCTCGATACGGACATTACGGTTCATCCGGCAAGCCTGACCTATTCCGGCGCTATGCCGTTTTACCGCGGCGAGACGGCATTCAGCCTGTCTTTCATCAAAAATATTCCAGGCGGGAGCAGCGGCGCCGATGAGGATTTTCAAAAGGTCCGGGCGGGGGCCTCCGCAAATTATACCATCCTTCGTTATGGCGCCAGTTTTGTGTATGTATTGCCGCTGGACATGCAGTTTCGCCTGCATGTTGCCGGCCAGTACGCCCATGAGCCCCTCGTGCCGGGCGAGCAGTTCGGCCTGGGCGGAGGAAGCTCCGTCCGTGGTTATGAGGAAAGAGAAGTCAGCGACGACATCGGCAATTCCGGCGGCATTGAAATATACTCGCCCGACTTTTTCAGGTTGATGAATTATAAAAAGGCGCAACTGCGGATACTGGCGTTTTATGATGCCGGCCAGGTGTCCAAAGTTGATCCTTTGCCGTCGGAAGAATCTCATACGGTCATGCAAAGCGTCGGCGCCGGATTAAGAATGGCTTGGGAAAAAAGATTTTCCCTGTCCCTCGATTACGGCTACGGCACCGGCATCAAAGGACGACGAGCAATCAGAGACAGCCGGTTTCATTTAATGGCCGCCTTGTCGTTTTGATAGGGCAATGGGTTGTTAACGGGCAAATTGTCAAATATGAGAATCAATATATAGCAACGAGCATGGAAGAGGTAGAATTATGAAAGCATTCCATATCCGCCATCGCAAGAGAATAAACCGCATTAAATGGTTTTGCCGTGAGCTTGTCGTCATGTTTGCACTCTACATTTTCTGCGCCAACATGGCTTTCGCCAATCCGTACGGACCTCAGGTGGTCAGCGGCAGTGTTCAATTCAATCCTCAGGGAAACACGCTCAATATTACCAACAGCCCCAATGCCGTCATCAACTGGCAGGGATTTTCCATCGGGACCGACGAGATCACCCGCTTTCTCCAGCAGAGTCCGTCAAGCGCCGTTCTGAACCGCGTCATCGGCCAGGATCCGTCTGCCATCCTCGGCGTGCTGCAATCCAATGGCCGGGTATTTCTGATCAATCCCAACGGCGTCCTCTTCGGCCAGGGTGCAAGGATCGAAGTTAACGGTCTTGCGGCATCCACATTGAATATCAGCGACACGGATTTTCTGTCCGGCAGATATAACTTTACGGCGGGCGCCGCTGCGGGCGGGATTCAGAATCAGGGAAGCATCGTCACGCCGGCAGGCGGCCGGGTTTATCTGATTGCCCCTGATATTGAGAATACCGGCATCATCCATTCGCCCGGTGGCGAAGTGCTTCTGGCAGCCGGTCACAGCGTGCAACTGGTCGATTCCGTAAATCCCGATATGGCCGTTGTGATCAGCGCGCCGGAAAACAAGGCCGTCAATCTGGGACAAATCATAGCAGAGAGCGGCAAGGTCGGTATCTACGGCGGCCTGATTCAACACAGCGGCATGGTGAAGGCCGACAGCGCCGTGGCCGGAGAAAACGGCAGGATTTTCTTCAAGGCGACAAAGGGCGTCACCCTCGATAAGGACAGCGTCACGAGCGCAAAAGGCATTCGGGGCGGCGACATCAACATCCAGAGCGAGGCGGGCGACACGCGGGTTTCCGGAACGGTCACGGCGACGGGAAGCGCCGATCAGGGCGGCCAAATCAACATCTTGGGCGCATCCGTTGCGCTGACGGACAATGCCTCTCTTGACGCCTCCGGGGCAACCGGCGGCGGGACAGTTCTGGTCGGCGGCGATTTTCTGGGACGAAACCCCGACATCCAGAACGCAGAAACGACGTATGTCGGGGACAGCGTTACGATCAAGGCGGACGCCCTGGATCAGGGCACAGGCGGCAATGTGGCCGTATGGGCAAATGAAAGCACGACCTTCAATGGCGCCATCAGCGCCCGGGGCGGAACTGCGGGTGGCGACGGCGGTCGGGTGGAGACGTCCGGGCATAAACTGTCCATCGGCAGCCTGGCAACGGTGAATACCCTGGCGCCCGCGGGTAAAACCGGCTCCTGGCTTCTTGACCCCACCCACGACTACTTCATCGCGGCAGTCGGCGGCGACATCACGGGAGCGGCACTCAGCGCCGACCTGAACACAACGGACGTGGAGATATGGAGCGAAGACGGGGACACGGCGGGGACGGGCAATATTTACGTCAATGATCCCGTATCCTGGGGATTGGGAACGAAGCTGACGTTGACGGCAGAAAGCGATGTTTTTGTCAATGCGAAAATCGAGAACACCAACTCGTCTGCCGGCGGCGTATATTTCAATACATCCGATCCTAGTAATGTTTCATTTGGAAATAACGGCAAAGTCGTCATACACAATATCGAGCAGCTTCAATGGATGAATACGGCATTAAGCGGGAGATATGAACTGGGCGGCAATATCGATGCCGCCGATACCATCAACTGGAACGACGCTATGGGCTTCGAACCCGTCGGCGAAAGCTCCGATTACCCCTTCAGGGGCTTCTTCGACGGCATGGACCACACCATATCCGACCTCTTCATCAACCGTCCGGCATCCGACCATATCGGTCTGTTCGGGTATACGAATGACGCAACCATTCAAAATGTCGGGCTGACCAATGTAAATGTGACGGGCGGCAATCAGGTCGGCGGACTGGTCGGAATGCAGGCAGCCGATGCCCCAAACGCCGCTGTAATTAACAACTCATACGCAACAGGGCTCGTGACCGGAACCACTTATGTCGGCGGACTGGTCGGCAAAAGCAACGGCGGGTCAATCAGTGAAAGTTACGCAACGGTGGATGTCACGGGGGACGACAGCGTCGGCGGCCTGGTCGGTCTCAATCACGGCGCCGGCCCCATCATTTGCATAATAGAAAGCAGTTACGCAACCGGTGATGTGAGCGGCAACACAAATATCGGGGGCCTTGTCGGGGAAAACCACGGCGATATCGGCGGCAGTCATTCCTCTGGAGGTGTACAGGGAGACATGCGCGTCGGCGGTCTGGTCGGTAAAAACTTCGGCACCATCAGTGAGAGTTATGCTTCGGGAAATGTTCAGGGAAATGCAGATATCGGCGGTCTGGTCGGCCACAATATATACACCAATTTTGACTACCCCGGAAGAATTGCAAATAGTTATGCCACAGGCGCGGTGACAGGAACAAACACCACGGGCGGACTGGTCGGCTACAACTACGGCTACATCGAAAACACCTACGCCACCGGTTTGGTGAACAACGGCGTCGGGGGCGCGGACATCGGCGGCCTTGTCGGGCAGGACGACAGTTACGGCGGCGGAGACACCACCAATTCTTTCTGGGATGATACGACAACCGGCCAGGTCTCCAGCGCCGTTGGTACTGCGAAGACGACGGCAGAGCTGATGACGGCATCGACATACACAGACGCAATCTGGGATTTCAATACCATCTGGTGGATGTCCGAAGGCAATACACGCCCGTTCCTCCGTTCCGAATACAGCACAAAAATAGTCAATGCCCACCAGTTGCAGTTGATCGCCCTGGACCTTGCCGCAAACTACACACTGGGAAAAGACATCGACATGGGCGAGCTGCAAAATCCTTCCGGACTCTGGAAGACAACGACAGGGTTTTTCCCGCTCGGCGACTTTGAAGGTATACCATCCACGTACTTTTCAGGAACCTTCGACGGCAACAATCATATCATTGACGGATTATACATCAACCGTCCGGCAAAGCAGTATGTCGGATTATTCGGCAATGCCGCAGGCCCGTCGGTCATTCAGAATGTCGGACTGACGAACGTCGACATCACCGGGGGTTTTCAAACGGGAGGACTCGCGGCCCATCTTGGCGCGGATGCGGGTGGTGATCCGTACGGCACGATCAGCAACTGCTTTACGACGGGCACAGTAACGGGAACCTCTACCAACGTCGGCGGCCTGGTGGGTTTGAGCGCAGGGTATATTAGCAACTCTTACAGCATCGCTGAAGTGAGCGGTTTATCTAATGTAGGCGGTCTTCTGGGAACAAATTTGTATGCATTCAGCAGCGTCACAAACTGCTACAGCACAGGTGTGGTTATTGGAGACGGCGGCGGCCTGGTGGGATTAAACTTCGGTGGAGGCCCCATTTCGAACAGTTTCTGGGATACACAGACCTCCGGCCGTCCGACAAGTGCCGGAGGAACGGGCAAGACAACTGTGGAGATGATGACGAAATCAACATTTACCGATGCAGGGTGGAATTTTGCAAACATTTGGACTATTGATGAAGGGGTGTCTTATCCATGCCTTTTCGGACCGGGATGCAATCCGGCAGCCCTTTACTGGCTTTTATTTACAGCTGACAATAAGATAAAAACATACGGGGATGCCAATGATTTTACATCGACCATCACAGCGCCGGACGGCTATGCGCCGGGGGACGATGCTGGAAATATAACATATGAAGGCGAGCCCGCCTATAGCCTGTTCAGCGAAAACGTTGGCGAATGGGAGATCCTCGTCACCCAGGGCACTCTGACTTCCACAAAATACGATCATTTCGACTTTGCCCCCGGCCTGATGACCATCAGCAAGGCCGACCTGACGCTAACCGCCCAGACGTACACGAAAATCTATGACGGCACAAGATCAGCGGCGGCAATTCCCGCGATTGCGGGGCTTAAGTTCGCGGATACGGTAACAGGTGCAAGGGAATCCTATGCGGATAAATATGCAGGAACGAACAAGGTTCTTTCCGTTACCGGTTACACCATCAATGACGGCAACGGCGGCAATAACTACCATGTGACACTGGTCGACAACACAACCGGCGTGATTACGGCCAGACCCATTACCGCAGCAGGCATTACGGCAAACGACAAGGTATACGACGGAAATGTGAATGCCACTCTGAACTTAGCCGGTGCGGAACTTTTTGGGGTCATCGGGCACGATGCAGTCACTATAGATAAATCTGTGGCAACCGGGTTGTTCGACAATAAGAATGTTGGCATCGACAAGACCGTAACGGTAACAGGGCTTGGCATAAGCGGCGCTGACACTGCAAACTATCTGTTGGATCCCTCCTATTTGACCACTGCGAACATTACACCTAAGGCCATTATCATAAGCGGCATTACGGCAAACGACAAGGTATACGACGGAAACGTGAATGCCACGCTGAATGTAGCCGGAGCAGGATTCTTTGGGATCATCGGCGGCGATGCCGTCAATATCGACACAGCTTCGGCAACCGGTTTATTCGATAACAAAAACGTCGGCAACGGCAAAAATGTACAGATAACGGGTCTCGGTCTGAACGGCCAAGACGCGGCCAATTACACCGTCAATACGGAGGCCCAAACGACGGCGAATATTACAGCCCTCGGCATCACGGGCAGCATCACGGCAGCCGACAAGGTTTACGACGGAAACACGGACGCCGCCATTCTCACACGAA
>JAFGHS010000125.1 GCA_016930075.1 Deltaproteobacteria bacterium
TAAGGCATTTTACCCGTGACTCTTGGCTTGATTTGGCTCATACAATTAAGTAAAATGCCTTCCATTGTCAAGATTTTATATGAATATCCCCTTTTCTAAAAGAGAAGGCGAGACCTTTGAATTTCTTTGTTTTCTGTCATGGCGAGGCACGAAGTGCCGTGGCATTCTCTCCAATTATTCGATACTTATGAGATTGCTTCGCGTCGTTCGCAATGACATAAAAGGCGTTTTTCAAAGGTCTTACGGAGGGGATTTTATCCTTCGTTGCGCCCGCAATGGGCATGGGGCTTCGTTATGCATCAAAAAACAGCTGGAGGTTCAACCATGGGAAAATGGAGATGCGTTCTGTTGATGGTGATCAGTATCCTGGTTTTCATGCCACCCAACGGTCAGGCCGCCGGTTTCACCAAAGAAGCCATCGATTTTGAGGCCCGGTCGCTTCTCAATCAGATGGAGATTACCCGCGATGTAAACTTCAAACTGAAAAACAGGCTCTCCGCTGCCTTAAGCAACGATGCCGCCTTAAACGAGGCGATGAAAGCAAGCGGCGTCCATGCGGTTTTCACCTACGCCTGCGGTGAAGGCGGCATTGTGTTCAAATATATGGGAGGCGACGGCCTGATCAGTTTTGTAAACGGACGCAAGGCGGCGCCTTTTACGCTGAAAGGCTGGAGCGCAGGCGCCATGATCGGCGGCTCCGCGCAGTGGGGCATCGGCCTGGTCATCGGCGAGGCAGATGAAAACGACTTCGGCGGCGCCTACAGAGGGGGATTAAGAGGGGCGACGGCGTGGGAGGCCGCCACAAAGAACATGCTGTTTTTGAGAAGCGCAAAAGAAAAGAAATATCATGAATTATATATCATTTCCACAAGCCGCGGTCTTTCCGCCGGTGTCGGCGGCACGATCATGCAACTGACGCCGGATTGGTAATTTTTTGTGTTAAAGGCAAACCAATGAAGAAAGCCCTGATTTTCGCCTCCGTTTTCATGATCGCCGCAACGGGCATGTTGATCTCTCCAGGCAGCGCGCCTGCTGATCAGGCGATGCCTTCCCTTTCCGCACAGGCCGCAAAAACGGCGAGGCTGAAAAAACAGGCGGCTCACCAGGAAGAAGCCACGCGCTTCTATCAGGCCCTGGAACGCCTGTTCGACCGGTTCGGCGAAGATCATGCCCTCTGGCCGGACACTGCGGACAGGCGTCTGATTGAACAGTTCCTGCTCAAAAAAGATGCCTTAACCCTGAACAACTGCATCTTTGGCCGCAACCTCCTGGGCCTCGGCATGGGCGAGACGTCGGAAGACGCCCAGGAAGCGCTTCGCAAGGGAACGACGGACGCCTGGGGGCGCCCCTACAGCCTGATCCTGGCAGGCAGCAACAAAGCGCCCAAAGTCCTGGAAATTCTGTTCGGCATCGGCGTCAATCGCGGCCATCCGACATTCAACAGAAATATCTGTGAAAAGGTGTTTGTATTTCTCAAGGCCGATCTGCACAGCCTTTTTGCCGATATTATCAAGAATTTCAACGGCACGTCCGTGCTGTTTTTGGCGCGCGAAATTCACATCATCGGCGCGCCGGGGTCCACGGAAGCCGGCTATGAGGAAAAGCTTGCGCCTGCGTTATGCGCAGCGGACAGCCTGGGCGCAACGGTTTACATCGGCGACGACGATCCGGTCACCATGATCATCCCCAGAAGCTTCAAGGATAAAATGTTTTCCTTCTTCGGTATGAACATTCCACCCTTTAAAGGCATCGAACGATCATCCGACGAATGCGCCGATAAAAAGCCGCCCCCCGTCAAGATGATTCATCTGACGGATTGCGGTCATGATATGTCTCAATATTATCCGGGTATAAAAAAATTCGGCGGGACTCTACTCAGAAGCAAAAATACGTCACCATGAATGCGGTCATTTGATCCTGCGCGCCCTAAGCCTTCCCGGCAAAAGAAGCCGCATCGCCAAAAGGCGGCTGAAGGCCAGGGTGTTGCGCCAAAAGTCCAGACCCGGCCGGAAATGGGAAATCCGGTCGCCGGGCAGGCGGTATCGGGTCGATACGGCGGCCTCCCGGACGGGAATCCCTGACCAGGACGCCAGGACCAACACCTCCACCTCAAATTGAAATCGCCTGCTGCGGGGATTCAACATCAAAGTCTCCGGCAGGGGATACATGCGAAAGCCGCTTTGCGTATCCGCAAGCGGCAGCCCGCTGCAGGCCCAGACCCAAAAATTGGAAAATCCCCGCCCCCAACGGCTTGTCCAGGGCGCGCCTTTCTCCAGCATCTGAGCGCGCCTCCCAATGACGATGGGTCTTTCGCCGGCAGGGACGGCATGGATGAGGGAAAGGGCATCGGCAGGGTCGTGCTGCCCGTCGGCGTCAAGGGTGATCGCCCAGTCGGCCATCGGGAAGGCCGCGGCAAAACCCGTCATGAGGGCGGCGCCCTTCCCTTGATTGACGGGATGACGGATTACGGCAATGCCGCTCAATCCTTCCAGCGCCTCGCGCGTGTCGTCCGTGGAGCCGTCGTCAACGACCCATATGGGACGCTTGAAGGCGCGCGTCTTTTCGATGACGGCGCCGACAGCGCCTGAATGGTTATAAACGGGAATGATGAAAGCGCACCGCGACAAAACGGCTTCGGCTGCCGGGGACATGGATGCAGTATTCTCACCTGCCTTCACTGCTGCGGGGGGCGATGCCCCTTGAGAGCCGTCAGGCATTGAATGGTCGGATTTCACAGTCAAGAGGGGCCAGCTACAATTTTTGTGGTCCGGGCGCAAGTCCGGGCGCAAGTTCGGCCGTCGCCTTCAGGAAAGCTTTCTTGAATTCAGGATCGGCCAGGATCGTTTCGATCAGTCTGTTCGTCATGTCGTAGGCGCGCTTTTCCAGATTCCCCGGCGTGCGCTGATCTTCAGGCAGCGGGTCTGCAGCGGCAGAGTAAATCTTGATGAAAAAAGGCTTCCCGTGTTTCTGAAGACTGACCTCGCCCGTATATTGATCCTCCGTAGCGGACTTCAAGGTCATCCACATACCCGGCGCGCGGGGATCGGGGCTGTTCGCTATCGACACGTCCATCCCCAGATTCAGCAGGGCCTTCTGAAAGGCATACCAGAAATAATTATGAATGAGGGAAGCGCCTCCGTACGTGAAATCCTTGTCGGAGCTGTAATAATACCAGATCGTGGTATTACCGGCCTGATTGTCGAAATTCATCAGGTAAATTTTCTTTCCGCTGTAGTCGCTAAAGTCCCCCTTTAATGCAGGAGAGTAACTGTTGAGTTCGATCTTTGTCCCGTAAAGGCCGGGAGAACACCCAAACAAAAATCCCCAGACAACTAAAACGGATAAAATCACAAGATATTTTAATCGCAGCATCGCCTTCACCTCCTGATGATATGAACCCTGTCCTGTTAATATCCCATTTTTCTTTCATTGAGTTCGTACCACATATTCCGTCAGAATTCTATGATATTTGAAAAGACCTATTGGCCAAAGGCCGTGTTTCAGGAACATCGGAACGATCAATTCCATAGACTTTTAAAACCATTATTGATAGAAAACGGGGGGCTGCTGTTGAAAGAAGGCCGAATGAAGGTTGCCATGCAAAAAACCGTATTTTCCGTAAGAAACCTGACCAAGATATACGACATGGGCGAGGTCCAGGTGCATGCCCTGCGGGGCGTCGATCTGGACATTTACAGCGGCGAGATGGCGGTCATGCTGGGGCCGTCGGGCAGCGGGAAATCGACGCTCCTCAATATTCTGGGCGGCCTGGATACAGCCACCGGCGGCGAAGTCGCTTATAAAGGCAAAGACTTGACGAAGGCGACAGATCGGGAATTGACCGAATACCGGCGTTTTTATGTCGGCTTCGTGTTTCAGTTTTACAATCTCATCCCCAGCCTGACGGCCTCGGAAAATGTGGCAATCGTCACGGAAATCGCCGACAAGCCGATGCCCGTAGAAGGCGCCCTGTCCATCGTCGGCCTCTCGGACCGAAAAGACCATTTTCCCGCCCAGCTTTCCGGCGGCGAACAGCAGCGCGTCGCCATTGCACGGGCCATTGCGAAGAACCCCGAAGTCCTCCTGTGCGACGAGCCGACGGGCGCCCTTGATTTCAAGACGGGCATCCTGGTCCTGGAAGCCCTCGCACGGGTCAACCGGGAACTCGGCACGGCAACCGTCATCATCACCCACAACGCCGACATCGCCGCCATGGCCGACCGCGTCATCAGCTTGAGAAACGGCCTCATTGCCGACGTAACGGTCAACGCCGAAAAGAAGTTGCCGGGCGAGTTGAGATGGTAGTAACGCCGATGAATGCATTAAACATCAAACTGACACGCGACATCTGGCGAATGAAGGGGCAGGTTGCAGCCATCGTCATCGTCATCGTCTGCGGCATCGCCAATTTCATCATGTTCATGAGCAACATGGACTCCCTCATGATCACGCGGGAAAATTTTTACCGGGATTACGTCTTTGCCGACGTCTTTGCCAATCTGAAGCGGGCGCCGGAAAGCCTGAAGGAGCGGATCAGCGCCATCCCCGGCGTCGCTGCCGTGGAAACCCGGATCATTGCCAACGTCAAACTTGCCGTTGACGGCTTTGACGAACCCGTGATGGCGAGGATCGTTTCCCTTCCCGACGACGGCAAACCGCTTCTGAACAAACTCTACATCCGCAAAGGACGTCTCCCCGATGCCGCCAAAGACAATGAAGTCCTTGTCGGCGATACCTTCGCCAACGCCCACCGCTTTTCCCTGGGCGACCGGTTCGGCGCGGTGATCAACGGCAAATGGAAGCAGCTGACCATCGTTGGCGTCGGCCTCTCGCCCGAATTCGTCCTCCAGCTCCGGCCGGGGGCCATCAGCCCGGATTACAAACGTTACGGCATCCTGTGGATGACCAAAACAACTCTCGGGACGGCCTACGACATGAAAGGGGCCTTCAACGATATCGCCCTGACCTGCACCCCCCACGCCAATGTCGATGACGTAATTCGCAAGCTGGACCAAATCATCAACCGCTATGGCAGCTTCGGCGCCTATGGCCGAAAAGACCAGATGTCGCACCGCTATCTCAACGAGGAATTCAAGCAACTGGAGATCTTTTCCTTTATATTCCCCGCCATTTTTATCGCTGTGGCCGCCTTTCTCCTTAACGTCGTCATCAGCCGGACCGTCAAAACCCAGCGGGAGCAGGTGGCCATCCTCAAGGCCTTCGGCTACGGCAATATTGAAATCGGCCTGCACTATGTCAAGTTTGTCGTTTTCATCGTCATTCTCGGCGTGATCGGCGGCACGGCCACCGGGGTCTGGCTGGGCCGCCTGCTGGGCGACCTCTATATGAAGTTCTACCGGTTCCCCTATCTCGAGTACCGCCTCGATCCCAGCATCTTTGCCGCCGCCATCGTCATCAGTCTGGCCGCCGCCCTGGCCGGCACCGCCCATGCCATCCGCATGGCCGTCAAGCTGCCGCCCGCAGAAGCCATGCGTCCCGAACAGCCGGCCAGGTACAGCAAGGCGTTTTTCGAGCGCGCCGGCCTGGGCCGCTTCATGTCCCAGCCTGCCCGGATTATCGCCCGCAACTTACAGCGAAAGCCGGTCAAGTCGCTCCTTTCCATCATCGGCATCGCCTGCGCCTGCGCCACCATGGTCATGAGCGGTTTTTTCAAAGACGCCGTGGATTACATGGTTTATATCCAATTCACCCTGTCCCAGCGGGAAGACATGAAAGTGGCCTTCATCGAACCCACCTCCGCACGGGCCGTTTATTCCATGAACGGCATCCGGGGCATAGAGTATGTGGAAGGCTACCGGAGCGTCCCTGCCCGGTTCCGGTTCGGCCACCGCAGTTATCAAACCGCCATCGAGGGCATCAATCCGGGCAGCGTCCTGCGTCACATCCTCGATGAAAACTTGAATCCCATCAATATTCCGCCGTCGGGGATCATCCTGACCGATTATCTCGGCAGGCATCTCGGCATCAGACCGGGTGACTGGCTCACCGTAGAGGTCCTGGAAGGGGAGCGGCCCGTCCGGCGGGTCGCCGTAGCCGCTCTGGCCAAGCAGTACATGGGCCTTATGGGCTATATGGACGCCTCGGCCTTAAACCACCTCATGCGGGAGGGAAACGCCATCTCCGGCGTATCGGTTATTGTTGACCCGCTGCATAAGAAGGATATATATAAACGCCTGGTCCATATACCCCGTGTGGCCGGCGCCGTCGTCGTCAAAGATGAAATCCGTAATTTTTACGACACAATGGCCCAATCCATGCTCTTTTTTACATTTGTCGCCACGCTGATGGCGGGCGTCATTACCTTCGGCGTCGTTTATAACAGCGCCCGCATCGCCCTGTCCGAGCGGAGCCGCGAGCTGTCCAGCCTGCGGGTCTTGGGTTACACCCGCGGCGAGATTTCCTACATCCTCCTGGGCGAACTGGCCATCCTCACCCTGGCTGCCATTCCGCTGGGCTTCGTCATCGGCCGGGGACTTTGCAGCTACATCGCCGAAGCGGCGGCATCGGATATCTTCCGCATCCCCGTCGTCATCGAACCGGCAACCTATGCCATGGCCGCGGCCGTGGTCATGGTCTCGGCTGCCGTATCAGGTTTGATTGTCCGTCACCGGCTGGATCATTTGAATCTGGTCGAAGTTCTTAAAGCAAGGGAGTGAAAAAATGAACGTACGAATCCGCAGATTGATCATGATGGCGTTCATCGGCGCCGTCGCAATGCTGGCCTTAGTTTACGGATTCTGGCCGAAGGCGGTTCTCGTCGAAACAGCCAAGGCGAGCCGCGGTCCTTTCCGGGTGACCATTGACGAAGAAGGCAAAACGAAAGTGAAGGACCGTTTTACCGTCTCCGCCCCCGTCACCGGATTTATGCGCCGGATTGAACTCAAAGCGGGCGATGTCGTGAAAAAAGGCGATGCCCTTTTTATCCTTGAACCGCTGCGCTCCCCCGTACTCGACGCCCGGAGCCGCGCGGAAGCCCAGGCTGCCGTTGCGTCGGCCCAGGCTGCCGTGAAAGCGGCCATCGAGAGAGAGCGGTCGGCAAAGGTCGATGCCGATTTCACGGACGACCGGCGCATCCGATTCAAACGCCTTCTCGACGGCGGCGCCATTGCCAAAGAACAGTACGATCAGACCGAGGCCCAGGCCAAACAGGCGCAGGCCGTTTATCTGGCGGCAAAGGCGACCACGGATGCCGTCCGATCCGATCTGAAAAGGGCTGAAAGCGTCGTGGCCTATTCCGCCGACCGCATCGGCATCGATCATCAGGAAACCGTCGTTGTCCGTTCGCCGAAGTCGGGCTGCGTGCTGAGAATCTACAGGGAAAGCGAAGGCGCTGTTGCCATGGGCGAGCCGGTCGTCGATATGGGCGACACAAAAGATATGGAAGTCCGCGTCGAACTGCTTTCCGCCGATGCGGTCAGGATCAAACCGGGAACCGCCGTTTCCTTCGGACATTGGGGCGGCAAGGATACGCTGACAGGAAAAGTCAAAACGATCGAACCTGCGGGATTTACCAAAATGTCGAGCCTCGGCGTGGAAGAACAGCGCGTTTTGGTGATTGTCGATATGGAAACACCGGCCCAGGGCCGCCCTAATTTGGGCGACGGATACCGGATCGAAGCCTCCTTCATCGTATCGGAAGGACAAGACATCCTGCAAATTCCCGTAAGCGCCCTGTTCCGCGCAGGAGAGAAATGGGCCGTCTTTGCGGCAGAGGGGAACCGGGCCCGCAGGCGGATCATCGATGTCGGCAGGCGCAACGGCCTAAACGCGGAAATCCTGTCGGGCATAGCGGAAGGCGCCGTCGTCATCGCCCAGCCGGACGACGCGATCCGGGACGGCGAACGCATCCGCATCAGAAAGACAGGTCCATCATATTGAGAGGAAAAAGCCCCTTGGGTCGGTTTTACGGGTCGCTGATCATTTTTCTTTTCCTAGCCGCTGTCGGCCTTTTCCTTTTTACAGGCGCTGCAAGAACGCTTGTCCTTTTGATTCTGCTTATCGCCTATCTCATACTCTTCAGCCTGGGCGTGTCCGTCCTGCGCCTGAACTTCTTCTGCCGTGCTGTCTGTCGCGGAAAAACCGGCCATAACAAAGTTGCCCTGACTTTCGACGACGGGCCCGATCCGGAAACGACGCCGGCCGTCCTGTCGGTTCTTGCAAAATACGGCATCAAAGCCGCCTTTTTCTGTATCGGCAAGAAAGCGGCTAAGCATCCCGAAATCACCCAGCGCATTGTCAATGAGGGGCATATCATTGCCAACCACGGTTACAGCCATTTCTGGTGGACAAATTTCAAAAGGTTCGCGGGGCTCCACGGGGAGATGGCCAAAGCCCAGGAATCCATCAAGAGCGCCACGGGCAAAACCCCCGCCTTCTTCAGGCCCCTGGCCGGTCTCTCCAACCCCCACATCGGCAAAGCCCTGGAGCAAAACAGCCTCATCTGTATCGGCTGGGACGTGCGCCCCTTCGATACGGTACGGACAAACAAACAGGTTTTTGACGCCGTCCTTCGCAAAACGAGGGACGGTTCCATAATCCTCCTCCATGACACGGCAAGGTCGTCGCAGGATATGACGGAACTCCTGGAGGACCTGATCGTTACTTTGAAAGAGCGCGGTTTTTCATTTTCCGCCCTCGACGAGCTGTTGGGTATTGATCCGTATCTTGACGAACAGGCTGGAAAGAACGCCGCGGTTCCCGCGAACATCCTTCAGCGGCTGAGCGGACGGCTGGCGGAAACAGGATTTATCAAAAAAGCCGTCACCGACGACGTAACACCGGAGGCGTTAAGACAGCGTCCCTCCCTCAGATTCATTGCAGGCATCTCCCTGATAGGCATCAGTTATATCATCGGTTGGCCCGCCGTGGCTTTTTTTGCCATGCTCGCCGTTTATCTTAAAAGGGAGGAAATTGTTCTTCTGGGACCGGCCAGTTACATCTTATCCCACTTTGTCTTTATCGCCGGGGCCGTGCTTGCCGGCATTGACGGCGTCCGGTACATGCGCGTCTTTATGCGCCTGGGCATGCATAAATTTGCATTGTGGTTGACAAAGAATGGGTGAACAGGGGGACGCCCTTAAGTTATTAAGTTGACAGA
>JAFGHS010000015.1 GCA_016930075.1 Deltaproteobacteria bacterium
ACCACCATTTGGAATTCTCTTCGTCCCAAACGGCGCGCACTTCCCGATCATCAAAAAAACGGATAGATATTTTATGCATATTTATTTCCCCTCCTGTGGAGGGGTGCCCGTCAGGGCGGGTATATTCCCCTCCTGTGGAGGGGTGCCCGTCAGGGCGGGTATATTCCCCTCCTGTGGAGGGGTGCCCGTCAGGGCGGGGTGGTTACTTAAAAATGTAACAACCCCCTCCATATTATTCAGTACGTCACCTGCTGATATACGAATTACCGTTAACCCCAACCCATTCAAGAAATTATCTCGTGCTCTATCAGCCTCTATCTTACTATCGTGCGAAGTCCCATCAATTTCAATAACCACACCCTTCTCAGCGCAATAAAAATCGACAATGTAATTGCCGATAATTTTCTGCCTGTCAAAATCCAACCCATGCAGTTTTCGGGATTTAAGCTGTTGCCAAAGCAATGCCTCATGCATTATTCCGGCCCTACGCAAGGCTCTTGCCCTTTCACGCAGATTGGGGTTGTAAGGAAGTGATTTGTATTTCTGCGTCGCTCTCATGAGACCACCCCGTCGCTACGCGCCACCCCTCCAAAGGAGGGGAATTCTTTAAAACTTAGCAGTTCATCCCGATAATATTCATACTGCTTCTTTCGCGCCTCCAGCTCCGCCTTCAGATGTCGCGCACGCCGTTTTAGCTCTGAGAGAAATGCCGTATCGTTTTATATAGACGCCCAATAAAAAGATCACCGGGCGCGTCAGCGCTCCGGTGAATTGACATTGTTCTGTCGTTTATGAGCTTTTACGGTACCCAGTTCATGTTGAGCTTGCGCTTTGAAGCAGAACAGTCTCTCAGGTAAAGGTTGATAAGGCTCTGATAAGGGATGTTGGTTTCCTCTGCCATTTTCTTGAAGTAATCAACAACATCCGGGCTCATCCTGATGGTAACGTGTTTTTTAAGATTCTTAGCGTATGGATTTGGCCTACTCTTCATCTTAGACAGGTCATATTCGTTTTTCATGTCACTATCTCCTGTAAAATTTGGCTTCGTTCGCCGTGGCCTTCCGAGCCGAAATAATTCGTATCACGGACTCTCCTTCACGATAACAGTGACAGACCATCACGAGTCGAAGCTGAGAACTAAGTCCAAGCAGAAGGAATCTATCCTCCCATTCCGAATGTGTATCATCATAGAATTCCGTAGCAAAATCGTCGTAGAAAACCGTCTGCGCTTCTTCAAATGATACGCTATGATTCCTGAAGTTCTCTTTAGCCTTTGCGGAATCCCACTCAAATTGAAATTCAATCATATTTACATTGTATTTACGATTAAGAATTAGTCAATTGTTTTTTTAGGTCTCATGCGGTCACAGAACAATTATTATATGAATTGTTTCTGCATCCGATATTGCTGATGGACAAGGCGCATGCTTGACCTTAAGCCCCGCTTGCCCTGCCTCTTATCTACTATCCCCAGACAGGCGGATGCCTGTCTTTCCATGGCCGGGCCTGCTCGATCTGACCGGCGAGTCTGAAAAGCGTTGCCTCGTCCCCATACCTTCCGCCGAACAGCACTCCAAGCGGCAGTTCATCGGCCGTCCAGTGGAGGGGAAGCGATATGGCCGGTTGGCCGGTGATGTTGTAAACCGGGTTCACATGCGTGAAAATCATGATCTGCCGGTCCATCAGGGAGGATGACGGACTTTGTAAATCGATGGCGCCGACCGCCGGCGGCGGGCACCCAAGGGCGGGGGTAAGCCAGACGTCGTATGTTTCAAAGAAGGCGGCGAACTGCCGGGACAGACTCTGCAACGTCATCACCGCCATCAGGTACTGTGCCGCGGTAATTTGTCGCCCGATCTCATAGAAGCTCATCGTCATGCCCTCCAGGGTCTCAAGGGTCGGCTGCACGCCGGTGAACTGCTTCACCGTTTCGATGGTCGAAGCGAGTCCGGCGGCATAAACCGAAATGAAAGCGGCAGCCATATCACCTTCGCCAAGGCCGATGGTCGGTGCGGCTTCTTCCACGTCGTGCCCCAGTTCGGAGCAAAGCCCGGCGGCTCCGCGAACAGCCGCAAGAGCTTCTTCATGGACCGGTTTGTCGTCAATACCCCTCTCCCAGAAAGCGATCCTCAGCCGTCCCGGCGCCGCTGAGACCTCCTCGACATATGGGCGCGCCTTGGGTGGTGCAAAATACGGGTCGCCGGCGACCGGCCCCTCGGTGGCGTCCAGTGCCGCCGCGCTGTCTCGAACGCTCCGGCTTATGACATGCTCGCAGATAAATCCGCCCATCAAGTCCCCGAAGCTCGGCGCCAGCGAGTTTCGGCCACGCGTCGGCTTAAGGCCGACCAGCCCGCAGGCGGCTGCCGGTATCCGAATGGAACCGCCGCCGTCGTTGCCGTGGGCAAGCGGTACGATCCCCGCTGCCACAGCCGCTGCCGACCCGCCGCTCGAACCTCCGGGCGTGTAATGGGTGTTCCAGGGATTTCGAGCCGGTCCGTAGAGCTGAGGCTCGGTTATGGGCGGAAGGCCTATTTCCGGTGCATTCGTCTTCCCGAAAGGGATGAGCCCCGCGCGCTTGTAGCGTGCCACAAGTTCGGAGTCGGCAAGCGAAGGGAGAATGGGGATGTAACGGCTCCCCAGCCGCGTCGGAACGCCTTCACAATCGCCTAATATGTCTTTGAGAAGAAACGGAACGCCCTCAAAAGGCCCGTGACCTGGTTTTCTCCGTGCCGCCTCGCGGGCCTTGTCATAGAATTCGTAAACAATGGCGTTAATCTTGCCGTTGTGGCGCTCCACGCGGGCTATCGCTTCTTCCAGGAGCGCTGAAGCCGTCACCTCGCCCTTGCGCACAAGTTCACCCAAACCGAGGCCGTCGTATGAAGAGTATTCCTGAAAAGCCATGGCGTTCTCCTTTCTCCTGCAAACAATAATCAATTTGATCCGAGTTGAACCGTTTTTCCAGATATTAGTTGAGTCTTTGTTTGTTGCCTTATCTTTTGGCGGTGCTGCAGTATTTCAACCATGCATTTGTCGGCCATCGATCCCCGCGTTATATATATCTCATATTTTAAAATTATCATCAATGATGACTGATCGAAAGGTTGGATACCGAGGTAGATTTACGTTCCGCTAATATCAGGAAGCACACATCAACCGGATTAACCAAAATAATCAAACGGAAGCGTCGTCTTCTATTTTCGGAAAATGGAGGGAAACGATCGTTCCCTTGCCCAACTGGCTGTCGATTTTCATGGCGCCCCCATGGGCCTGCATCAAATGCTTGACAATGGATAATCCCAAGCCGGTACCGCCCAGTTCGCGGGAGCGGGTTTTGTCGACCCGGTAGAAACGCTCGCCCATTCTGGCAAGGTCCTCTTTAGGAACGCCGATGCCCGTATCGCTGATCCGCACAACGAGATCGCCGTTCATCTCCTCTGCCGAAAGGACCACCTCGCCGTTTTCCGGCGTAAATTTCACGGCGTTGTCGAGGACGTTGAGGAAAATCTGGGTCAGACGGTCCCGGTCCCCCTTGATGGCCGGCAGGGCTTCCGGAATCCGGTCCCAAACGGCGATCTGCTTTTCGACGGCTTTCGGTTCGATGATGGGGATCGCATATCTGATGATGTCCCGGACGGAGACGGTCTCAAACCGGAAACGCATTTCGCCTAATTCTATCTTCGAGATGACGAGCAAGTCCTCGACGAGACGGTTGAGGCGCATGGCCTGCCGTGAGATGATGTCGAGGAATTTCACCGCCTCGGCCCTGTCTTTGATCGTTCCCGCCTGGAGGGTTTCGACATAGCCTAAAATGGCGGTGAGGGGCGTCTTGATCTCGTGCGTCACATTGGCCACAAAATCGGCCCGGATATTTTCCAATGCCTTAAGCCGGGTCACATCGTGAAACACGATCATAGTTTTTTCGTCGCCGGGCAATCCTTCAACGGGCGATATGGCGCAATCGAGGATAACCTTTTTGGCGTCGCCCAGAACAATTTCCTGAGTTACGGGCAGGCGGCTTTCCCGATGCCTTTGAAAGGCATTTTCCAGTTCGACGTTCCGGAGGGCCTCCATCAGGGTCTTGCCCCCGATTTGACCGTACCGGGCATCGAGGATGTTCTCCATGGCCTGGTTGCAGAATTCGATGCGCTGCTGACGGTTTAAAATGAGAACCCCCTCGTTCATGCTGGCAAAGGCGGCAAGCAGTTTCCCTTTTTCTTCATCGGCTGCCTGTATTTTGCTTTTCAGCTCATCGACAAGATAGTTGATGTTGCCGGCAAGCGTCTTCAATTCATCCGATGTGTTGATCAGGAGGATGCCCGAACCGTCGCCCTTCCGGATGTGTTCCGTGTACTCTTCCATAGCCTTGATGGGGGCCGTGAGCCGGTAGGAAAAGATGAGAGCGATGATGAGGGCAGCGGGAATGACGATGAGAACGGCGGTCAACAGCGATTCGTAAAGATTCTGGAGGGATGCGGTGATGGCGTACAAGGGCCTGGCCAGTCTGATGTAGCCGCTGATGAAATCCCGGCTGTATATGGGTATGGCCGTATACAGCATATCCACATGGAGGGTCTGGCTGTAGCGGATGGCCTTGCCTTTCCCCTTGAGGCGGGCCTCCTGGATTTCCGTCCGGTTGAGGTGATTGTCCAACTGGGCGACATCATGCTCCGAATCCGCCAGCACCTTTCCGCCGCCGTCGATCAGGGTCAGGCGAGCGTTTGCCGAACCGGCCAAAAGATGGAGATTTCTTTCAATATCTTGTTGTGGGGATTGAGCAATGATCCTTCCGTATGTCGTCAACTGATCTTCAATGTGTTCTATGGTTTGCTTTTTGACCTGACCGTGGATAAAAAGGCTCAGGACGAGAATGGACAGCCCCCCGATAATCAAATAACTTCTGAAGATGCGGAACAAAAGTCGGCTGTTCAAGGCAGGCCTCCCTTAATATTGGTGTCTTACGCTCTTGCCCGTCACCAGGTAAATCACCATGTCGGCAACGCCTTTGGCGTGATCGGCAACCCGTTCCAGGTTCTTTGAAATCTGCATGATGATGGTCGCCCGCGTGATCGTCCGGGTATCCTCAAGCATGAAGGTGAGCAGCTCCCGGAAGATCTGCTCGTTTAATTTGTCCACCTCGTCTTCCTCCAAAGCAACTTTTTCGGCCGTTTCCAGATCCTCATTGACGAAGGAATCGAGGCTTTCCCTGATCATGTTCCGTACAATCTCCGCCATGCGGGGCAGATCGATGTAGGGTTTGAGCTGCGGCTCCGCATTGAGGATAATGGCTTTTTCGGCAATGTTGACGGCCATGTCGCCGATGCGCTCCAGGTGCCCGTTCACCTTGATGGCCGTCGTTATGAACCGCAAATCCTTCGCCGCAGGCTGTCTGAGGGCCAGGACGCGGATGCACCTTTCTTCCAGTTCCATATCGAGACGGTCGATTTCGCTGTCGGCCGCAATCACCTTCCGGGCCTGATTCGTATCCCTCTGCAGGAGGGCATCCATGGCCGATGCGATGGCTTTTTCGGTCAGGACGCCCAAATAAATCAGGTTGTCCTTGATATCCTGAAGTTCCATCTCATATTGCGAACTGGTGTGCCTTGTTCCTTCCATCATTCCCCTCCATTGCTGAGATCAGCCGAATCTGCCCGTAATGTAGTCTTCCGTCTGTTTAAGATCGGGCTTTGTGAAAATCTTCGCCGTTTGATTATACTCTATCAATTTCCCCAGGTAAAAGAAACCTGTTTCGTCGGAAACGCGGGCGGCCTGCTGCATATTGTGCGTGACGATGATGATGGTGTAATCTTTTTTCAGTTCATCGATCAATTCCTCGATCTTGGCTGTGGAAATGGGATCGAGGGCGGAGGTCGGCTCGTCCATCAGAAGGATGTCGGGGTTCATGGCCAGGGCCCGGGCGATGCAGAGCCGCTGCTGCTGACCGCCGGACAGGCGCATGGCCGACTGGTTGAGAATGTCCTTGACCTCGTCCCACAGGACGGACTGTTTGAGGCTTTTTTCAACCAGGGCGCTCAGGTCGCTGCGGCTGCCGGCACCCGAAAGCGTGGGACCATAGATGATGTTGTTGAAGATGGATTTCGGAAAGGGATTGGGCTTTTGGAAGACCATGCCGATCTTCCGCCGGATGTCCACGGGATCGACGTGTGGGTCATAGATGTTCTTCCCCTCGAAGTAGACCCGACCTTCCACGCGGGTTCCGTCGATGAGGTCGTTCATCCGGTTTAAGAGCCGCAGGAGGGTCGATTTTCCGCAGCCCGAAGGCCCGATCAGGGCGGTGACCTGATTTTTTTTGAACGACATGTTGATGTCCGTCAGGGCCTTGGAGGCGCCGTAATAAAAATTGACGTCCTGAACGGAAATAATGGATCCGTCATGTTCATTGAGCTTGACCATATTACCAGCTTTTCCTCCGTCTCGTATAACTCCGAAATAAAATGGCGACAAAATTGATGCCGAGGACCAGGGCAATGAGGACCAGGGCCGTTCCATACTGAAGGGGCCGGGTTTCCTCGATGCGGGTCCCTGCCGTGGCCAGGACATAGATGTGATAGGGCAAGGCCATGACCTCGTCGAAGATGGACGCAGGCAGCCGGGCCGTAAAAAAGGCGGCGGCCGTAAACATGATGGGCGCCGTCTCCCCCGCCGCCCGGCCGATGCCGAGGATGGAGCCGGTCAGAATGCCCGGCAGGGCGTTAGGCAGGACGATGTGGTAAATCGTCTGCCATTTGGAGACCCCCAGGGCAAGCGACGCCTCCCGGAAGGTCTGCGGCACGCCCTTGAGGGCCTCTTCTGAGGCCCCGATGATAGTGGGCAGAATGAGGATGCCGAGAGTCAATGACCCTGCCAGGATGGATGAGCCGAACTTCAGATAGACGACAAACAACCCCAGGCCGAAAAGGCCGAAGACGATGGACGGAACGCCGGCCAGGCAGTTGATGCCGATCCGGATGATCCGGAGGGTTCGGCTCTTTTTGGAGTATTCGCTCAGATAGACGGCGGAAGCGACCCCCAGGGGCAGGGAGACGGCAATGGAGCCCACCATCAGATAAAAGGTGCCGATAATAGCGGGCATGATGCCGCCCTTCGTCATGGCGTCCGTCGGCGGCTTGGTCAGGAAATCCCAACTGATGGCCGAGTAGCCCTGCATCAGCAGATACAGCAGGATGCCGCCCAGGGCCAGGGCGATGAGCGCGACAGCCAGCTTGACGAGACCGAAAAAAAGAAACTGTTTGATGTAGCGCCATCTCAGATTCCCGGATTTCATAGCGTCGCCGACCCCTCTTCCCTGAATTTGTGTGAAACATAATCGGCGATGAGATTGAAGGCAAGGGTCAGAAAGAACAGCACCACGGCAATGGCGAACAGGGCGTGATAATGGTCGCTCCGGAACGGGGTTTCGCCCATTTCCGCAGCGATGCTTGCCGGCATGGGCCGGACGGAATCAAAAAGGCTTTCGGGAACGGCGGCGGCCCCCCCCGCCACCATGAGAACGACCATGGTCTCGCCGATGGCCCGCGACATGCCGAGAATGACGGCCGTCGAGACGCCGGACAGGGCGGCGGGAACGATAACGCGGACAATGGTTTCATATTTGGTAGCCCCCAGGGCGTAGGACGCCTCTTTGAATTCCCGTGGGACGCTGTAGAGGGCATCTTCGGAAATGCTCGAGATCGTCGGGATCGCCATGATGGCAAGCATCAGGGACGCATTGACGATGTTGAGGCCCGTCGGAAGATCGAAGGTGTCTTGAAGCCACGGGGCCAGGACGACCATGCCGAAAAAGCCGAGAACGACGGACGGCAGACCGGCGAGCAATTCGATGACGGGTTTGAGGATTTCCTTGGCGCGGGGGTGCGCCAGCTCGGAGATGTAGATGGCCGACAGGACCCCGATGGGGACGGCGATGAGGGTGGAGCAGACCGTCACGATGAGGGAGCCCACAATGAGGGGCCAGATGCCGAAAGAAGGCGGATCGTAGGTCGGATACCACTCCGTCCCGAACAGGAAATCTTTCATGGACGTTGCGCGGAAAATGGGCCAGGCCTCTCGGAACAGAGACAGAATGATCAGGCCCAGTATGATGACGGACGTGGCGGCGATAATAAAAAAGAAGGCCTTGATGATTTTTTCTTTCGTTGTTCTGGTTATGCCGGTCATTGCTCTCCAAATTCGATTTTACATGTTGTCTTTTTGCAGTTTATACGCTTTTAATGTTACCGTTTTATGACAATCTGGTGAAGATATGGTGAAAAGGAAATCTTTTTAACGTATACTCCCCGGCAGAGCATTGCTCAATTGAACGGAAACGTTGTTCCCTTCATGATGAGCAAAAAATACAGCACGTAAAGGGAGTCGCACACATTGACGGATATTCGCAGGCCGACAAGGCGCTTGCTACATACGTCCGATCTGCATCTGGAATCGCTGGAACACCACAGCTGTCGTTATTTTACGCAGTTGATCATTGCGGCACGATTGACAAAGGCCGATCTGGTCATCATTGCGGGCGATCTTTTCGACAGCCAGCGGGTCAAGGACGATCTGATAAATTATGTCGTCGAGGAATTGAGGAGCTTGCCGGCCCCGGTGGTTATCCTGCCGGGGAATCATGACTGCCTGACCCCGGCCTCGGCATACGGAAGGTCTCAAATCTGGGATCATTGCCCCAACATCAAAATCTTCAGATCGCCGGAGGGTGAAACGCTGAAGCTGACGGATATGGGATTCACGCTGTGGGGAAAGGCCTCGACATCCTATGAAAAAGAGATCGCGCCGCTTGCAGACATCCCCCGCCCTGAGGATGACGGAAGCTGGAAAGTGGCCGTGGCCCACGGCTTATACATCGGCAACATTGAACCTTACGGCACGGGTTACCAGATCAGCCGCCGGGAAATTGTTGAATCCGGATGGGACTATGTCGCCCTGGGCCATGTGCCCGTTTTTGACGTCATCTGCAGCAAACCGGTGGTTGCCTGCTACAGCGGCTCGCCCGGTGCAAGCGGGGGATTTTTTTTAATCGTCGACTTCCGTGAAGAGACGGGCATCACGCTGAGCCGGTATGCTGCACAATACGGTACGTCGCGGATTTCTTGATTCCTATCAATGAGGAGATGAAAACCGCCGGTTAACGCCTCCTTTTGATCTCGCCGTACCGGACCAGGGCGGACATGGTGAGGACGCAATCCTCGATCACTTCATGGTTCGGTATCTTGACGATTTTCAGGATTTCGTCGATCCGCATCTGGGGCAGCCAGGACAGTGTAACTATCGGTTTGCCGTATTTATGGGGAATGCGGCCGAATTCATAGGCGGCGTCGAGAATCTCCCGGCTCTTTTCCTCCGGCGTTTTTTTGAAGCTCACTTCACGGGGCGTGCTGGTCAGGATGGCGTCGATATAATCAAAGGAGGCCAGCATATCGATCATGCGGATTTCTCCTGCCGTATCGAACACGCCGGTGGCAAAATCCACCGGATTTCCGGGAATGGGCATATTGGACGGCAGGATGCTCTTCAAACGGCGCCGGTCCTCCGCCGTAAATTCAGGAACCTCCATCCCCAGTTTCATCAGGTTGTCCGATGAGACTACGCCCTGCCCGCCGTTGCCGACGACGGCGATTCTCTTGCCCCTCGGAATAGGCTGGCTGAAGAGGGCTTCCGCCATGATAAAGAGGTGCTCCAGTTGTTCCACCCGAATGATTCCCGCCTGACGGCACACGCCGTCGAAAACGGCGTCGGACCCGGCAATGGAAGCCGTATGGGAGAGCGTCGCCCTGGCCCCTACGGATGAAGACCCGCTTTTCAGGACAAGAACGGGCTTCTCTCTAACAACCCTGCGGGCCGTTTCAATAAATCGCGGACCGTCTTTGAAGCCTTCCATATACAGGCAGATGACTTTCGTGTCGTCGTCCTGGCCGAGATACTCCAGATAATCCGTCGCCGTCAGATCGGCCTGATTGCCGATGCTGATGAACTTGCTGAACCCGAACCCCCGGGCCACGGCAATCCTGTTGGCCGTGCCCCCGAAGCTGCCGCTCTGACTGATAAAACCCACCGGCCCCGGCGTCCTCGGCTCCGTCGGTGAAATATTCAGTCCCACGGCGGATGTCCACACGCCGTTGCCGTTCGGTCCGACAAAGCGCAAATGGCCTTCGCGGGCGATTCTCACCGTTTCTTCTTCAAGGGCCCTGCCCTGCTCGCCCGTTTCCGCAAAATCGGCGGAGATGACCACGCCGCCCCGGACGCCCTTTTCGACGCAGTTTTTCATCATCGCCGGCATCTGTGAAGACGGCACGGTAAAAACGGCCAGGTCCACGGGATCGGGAATGTCCCGGATATCTTTATAAGCCGGCAGGTTCATGATTTCTTTTTCCTTGGGATTGACAGGGTAGAGCCTTCCCTGGAATTTGGCGCGGATCGCCCGGTCCAGTATTTTGCCGCCCCACTTGTTGACGTCGTTGCTCGCGCCGATGACGGCCACGGATTTCGGCTTGAAGATATAATCCATCTGTTCAATCAAACTCTCCGCCATGCCACACTCCTCATTCTCTTTGTTTCCCGTATTCGGGAATTTTTATTTATGACAATTCGCCGTATTTGGCAACGAAATATGCGGCGCCGTGACGCCGGTTTTCAGAACAACCTGTCATGCCGTCGGGTAAAAAACACGGGAACGCCATGAAAGGTGACAAAAACAGGCAAAGGCCTGATTTCGGGATTATTTTCACCAGAAACCTCTTGACACGCAGATACCTTATTCATATGTTTACCTATGCCGACGGATGAAGAAGCATGGACAACCGTATAGATTCGGCAATAAGACGGCGCAGCGAAGGCTGCAAAACATCTAAACGGGATAAAGGCAAGCCGGATGCAACACATCGCCTTTTTTGATACGGAAGTGGAGCCGACAAGCGGGAGAATTCTTGACATCGGCTGCATCAAAGACGACGGCAGCAAGTTTCACTCCGCTTCAATCACCGACTTCATCGCTTTTATCCGCGGCACGCCCTTCATTTGCGGTCATAATATTTTCAATCACGACCTGCTTTACATCCGTGAAGCCGTCAATGAGGCAGGCGTTTCAGCGTCCGGCATGATTGATACGCTCTACCTTTCTCCTCTGCTGTTCCCTGCCCGGCCCTATCACGCCTTATTAAAGGACGATAAACTCCAGAGCGGGGATCCCAACAATCCGTTAAACGATTCCATAAAGGCCCGGGACCTTTTTTTTGATGAATGCGGCGTCTTTCAAAAAACGGATGAAACGCTGAAACGGATTTATTACACACTGCTGCATGACAAAAAGGAGTTTCTGCCTTTCTTTCGCTTTGTCGGTTATGAAATTCACAACGCAGACACGGAAAAACTCGTACGCCGTATGTTTTCCGGCCGGATTTGCGGGCACGCAAACCTGCCGAAATACATCTCGGAACATCCCGTTGAAATAGCCTATTGTCTGGCCCTCATCCACTGCGGCAACCGCTATTCCATCACACCCCGCTGGGTCTTGAAAAACTATCCCGCCGTGGAACGCCTCATGGTTGTCCTGCGCAACAAACCCTGCTTGACCGGTTGCCCTTACTGCAATGAGGCATTGGATATTCATAAAGGATTAACGCGGTTTTTCGGTTTCAATTCTTTCCGGACTTACGCAGGCGAGCCGTTGCAGGAAAGGGCCGTTCAGGCCGCCGTCGATAATAAATCGCTGCTTGCCGTATTCCCGACCGGCGGCGGCAAGTCTCTCACCTTTCAGCTTCCGGCCCTCATGAGCGCCCAAAGCACGAAAGGGCTTACGGTTGTCATCTCCCCTCTTCAATCATTGATGAAAGATCAGGTCGATAACCTGGAAAAAGCCGGGATCTCGGATGCCGTTACGATTAACGGCATGCTCGACCCCATTGAAAGGGCAAAATCCATCGAACGGATTGAAGACGGGTCCGCGTCCATCCTTTATATTTCTCCCGAGTCGCTTAGGTCCATAACCATTGAGCGGCTGCTTTTGGGAAGAAAGATTGCCCGGTTTGTCATCGACGAGGCCCATTGCTTTTCCGCGTGGGGGCAGGACTTCAGAGTGGATTATCTTTACATCGGCGATTTCATTCAATCCATTCAGAAAAAGAAAAACCTTGAAGACGGGATTCCCGTTTCGTGCTTCACGGCCACAGCCAAACAAAAAGTCGTAGAAGATATTGTCGCTTATTTTCAGGAGAAGCTATCGCTCAGGCTCGACGTACTGAGATCCAAGGCGTCGCGAACCAATCTTCATTACAAGGTATTTGAAAAAGAGGGCGATGAAGAAAAATACAATACGCTTAGATCACTCATAGAAGAAAAGAAATGTCCCACCATCGTTTATGTGTCGAGAACGCGAAGAGCCTATCGTCTGGCCGAAAGATTAACCCAGGACGGCCTGCCGGCCAAGCCTTATCACGGCAAAATGAACGTCCAGGAAAAGGCCCTGAATCAGGATGCGTTCATTGCAGGTGATGTCGATATTATGGTGGCTACTTCGGCGTTTGGGATGGGCGTGGATAAAAAAGATGTGGGCAGGATTATTCACTACGACATATCCGATTCCCTGGAAAACTATATTCAGGAAGCGGGGCGGGCAGGACGCGACGACAACGTCTCGGCGGAATGCCTGGTGCTGTTTAACGATGAAGACCTGAGCAAGCACTTCATTTTGCTCAACCAGACCAAACTGAGCATCAGGGAAATCCAGCAGGTCTGGAAGGCGATCAAAAGCATAACCCAGCTCCGCTCCTCTGTTTCTCATTCGGCATTGGAAATCGCGCGCAAAGCAGGTTGGGACGACGACGTGGCGGAAATAGAAACCCGTGTGAAAACAGCCGTCGCCGCCCTGGAAGAGTCGGGCTATCTGAAGCGGGGGCAAAACATGACGCGCATTTTCGCCAACAGCATTCTGGCGAAAACCGCCCAGGAAGCCATCGATAAAATTAACGCGTCAGACGGGCTCGGCGAAAATCAAAAAATAAAAGCGGTCCGCATTATCAAGAAACTGTTTTCCAGTAAAAGCCGGAGGTACTCCAATGACGAGGTTGCCGAATCGCGCATCGATTACATTTCCGATCATTTGGGCATCGTCAAAGAAGAAGTCATCGGCATTGTAAACGTCCTTCGCGAATTAAAGATCCTGGCGGACGCCAAAGACCTGACCGCTTTCATCCGAAAAGGAGAACACAAAAATCATTCCCTCGATATTGTGGAAACCTACGGCAAAATCGAACACTTTCTTTTGCCTTTTCTTGAAGAAGGAGAAAAAACGTACCACCTCAAGGAACTCAACGAAGCAGCCCAGGAACATGGCTGCGACGCCGTAACGCCCCATAAGATAAAAACCATTTTCAATTTCTGGACCATCAAGAATTGGATTAAACGCCATATCCCGGAATATTCCAGAAATCACATCGCCATCCAATTTATTCAACCAAAAACCGACCTGAAAGATAAAATGGAAAAGCGGTATGATCTTGCGCGCTTCATCGTAGATTATCTGTTTGAACAAAGCAAACTTGAACCGGATAGCAAGACCGTTGAAAAAGAAGCCGTATTGATCGAATTTTCCGTCCATGAATTGAAAGATGCCTACGAAAAAAGGCCGGCGCTATTTAAGTTCAAGGTTTCCATAGAAGATATTGAAGATGCGCTTTTTTATCTGTCGAGAATCGAAGCGGTAAAACTTGAAGGCGGATTTCTGGTTGTTTACAACCGGCTGACGATCAACCGGCTGGAACAGGACAACAAGAGAAGATACCGGGTTGAGGATTACAAAAAACTTGATCAGTTTTACGAAAACAAGGTTCAGCAAATTCATATCGTCGGCGAATATGCGCGAAAAATGCTTGAGGATTACAAAAACGCTTTGCAGTTTGTGGAAGATTACTTCCAGTTGAACTACCCTTCATTTCTGAACAAGTACTTCAAGGGAAGCCGTCTGAATGAGATCAAACGCAACATCACGCCCGCCAAATTCAGACAACTGTTCGGCGAACTGACTCCGACGCAACTGAACATCATCAAGGACAATGAAGCAAAATTCATCGCCGTTGCCGCCGGTCCGGGAAGCGGAAAAACCAAGGTGCTGGTTCACAAACTGGCTTCCCTGCTGTTGATGGAAGATGTCAAGCATGAGCAACTGCTGATGCTGACTTTTTCAAGAGCAGCCGCCACGGAATTTAAAAAGAGACTTCTGGCCCTCATCGGTAACGCCGCTCTCTACGTTGAAATAAAAACCTTTCACTCCTACTGCTTCGATTTGTTGGGCAAGGTCGGCAGCCTGGAAAAGTCCGACGCCATTCTCAAAAAAACCGTTGAGAAAATAAAAAACGGTGAGGTCGAAGCCGGCAGGATTACCAAAACCGTCCTTGTTATTGATGAAGCGCAGGACATGGATGCAGACGAGTTTGCCTTGATAAACGTCTTGATGGAACAAAACGAAGACATGAGAGTCATTGCCGTCGGCGACGACGACCAGAACATCTTTGAATTCCGGGGCGCCAGCGCCAAATACTTGGCTCAGTTTATTCAGGAAAAGCGGGCCGTCAAGTACGAGCTGATAGAAAATTTCCGGAGCAAAAACAATCTGGTGGAGTTTACCAATGCCTTTGCAAAAACCATTCGACATCGCTTAAAAACAAGCCCCGCCGTTGCCAGACAACAAGACAACGGGTTGATAAAACTGGCAAAAGGTCAGGATGATCAACTGACAATGCCACTGGTGGAAGATCTTCTTGCAACGGATCTTTCCGGCACGACCTGCATCATGACCAGAACCAATGAGGAAGCCCTGCAGATTGCCGGGTGTCTGAATCATCAAGGCATGCCGGCAAAACTGGTTCAAACCAACGACGGTTTCAGCCTGTTCAATCTCCGGGAAGTGCGCTTCTTCTTAAACCGGCTGCGTCTTACCGATGATGTATTCATCATCGGCGATGGGGCATGGGAGAATGCTAAAAGAGATTTAAACAATGCCTTCGGCAAAAGTTCAAAGCTTGATATATGCATTAATCTCATAAAAGATTTTGAAGCGACCAATCCCAAGCAGAAGTATAAATCGGATTTGGATGTCTTCATCAAAGAATCAAAACTTGAAGATTTTATCCATGAAAGCGGGCGCACTATCCTTGTTTCCACCATGCATAAAGCCAAGGGAAAAGAATTTGACAATGTTTTCATCATGCTGACAAACCACAATGCCTCATCGGATGAAGACAAGCGGCTGCTGTATGTGGCCATGACGAGGGCGAAGCAGCGCTTGAATATCTATTTCAACGGCGATCATTTTAAAGGCATTGCCGCAGAAGGACTGGAACGGCAAATAATTCGGAGTGGATATTTGCCGCTGTCGGAAATGGTCATGCACCTGAACCATGAGGACGTTCATCTCGGCTATTTTAAATACAGCCAAAAGCGCATGGAAAACCTGATGTGCGGCGACAGCCTTGTTAAAACCGGAGATGGCTGGGCCAATCCGGACGGACAACCGGTTTTGAAGTTTTCAAGGCGATTCAATGAAAAATTGTCTGCCATTGAAAACAGCGGATTTTCCCTTCAGGAACTCAGGATCGGCTTCATTCTTTACTGGAAAGGAGAGGATGCAAAAGAAGAGGTAAAAATCATCCTTCCGGAACTGTATTTCAGCAAACAGCCCGACAAATTAATCGGAGCCCATATCACACCATAAGCCCTGATAAAGAATCGGATAATAAATGCCTCATCGCCTTCCGACCATAGACATCCATGCTTTCTTCTGAAAATCCTCCTGCATCGTCTTGACACGTATATTCCTTTCAACGGCAGACCGTCTTGCCTTATTCTGAAAGAGGGTATGGACATCTCCGCAAGATTGGTGTACATTTTTTTAAAATCATGGAAGCAGGCCCGCGGAATTGATCAATGTGCATTTCCTGCACGGACCTGAGGTAATTTTCCTTTTGTTTTCCTTGTCTACGAAACATCAAGAGGTGACAAACGATGAAACCGATGAAAAAAATGACAACGGCCTTTTTGATCATGGCCGCTGCGGCTGTCAGCTTCGCGACCGGCGCATGGGCCAAGGAAATGACCGTTCAGGTCAACATGACCCAGTTGCGCGCAACGCCGGCCTATTACGGCGCCGTTGTTGCGACCGTGGACTACGCCGCCCGTTTGCAAATCCTGGAAACGAAAGGCTCCTGGGCAAAAGCGACAGACCCGAAAAATAACAAGACGGGCTGGCTCCATCTTTCCGCCCTCACCAGTAAACGGCTGACGCCGAAGGCCGGCGCAAAAAGCGCACCGACATCCGTATCGACGGGTGAATTGAGTGCAGCGGAAAAGGGATTTACGGAACAGATCGAGAAGGATTACCGGCAAAAGAACCGGACCATTGACTTTACCTGGGTGGACCGGATGGAACAGATCAACATCAACCCGCAGAAGAGCGTGGCCTTCCTCAAGGACGGCCAGCTCATCGCCACGGAAGGAGGCCGCCCATGAGACAGCTTCTTGCCGCCTTTGTGATGGTTGTGACAATACTGTTCCTCCTTGCCGTGCAGGGATGTCAAACGGTGGGCACCGTTGCCGGTTTGGGCGCCGATATTGCGGCGGCCACGGGCAAAATATCGGCCAAGGAAGCCGAGTCCATCAAACGTGGCGCCCAGGCCGCTGGTCAGGCCTTTGAGGAATTCACGCCGGAAAACGAGTATTATATCGGCCGGACCATCGCCGCCAACATTTTAAGCCGTTACAAGGCCTATGAGAACAACAGGGCCAACTACTATGTAAACCTCGTCGGCCAGACCCTCGCTATGGCATCGGACAAACCGGAAACGTTTAGCGGTTATCATTTTCTGATCCTCGATTCGGATGAGATTAACGCCTTTGCCGCGCCGGGAGGGCTGATTCTCGTCACGCGCGGATTGATCCGGTGCTGCCGCGACGAAGACGCCCTGGCCGCCGTTTTAGCCCATGAGATCGGCCATGTCCAGCTCGGCCACGGCATGGGCGCTATCCGGGGGGCTCGATACACGTCCCTGGGAAAGGTTGTCGGCGTCGAACTGGCGAAGAATTTAGGCGGCGGTCAGCTTGCGCAGGTTGCGGAAATTTTTGACGGGACCGTGGGGGACATTATGAAGCAACTCGTCGATACGGGCTATCAGAGCAGTCAGGAATATGCCGCCGATCAGGCCGCCGTCGTCATCATGAAGCGCGTCGGATACAATCCGTCGGCCCTCAAAGACATGCTTGAGGAAATGGGCAAACGGCTGGGGCCAAAATCCGGCGGCTTCGGGAAGACCCATCCTTCGCCTGCAAACCGGCTGCAAAAAGTAGGATCTTCCCTGGCAGGTTCCGGCCCCACGGTTGCCGCCGGCATCCGGAAGGCGCGGTTTGAACAGGCGATGACCGGCATATAACCCCGTGAAAGACGCGAGACCTTTGACTTTGTCATTTCGGGGAGCGTGAACAACAAGAAATCTTAACCAATTAAGACCAATAAGATTTCTCCCCGCAAAATGCGGGGTCGAAATGACGGAAAATCGGTATTATTCAAAGATTTCGACGCCCTAAAGGACAAAAACCATGAAAAAGCTGGTTCACGGCATTAGCGTGGGGCTTCTGGCGGCTGTTTGCGCTTTACTGCTTTACGCGTCCGGTTCTCTTGCCTGGCTGGAGAACGCCACCTGGGACTGGCGGGCAAGGCTTTTTGCCGAACCGGGCCGGGCCGGCGACCGGATCCGTCTTGTCGTGATCGACCAGACCAGTCTTGACTGGGCCAAAGAAACCCTGAAAGTCCCCCTGTCCTGGCCCTGGCCGCGGCAGCTTTACAATCCCGTCCTCACGGCCCTTCAGGAAGGCGGCGCCAAAGCCGTTGCCTTCGACCTCATCTTTACGGAATCGTCTTTTGCCGGCGTTGACGACGATGACGCATTCGGTCAGGCCATCAGGGAAAAGGGAACCGTTGTCGCCGCATTGAACTTGAGCGACGAGCAGGGACTGGAGACCCGATGGAATCCCCGTGCCAGAGAAAACCGCATCCGGGCGGCGGGTCTTGCCGATTATCTGGCCGCTCCCGTAGGGGCGCAGGCGGTAAAGAGCCGGGCATCCTTTCCCGTCCCGCAGGTCGCCGAAAATGCCGCTGTTCTGGGCGGCGTCATGATCACGCGCCAGGACGCCGATGCTGTTATCCGCCGGGCCGTCCCTTTTCACGTCTTCGACAACCGCTTTGTTCCGTCTCTCGGACTGGCCGCCTTCATCGCCGCTCATCCGGATGCCCCCGTAAGCATTACGGGGAGAACGCTTCGCCTAGGCGCATACCGGGTCCCCCTGGATAAAAGCGGAAATGCCATCCTCCGGTACCGCGGCCCCAGCCAGACCCACAAGGCGATCAATGCCGCCGCCGTCATGCAGGCCGGAATTCAACGTCTGGAAGGCGGCATACCCGCCCTCGATCTGTCCGTCTTCAAAGACGCCTATGTTTTCATCGGCGTCACGGCCCCCGGCTTCAAAGACCTTCGCCCGACGCCGCTGCAGCGTGATTATCCCGGCGTCGAGATCCACGCCACCATGCTCGACAATCTCCTGTCGGACGACTTCATGACCGAAGCCCCCCTGTATCTCACGATTTTATGGGTCATCGGGTTGTCCCTTGCCGCCGGAATCGGCATCCGGATGCTCGGCAAAGGCGTTCACGACGCCCTGGCCGCCGCCGTCTTTTTATCCCTGCCGTTCCTTGCGGGATGCGCCTTTTACCCGTCCAATGTCTGGATGCCCGTCGCGGCGCCCACGGCGGCTGTTTTTTTGGCGATCTCCGCATCAATCATCGTCAATTACGCCCAGGAGGGCCGCCAGAAGCGATACATCAAAACAGCCTTTAAGCAGTATCTCTCTCCCGCGGTGATCGACCGGATCGTGGAGAACCCGGATAAGCTCGCACTGGGCGGCGAATTGCGGGAACTGAGCATTTTCTTTTCCGATATTCAGGGATTTACGGGCATATCCGAGCAGTTGGGCCCGACAAAACTGACGGCCCTTCTCAATGACTATCTCACCGCCATGACCGACATTATCCTGGCCGAAGGCGGCACCATCGATAAATACGAAGGCGATGCCATTATCGCCTTCTGGAACGCCCCGCTGGATGTTCCCGATCACGCCGTCCGGGCCGTCCGGTCGGCCCTTCAGTGCGGCAGGAAGCTGGCAGATCTCCGTCCGGAATTCAGGGAGCGCACCGGGCGCGACATCTACGCCCGCATCGGCATCAACACCGGACAGGTCGTCGTCGGAAACATGGGGTCCCACCAGCGTTTCGATTACACCTTTCTGGGCGACGCGGGAAACCTCGCATCGCGGCTGGAAGGAATCAACAAGCAGTTCGGCACGTACCTGATGATATCGGAATATACGCTGGCAAAGCTCGGAGACACGTTCGCGGCCCGCGAGCTCTCCCGCGTCCGCGTCGTCGGGCGCAACGAACCCCTGCGCGTCTATGAACCCATGTTCAAGGAGGATTATGCCGCAAGAGCCGATGTCCTGAAAACATTCGATGAGGGACTGCAAAAATTCTATGCCGGATCATTCAAAGACGCCCTCGGCATTTTCAATGCCCTTAAGGAAAAAGACCCCGCCGCCGGGGCCTATGCCGCCAAATGCCTCGCCTTGCTGGACAAGCCGCCTGATCAGTGGGACGGCGTCTGGGTAATGACCGAAAAATAATCCCCATGCCCTGGGATAAACACCGGCGGGAATGGTGGGAATAAAGCAGCGGCAAGGTCTCATAACGTTGCCGCTGCTTTATCCGGAACACTGAGAGACCTTTGAAAAACGCCTCTTTTATCATTGCAAGCAAAGCGAGACCTTTGCACAACTCCTCTTTTCGTCATACCGGCGGAAGCCGGTATCCAGAAGCTATTGAAATTACTGGATTCCGTGTCGCGCTTTGCTTGTACGGAATGACAAAATTGTTGGTTCTACATAGTTGTGCAAAGGTCTCAAAGCGAAGCAATCTCATAAGCATCCGATAGCATAAGAATTTGCCGCGGCGCTCCGCGCCTCGCCATACCAGGAAAAACGGAAATTCAAAGCCCTCCCTGAATGAAAAGGATGTCAGCTTCCCATGCTTGGGATTACTTCTTCATTGATTTGCGGAAAATGACATCCGCTTTTTCAGCCTTTTCCTCTGCGGCCGCCGTTTTTTCTTCCGCCATTTTCGCCCTTTCTTCCGCCATTTTCGCCCTTTCTTCAGCCATCTTGAGAGCATTTTCAGCACGGGCTGCGGCATCGGCCGCCTTCATGGCGGCGGCATTGGCCTGCTCAAGCTGCGCCGCCGTATCCACCTTAGCGGCAGTGGCTGCCGCCTGTGCATCCTGTGCGGCCTGAAGTGCCTGCTCGGCTTTTGCGCTGGTTTGCTTTTCCTGTGCCTGAACTTTTTCGAGGTCGCGCGTTGTTGCACAACCTGCCAGGGTAAAAGCGATAAAACTCATGATTAAAATCGCCCAAAGACTCTTTCTCATCCGTTGATCACCTCCTTTCTCCTCCGTTTTTCATGCTTTAACAGCAACCCTTGCATTCGGCGTTTCCGGTCATTCCTCTTTCCTCCAAATACGAAAAAAAAGACGGAGACGTCTGTCATTTCCTTGCGGGCTCCATCAAAATGCCTTCTATTTCCAAATCGATTTTCAAGCGCTTTGCGGCTTGCCTCGCTTCGTTGAGATTATTGAAAGGTCCGGCGATGACGCGGTGAGAGTCGGTCTTCGACAAGACCCTTGCCGGAATATGCGGCCCCTGGTGGTTGATGACAGCGGCCAGTTTGGCGGCATCTTTTTCGTTGCGCAGGTCGGCAGCCAAAATATACCATCCTTCTATTTGCCATTCCGGTATCTCCGGTTTGCCGTAGAATTTGTCCGGCCGCTTCAGCTCGACGATACCCGCCATATCCTTCCCGCTTTGCTTTTGCCCCCCGCCTATGGGAACAGGAATCCCCCGCGCCTCGGCCAGTACTCTTTTAACCGCTTTCCAGTCGATCCGGCGATCCCGTTTCCTGTCGAGATACTTTAATTTTGCGTAGACCTTGTCGAACGCCTCCGCGTCCAATTCCGCCGGGGTCAGATGAACTTCCATGTAAATCATTCCGTCGCGATGACCGATGAGATACGGCTGGTTGACGATAAGGACCGGCGTCTTAACCGGCGTGCTCTCATAAAGTTTCCTGATGTCTTCCGGATACAGCCTGATGCAGCCATTGGTCGCCCGCAGCCCGATGCTGTAAGGTTTATTCGTGCCGTGAATCAAATAAGACGACTTATTTAAATACAGGGCGTACTCCCCCAGGGGATTCATCGGTCCCGGCGGAACTATCGGCGGCAGAGGGTCTCCTCTTTTGCGATGATCGTCGGCAATGGAGGCCGGCACATACCAAGTCGGCCGGTACATCTTGCGCTCGATGTACATTTGACCTGTCGGCGAGGGCCGCTCTTCCGTACCGACACCGATGGGGTAGGTCGTCACCGACAGGGAATTGCCGTCTTCTTTAAATTGAAAGAGCCTCATTGCGGCCAAATTGATCACAATGCCTTTTCTTTGGACATCCGGAAGGATAAAACTCAGCGGCAGCACGGCCTGTTTTCCGGCCTCCGGCGCCCATATATCCATCACCGGATTAGCCGCGCGGACGGCATCGATTCCCAGGCTGAAGTGTCTTGAAATATCCGGCAGCGTATCGCCTTTTTCGATTCTGACGGCAGCCAGCCGGCCGACGACGTCGTCTTCCTTCGCCACGGGAAAGTCGTTTCTTTCAATGTTTTCCTCCAGCGGCTTTTCTTCCGGCGCCTTTTTTTGTTCGATCTTTGGTTCCGGCCGGCGCGGCGCAGGAAAGGGCTCCACCGGCGCGTTTCTCGGTAAAGCGCATCCGTACAGGAATGTGAAAAGCACGAACGCAAAAAAGAGAGGCCGCCTGTCCGACGCAAATATGCGTGCAGAGATTCGTCCCGGCGTCAAAAAAAACATTTTGTTGTCGTCAGAAAAATCAGAAATCATTTTTTCGTAAAGCTTTCCATCATATTGACGTGCCGGACATCGTTTTCTCACAGAACCGCCACGGTCACTCGTCATGATATACCGCATATCCGCCTGCCGATCCGACACGTCTTCTATGGCCTTATCTCAATAATCGTACCGATCGGCGCCAGTTTGTCGATTTCCTCTATCTCTTCATCCGTAACGGCAATGCATCCCCTTGTCCAGTCGTATTCCGCGTGCAGGGCGCCGATCTGGGATAAACCGTTCTTAATGCCGTGAATCATGATGTCTCCTCCCGGAGAAACGCCAAGTTCTTTTGCCCGTATTTTGTCTTTTTCGTTGGGATAGGAAATATGAAGCGACAGGTGATAACGGCTGTCCCCGTTCCGGGCATCGATGACGTAGGTTCCTTCCGGTGTTTTGTTGTCGCCCTGCCTCTCTTTGGGGCCTTCCGGATCTCCCCCCAGGGCTATCTTGTACGTCCTTAACACCTTATCCTTCGACAGCAGGGTCAATCGCCGTTCCTTCTTTTCAACCAGTATCTTGTCCGCCGGCCCGTTGACGAAGGCAAAAACCTTCTGTTCAAGGACGTCAATCTTTTTTTGCTGAGCCAGGATTTCATCTTCCTTGATTTTGAGCTCTTTTTCGAGGGCGGCTATCTCCCTCTGCTGTGCCGTGACTTCATTCTTTTTCATCCCAACCTCTTTTGCGAGGCCCTCAATTTGTGTTTGCTGCGCAATAAGCCTGCCGTCCTTCAGAATGACGTTATTGATATGATAGATCATCATCTCCGCATCCTGCCGGTAGACGCTCCCCGGATACTCCCTGATAAGTTTCTCAAAACATTCCAGAGACTTTTTATAATCTTTCCGCTCATTGTTCGGATGCGAGTAAATAATCCCCATTTCAAAAAGAACCCTGTCGCCTACAGCGGGATATTTCCCCATAATCTGTTCATATTTACCGAGAGAGGCCTGATAGCTTCCCCGGTTGTAAAAATCATCCGCTTCATTGAAGGTCGACTTGGCCATGACCCGCTCATATGAGCGACTGCATCCGCCTGCCGGAATCAATATCAGGATGATGCAGATAAGGAAAAAGCCGCGATGCGCCATTGTCCTTCCGTGTTTTTTAACCATATTGACATTCGCCCTTGCGTATGATCTGCTCCGCCATCCCGGAACCGTTTCCGTCCGTCATCGGACTGCACCCTTGGACATCTAACACATCCCCCGTAAGAATTCTTCACCTATTTAAGCATGGCCGTCTTAAATTTTATACGACTATGTATATTAAAATCAACGGAACATACAAATTCGTTTTTTAGAATCGTTTTATGGCTTCTTGTTTTACCGGGATCGGACTCAGATAAGATGTATGGTGGGCGTTTTTGAGACTGACGAATAATCCGGACAATATCCGTAAATCAAGCGGTCTATATGAAATAACTGTCGACCACCCGCAACAGCTCGTCCACCGTAATCGGCTTGGACAAGGTGGTGTGCTTCAACCGCGCAGAGGAAAGCGATTCCTCGCTTTTACGGATGAGTCCCGTCAGAAACACAATGGGAATGCCGCTGGTATCGTCATCCTCTGCAAGGCGGGCGGCTACGGCCCTGCCGTCTATATCCGGCAGATCGACATCGAGAATAATCAGAGAGGGACGCTCTTTTTGGGCAACGTCAACCGCCTCTTCACCCCGGGTTGCCGCAGAAACCTCATATTTCTGACGCTTTAAAACCGATGAGAACAACTCAACGAGCTCAATGCAGTCATCAACGATCAGGACTTTTCTATTGTGCTTTTCTTTCATGGCTTTACAGGATGAACCTCCGTTTTTTCAAACGACGTTATTCGGCATTTATGTATCACATGCCGTCGCACTTGTCCAAATGATCTTTTCAGACTGCGGCAGAGGCGTTGCCGGTTTATCGATTTTCTCCGAATCAATCATCCGAATCAATCCAATGCGGGTATTTCTTTTGCCACAGCGTCATCCATCCAAAAAAAATTGATCTTTCCAACATAACGTTTTTATATATATAATTGGTCGGGGCGGCAGGATTTGAACCTGCGACATCCTGCTCCCAAAGCAGGCGCGCTACCAGGCTGCGCTACGCCCCGGCAATCAGGTGACGGCTTCTCAAGTTTTTATGATGGTCTTTGCATCAAATACGTTATCCAGGCTTTCTTTGAGCTTATGTAAGGCCTGCGCCCGGTGGCTGACCGTATTTTTTACATCGTCCGGCAGCTGCGCCACCGTCATGCCGCGGTCGGGGAGAAAAAAGACCGGGTCGTAGCCAAAGCCCCCCGCGCCGACGGGTTCATCACTGATCCGCCCATGCCACAGGCCTTCGAAGGTCTCATATCTGCCGCCGGGATAATACAGGACCAGACTGCAACGGAAACGGGCCGTCCTTTCTTCCGCAGGCACGCCGGCCATTTTGTCCAAAAGTTTGCGGTTGTTCTTTTCGTCCGTTGTATCCTCGCCGGCATACCTTGCTGAAAAGATGCCCGGTTCCCCCCCCAGCCAATCCACCTCAAGACCCGAATCATCGGCCAGAACAATCTCACCGGTAAATTCGCATATCACCCGCGCTTTTTTCAGGGCATTTTCAAAAAAAGTCTTCCCGTCTTCAACGATTTCAGGCACATGAGGATAATCACCGAGGGAAGAAAAATCAATGGGGAAACCGTCGAGGATGGACCGTATTTCCCTGATTTTCCCTTTATTTCCGGATGCAATGACTATTTTCGTCAGTTTATATCTCCCAATATCTCCGTCTGTTTTTCCCGGAGCCGCCGGATGCCGAGGACGGCCAGATCGGTCAGACCATTCAGTTGGCCGCGGTCAAAGGGCGTTTTTTCAGCCGTCCCCTGGACTTCGATGAACAGCCCACGGCCCGTCACCACAAAATTCATATCGACCTGCGCCTGCGAATCTTCTTCATAGTCGAGGTCAAGCAGAAGGGTTTCATCAATAATGCCCACACTGACGGCGGCGACGCCATCGATTATGGGCATTCGATTCAGCTGCCCTTTCTGCATCATTTTGCGAAACAATTCCACCACGGCGATAAAGCCGCCGGTGATGGCGGCCGTCCGCGTTCCGCCGTCGGCCTGAATCACGTCGCAATCGACGGTGATCGTTTTTTCGCCGAAGGCGTTCAAATCCGTGACCGCCCGCAGGGACCGGCCGATTAATCTTTGAATTTCATGCGTCCGGCCGCCGATCTTGCCCCGCGTCGCCTCCCGTTCCATGCGCGTGTGCGTCGAGCGGGGCAGCATCCCGTATTCGGCCGTCAGCCAGCCCCTGCCGGAATTTCTCAAAAACGGAGGGACCTTGTCCTCAAGCGTCGCCGTACAGATCACCTTGGTATTGCCCATCGCCATCAGGACGGAGCCTTCCGGGTGCAGCAAAAATGCGTTCTCGATACGGATCGGCCTCAGTTCGTCCCATTTTCGACCATTAGCTCTTTCCAATGACGGCGACCTCCAAACCGGACAACTCTCAGGATAAATTAAAAAAATTCTTGAATGCTGCGGATAAGGGCCTGGACAATCGCCTGCTGCGATTTTGCGTCCATTAATGCGGCCTTGTCTTCCGGATTCGTCGCAAAACCGATCTCCAAAACAACGGCGGGGATGGTCAGACCCTCGAGGATCGGCATATCGGCGTCTCGCAGTCCGCGCCCCTTGCGGGGAAACACGCTTTGCAGGTTTCGCTGGATGATCTGCGCCACTTTAACGCTGTCATTCAAGTATTTATTTTTCGTCATGTCCGTCAGAATGGCCGCAGACTCGTCCTGGCCGGAAGGCACCGTCGAGAAGCCCGGGAAATAGACCTCATAACCCGATGCGCTTTTTCCGAAGCCCGCATTGACGTGAAGGCTGATAAACAAATCAGGGTGATCCTCCTGCACCTTTTTTATCCTTTCGGCAATGGACATCTGTTTGTCCGTTGACCGGGTGAGGCGGACCTGAAATGTGTCGGAGCCTTCCAACGCCTTCTGAATGGTCACGGCAACGGCCAGCACCAGGTCCTTTTCATAGTATCTGTCGGTCAGGCTGACGCCCGTCTCCGCGCCGCCGTGGGCCGGATCGATCATGACGACATATTTGCCTTTTGCAGGCTGAGCCTGTGATACGGCAACGGGACAGGCAATCAGAACCGACAAAACAAGGCCCATCATCGTCCAAAAAATCTTTTCCATACGCATTTTTTTCACCCGATCAATCATCTTTTAAAAGTGTGCGCTTATTACAGCAAAGGAGCAGGGAATGTCAATAGGTCTTGATGATATTCAACGTTTTCTCACGCGTTCGACGGACACGACATCCTTCAGCTTCTTGATGGCCGAGGCAATCTGATTGAACTGGTTGAGATCGTTGACATCGATCCGGAAATCAAGGACGGCTTCGATATCGGGATCCGTATTGATCTCCGCCCGGCTGATGTTGGTATCGAGGGATGAGATGACGGCGCTGACTTCCGCCAGAATGCCCTTTTTGTCCCGGCAGACAACGCGCATATCAACGGGATAGGTGTGTTTTTCCTTGATGCTCCACTCCACATCAACCAGCCGCTCCGAATCCATATCCCTCGCTTTCGGACACATGGCCGTATGAACGGCAATGCCGCGGCCCCGTGAAATATAACCGACAATTTCATCGCCGGGGATGGGATTGCAGCACTTGGCAAACCGCACCATGACATCCTCAATGCCTGTCAGGGAAATGCCGACGGGCGATTGTTCGGAACCTTTTGTCCGCACCTTGGCAACGGCGGCACCGCCTCCGGCTTTATCCGTCTCCGGAAGGAACTGATGGACGATCCGCTTTGCCGACACCCTGCCGTAGCCGATGAGGGCGAGCAAGTCGTCAAGAGATGCAACGGAGTATTCTTCATAAACTTTTTTCATCTCATCCGATTTGATGATCTGATTGAGCTTCAGATGGTTCTTGCGGAATTCCTTTTCCAGAAGCTCCCTGCCGAGGCCGACGCTCTTTTCCCTTTCCTCAATCTTGACCCAGTTTTTAATCTTAGCGACGGCCCGGGATGTGACGACGAACTTCAGCCAGTCCTTGCTGGGGTGATGTCCCGCCTGGGTGATGATTTCCACCGTATCGCCGTTCTGGAGTTCATATTTCAGCGGCACGATGGCCCGGTTCACCTTTGCCCCGATGCACTGGTTGCCGACGTCCGTATGGATGCTGTAGGCAAAATCGATGGGCGTCGCGCCCTTGGGAAAAGCCTGCACATCGCCTCTCGGCGTAAACACATAGACCTCGTCGGGGAAAAGGGCGAGTTTCAGATTGGACATGAACTCCCTGGGATTCTTAAGCTCCTGCTGGGTTTCAAGCAGTTCGCGAAGCTTTTTTATCTGCTCTTCGTCGTTGCCCAAATCCGCCCGCTTCTCCTTGTAACGCCAATGGGCGGCGATCCCTTCCTCCGCCCATTCATGCATCACCCTTGTGCGGATTTGTATCTCCACGCGTTCCCCGTAAGGACCGATCACCGTTGTGTGGAGGGAACGATAATTATTCGCCTTCGGCATGGCGATATAATCCTTGAAACGCCCCGGCACGGGCTTCCAAAGGGCATGGACCATGCTCAGGGCCTCATAGCATTCCCTTTCCCTGTCCGAATCGAGAATGATGCGGAACGCCGTGAGGTCATAGACATCGTCAAAATTGAGATTCTGCTCCTGCATTTTCTGGTAGATGCTGAAAAAGTGTTTTGCCCGGCCCTCAACTTCGCCCGGCAGCCCGGCCTTCTCCATTTCTTTTTTAATAATGCTTTTGACCTCTTGGGTATACTGATCCCTTTTTTCCTTTTTCTTGGTTACCCGCCTGGCCAAATCATTATAGGCCTCATACTCCAGAAACCTGAACGCAAGATCCTCCAGTTCCACTTTCATCCAGTTGATGCCGAGGCGGTTGGCCAGAGGGGCATACAGATCGAGGGTTTCCTTGGCGATGTAGCGCTGCTTTTCCGGCGTTTGATACTCGAGGGTCCGCATATTGTGAATTCTGTCGGCCAGCCGGACCATGAGAATCCGGATGTCCGACGACATGGCGAGCATCATCTTCCGGAAATTCTCCGCCTGTTTTTCCACCTGGCTGCCGAAGGTGATCTTGCTGATTTTCGTCAGTCCGTCGACAAGGAAGGCCACCTCCTTGCCGAAGCCTTCTTCAATCTGTTCGATCGTCGCCACCGTGTCTTCAACGGTGTCGTGAAGGATTCCCGTCAAAATTGTCGGGGCATCCAGTTTTAAATCAGCCAGAATGCCGGCCACCTCCATCGGGTGCGTCAGATAAGGCTCGCCGGAAAGCCGCACCTGCCCCTGGTGTACGGAAGCGGAAAAGACATAGGCCTTCTGTATCATCTCCATTTCTTCCTGAGACAGGTAACTCTGCGTTTTATCCAGAATGTCCGTAATGCGTATCATATAAAAACCGCGTCAGGGTCCGGGGGTCAGGGGTCAGGGACCGGGGGCCATTTGTTTATAATCCCTGCTTTGGGCCCTTCTTCACTCATCATGATTTACAATAAACCATCCTGCTGCGTAACGTATTCGATAAGTTCATCGACAATATTGTCAACGGCGATCTCTTTTATTTCTCTGGTCTTTCTTATCATCAACTCGACCTTTCCCTCGGCAAGTTTTTTTGGACCGATCGTCACACGCAAGGGGATGCCGATGAGATCGGCATCCTTGAATTTAACGCCCGCCCGTTCATCCCGGTCGTCCAGGATGACCTCGATGCCCCGGTCTAAAAGGGATTGATATATTTTTTCCGCTGCCCCGGCAAGGGACGCCTCATTGATGTTGACGGGGGTAATGATGACCTGATAGGGGGCAATCGGCATGGGCCAGATGATGCCGTCCTTGTCGTTGTTCTGTTCAATGGCGGCGGCGACGGTCCTGCCGATGCCGATGCCGTAACAGCCCATGATCATGGTCTGTTCATGGCCGTTCTGATCAAGGTACACGGCCTTCATGGCCTTGCTGTATTTTGTTCCCAGCTTGAAGACATGACCCACCTCGATCCCTCGGGCAGATTTTAACGCTTTGCCGCAACGAGGACAGGCATCCCCTTCCCTGGCAACCCGTAAATCGGCAAAGTCATCCACCTTGAAATCCCTGCCGATATTGACGTTTTTCATGTGATAATCTTCCCGGTTGGCGCCCATGACGACATTCATCATATTCGTGAGAGAATAATCGGCAATGACCCTGGCCCTGATGCCGACGGCGCCGGCAAATCCGCGAGGAGACCCGGTGGCGGCGTAGATCATGGCGTCGTCCGCCAGTTCCAGTTCGTTGCACTTCAGATAATTTTTCACCTTGATTTCATTGACATCGTCGGCGCCGCCCACCAAAACGGCAACGGGTTTGCCGTCGGCATTGAAGACCAGAGTTTTTACAATATCCTGCGGCTGCACATTCAGAAAGGCGCAGACTTCCTCAATCGTTCTCACGGCAGGCGTGTGGACTTCGGACACCGGCAAAAAGTTTTGCCCGTCCATGGTTTCTTTTTCAGGAACGGCCCCTTCGGCCTTTTCCATGTTTGCCGCATATTGACAGGCGCCGCAAAATACGATGCCGTCTTCCCCGGAATCGGCCATGACCATGAATTCGTGGGAATAACTGCCGCCGATCTCGCCCGAATCCGCTTCGACAGGCCTGAAATGCAAACCACAGCGCGCAAATATTTTCATGTAGGCGTCGAACATTTTCCGGTAGCTCATCTCAGCGCCTTGTTCATCGGCGTCGAAACTGTACGCGTCTTTCATGCCGAATTCGCGGCAGCGCATGACGCCGAAGCGCGGCCTGATTTCGTCGCGAAATTTGGTTTGAATCTGGTAGAGGTTTTTGGGCAATTGCCGGTAGGTTTTGATTTCATAGCGGACCAGGTCGGTGATGACCTCTTCATGGGTCGGCCCCAGACAATAGTCGCGATCATTGCGATCCTTGAACTTAAGCAGCAGGTTGCCGTAGTAATTCCAGCGGCCCGATTCCTGCCAAAGCTCTGCCGGTTGAACCATGGGCAGATAGACTTCCTGGGCTCCTGCCCTGTCCATCTCCTGTCGGATAATGTTTTCAACTTTTTTAATGACCCGATAGCCCAGGGGCAGATAGGAATAGATCCCGCTGGTCAATTTCCTGATCATCCCCGCCCTGATCATAAGCTGATGACTGACGACTTCCGCATCGGAAGGCACCTCTCTTGCCGTGGGCAGGAACATTTCTGAATAGCGCATTGACTCTCTCCTTACTTGCTGATCTTTTCAGGTATCATGGATTCGATTTCCTGAAGCAAAACATCGATAAAATCTTTTTCTTTTATTTTTTTTACCACCTGCCCTTTTTTAAAGAGCAGGCCGAAGCCCTTGCCGCCCGCAATCCCGACGTCCGCTTCGGCGGCCTCTCCCGGCCCGTTGACCACGCAGCCCATGAGGGCAATTTTGATATAGCTTTTAACGCCGGCAAGCCTTCTCTCAACATCCTGAGCCAACCGGAAAAGATCAATTTCGCAGCGGCCGCAGGTAGGGCAGGCGATGATGTCGGGGCCGATTTTTCTGAGACCCAAAGCTCGAAGAATATTGTAGGCCAGGGCAACCTCCGATATGGGATCGCCCGTGACGGACACGCGGATCGTATCCCCGATGCCTTCATACAGGAGCGCGCCGATGCCGATGGCGGATTTGACGGCGGCATTGACCAGGGTGCCCGCCTCCGTAACGCCAAGATGGAGGGGATAATCGGTTTTTTCGGAAATCATGCGACAGGCTTCGATCATGGCGGCCACATCGGACGATTTTAAAGATAATTTAATCGCGTAAAACCCCATATCCTCCATCAGGGCAACCTGACGCAAGGCGCTTTCAACAAGGGCATCGGCCGTCGGAGACCCGTATTTTTCCAGCAGATCCTTCTCGACGGAACCGGAATTGATGCCGATGCGGATGACCACGCCGTTTTCTTTTGCCGCCTTGACGATGGCCCGGATTTTCCCGCGCGGCATATTACCGGGGTTGATGCGGATGCCCTGAGCGCCGCTTTCGATTGAAGCGAGGGCCAGGCTCTGATTAAAGTGAATGTCGGCGACCAGGGGAATGCGGATTTTTTTTTTGATGGCCCTGATGGCCTGAGCGGCCTCCTGATCGGGAACGGCAACCCGAATCAATTCACAGCCGGCCTCTTCAAGACGCTTAATCTGCGCAATGGTCGCCTGAATGTCCCTCGTATCGGTGCAGGTCATGGACTGGACGCTGACGGGCGCCCCGCCGCCCACCTGAAGTGGACCGAGGAAAACAGCCTTCGTTTTCTTCCTGTTCATAAACCCTCAAGAAGGGAACCCTGCACCATATCCGGCCCGCGCCAGCAATACAGACATAACTCTTTTTCCGGCAGGCCGATGGCCTCGATCATATCGTTGATATTCAGATATTTCAAAGACGTTACGTTCAAATCCTGGCGGATCCACTCAATCATTTTCCGGTATTTATCCGTGCCGGGATCAAGATAAGCGCCGACATCATCAATATCTTCGCCCTCGATGGCGCGGATGGCGCGGCGGCAGGCCAGCTCCGATATGGATCGCGTCGACGCCCCGTAGCGGCAGGTGAACATCAAAGGCGGACAGGCGGGCCGGATGTGGATCTCCTTCGCCCCGTTGTCCCACAACTTTTTGATGGTAAAATTTCTCAATTGCGTCCCGCGGACGATGGAATCGTCGCAGACGATCATCCGGCTGCCGTTGATGATGTCTTTGACGGCAGAAAGCTTCATGGTGGCGACGAGGTCCCGGATGTCCTGGGAGGGCGGCGTGTAGCTCCTCCCATAGCCCGGCGTGTATTTCACAAGAGGTCTTCGATAGGGAATTCCGGATTCGATGGCATATCCGATGGCATGACCGATGCCGGAGTCGGGAACGCCGGTCACATAATCGGCCTCGATCTTATCGTTCCTGGCCAGCGCTCTGCCGCAGCGTTCACGGGCATTTTCCACATAGATTCCTTCATAGGCCGATGAAGGATAGCCCGTGTAGATCCACAGAAAAGCGCAGACACGCTTTTCCCTGTTTTCAGGCTTCTGATTCCTGAGCCCCGTCGTTGAAAGCAGCACAATCTCTCCGGGCCCCAGAGACTTCAGAAAATCGTAACCGATGTTCGGAAATGAACTCATTTCCGTGGCGACGACAAAACCCCCCAGGCTCGATCCGTTCTTGACGCCGATACTGAGCGGAAACCTTCCATACTTGTCTCTGGCGGCATAGATGCCTTCGGGCGTCATGATGAGCATGCAGATGGATCCTTCAATCAGGTCCTGTGCAATCTGAATGCCTGCGACGATAGAATCCCCTTTGTTGATCAAGCGGGTAACAAGCTCGACGGTGTTGACGCCGCCGCCCGTCATTTCATTGAATGAAAATCCTTCTTTTAACAGCTGGGCGGCAAGGATGTCTTTATTATTGATGAGGCCCGTGGCGGCAATGGCAAATGTTCCGAACTTTGAGCGAACGATCAGGGGCTGCGGCGATTCATCGTCGATGGCGCCGATCCCCATATGGCCTGCCATTTCTTTATAATCGTCGACGAATCGGGATTTGAATTGCGCCTGGCTGATGCTGTGAATGGTATTATGAAATCCGCTGTCGCCAAAAACGGCCATTCCGCCGTTTTCCGTCCCCAGATGCGAGTGATAATCGGTCCCGTAAAAAAGTGTCTGGGAACAGTTTTCATTGGTCACTACGCCAAAAAGTCCACCCATCGTTTTCCGTCCTCAAGATCATGAATTTAAGAGAATTAGGGGTCAAATCCTTGCTTTTGACATCCCGTGAAAATGTCAAGCGTAAGGATTTGACCCCTATGCCTGCTGCTTACGATCTTTTTCTTTTACTTGTTTCCTTCTTGTCCGCGGCATATTTTTCCTGCAGCTTCCGATAGACCAGCTCAGGCACCAAACCGTTGACGTCGCCGCCCAGGCCGGCAACTTCCTTGATGAGCCGGGAACTTGTATACAGCCATCGATAATCCGTCATCAGAAAAACTATTTCCATATCACGGTTCAGGTTCCGGTTCATCAGGGCCATCTGGAACTCGTTCTCAAAATCAGACAAGGCCCTCATCCCCCGGATGACGATGTTCGCCTCTGATTTCCTCACATAATCGACGAGAAGGCCCGTATAACAATCGACAGCCAGGTTCTTGTTGCCGATGACGTCTTTGATGATCGCCATTCTCTCTTCCACCGTGAAGAGAGACTTCTTGTCCGGATTATAAGCGACAAGAACAATCAGTTTGTCGAATATTTTAAGAGCCCTCTGGATAATGTCCACATGCCCGTTTGTAACGGGATCAAAAGATCCGGGATATACCGCAACTTTTTTCATAGGTTCCTCGTTTCCCCTCCATTGAATTTCAAAAAAGACAACAGGGTATCGCCATAGCATCTCTGATCGGATAATTCAAAACAACCCGAATCCACAATGCCTTCCCTGATGGAATGCTGCATGACTGCAAGGCCGCCTTCAGCAATCAGCCGGCCTTCGCCGATGAGCCTGACGGTATCTTCAATCAGTCCTTTTTCATACGGCGGATCGGCAAAAAGAATATCAAATGTCTCCCGTCTGTTTTCCAAAAGCCGGATGCCTTGACGAACGTCAAGCGCCAGGATGTCGCAGGGATCGCCAAAACCGCATCCGCGAAGATTTTCCCCGATGGCACGAACCAGGGCAGGATTTTTTTCAACAAACACGACTCTGGCTGCGCCCCTGCTGAGCGCCTCAATTCCTATGCTGCCGCTCCCCGCATAAAGATCGATAAAGGCCTTTTCAGCCACCGGTCCCAGCAAATTGAAAAGCGCCTCTTTGATCCCGTCGGAAGTAGGCCGTATCCGGCATCCCCTGGGTAAGCCAAAACGCCGGCCTTTTGCCCTGCCTCCGATAATTCTCATAAAAAATTCTCTAAACAGCCGATAGCCCGGGCGCAAAAGCAATCTCACTCCTGCACCCCTGCATCTTCAGAATTAATGATTGACCTTCACGGACCGCTTTTCTTTCGCATCCAGGCAGAATTTTTTACTTGCCTTGTAGAGAAGCCATACGGGACCTGAAAGGCTGTAGCCGACGGAAAACGTAAAGATCATGATCTCGGGCTCCATGACCACAACGCTTAAAACCAGGACAATCAGAAAAAAAGATACAAACGGCTGCCGGGAAAAAAAATTCAAATCCTTAAAGCTGTAATATTTAATGCTGCTGACCATTAAAAAAGCCAGGCAAACAAAGCTGAGAAGGACGGCAAAGTCTGTAAACTTGCCCTTGCCCCCCAGATAATAATACAGCAGCACCCCCGTTGCGGCGGCGGCGGCAGCGGCCGGGATGGGCAACCCGTTAAACACCCTGCTGTCGATCAATTCTATCTGAATATTGAACCTTGCAAGCCTCAGGGCGCCGCACATAACAAACAGGAACGCCGCCAGCCATCCCCACTTCCCATAATGAAACAATGACCAGGCATATATCATAACGGCCGGCGCAACGCCGAAGGCGACCAGGTCGGACAGAGAATCATATTCGGCGCCGAATTTGCTCATTGTGTTGGTCATTCTGGCGATCCTGCCGTCAAGACCGTCAAAAACAATGGAAATGATAATCGCCGTGGCGGCAATGGAAAAATCACCTTTGACGGAAGCGATGACGGAATAAAACCCGCAGAAAAGGCTGGCCGTCGTGAAAAGATTGGGCAATACGTAAATGCCCCTTTTCATTCTTTCTTTTTTCAATGGAGGAGGTTTATTCATGGCCAATATCCTATGGGAGATTCTCCTGCTTTGACCTTATCCCCGATTTCAACACAGAGACGCGCGTCACAGGGCAAAAACACCTCAAGCCGGGAGCCGAACCGGATAAGCCCGAATCGATCTCCCCGTTCAACCGTCATCCCTTCCGTGATCCAGCAAACGATCCTTCTGGCGATTAATCCCGCAATCTGGACGACGATCAGGTCCCTGCCGTCGGGCATCCTGATCAGAACGGAATTTTTTTCATTCAGATCAGAGGCCTTATCCAGATTGGCCGATAAAAATTTCCCTTTTTTGTAACCCACGGCAACGACTTGACCCGAACAGGGAAGCCTGTTGACGTGAACATTGAAAATATTCATGAAGATGCTGACTTTTTTGAAAGATCCCCCGGCCATATCATTGACAACAACGTTATCTTCTATCTTGATGACCCTGCCGTCGGCGGGAGAAACAACCGCATGGGGATCATCCGGCGTTTTTCTTTCCGGATTTCGGAAAAACCAGGTGCAGAAAACCGTCAAAAGAAGGAGGAGCGCCGTCAGCAAAACACTGCCTGCCGCAAGCGAGGCAACGGCAAGAACGCCGAACAAGAAAACAAAAGGCCATCCTTCGCGAACGATGAAGTTGCTGTGATCCATCAAATATCATCCCTCCGTACAGGGCTCTTGGCGCAAACAGGTAAAATCGCCAATCTCACCAAAAATAGTCTACATATAAACAGTCTGCCTTCTGTGATATGCCCTTCACATCTTGCGATATTTTTCCAGAATTTTATAAATCTTCTCTTTTCCCAGGAGCTTCTTTTTTTGGAGATTTTTCTTCTCCATTTCCTCTTCCGGGGTCAGATAGATGCGTTTATTGAAATCCTCAAGCTCCGCTTCGAGCTTCCGGTGGTCCTCCCAATACCGTTTCAACTCTTCATCCTGTTGTATATGCTGCTGAATCAAGCTTTCTTCAGCTTCTTCCATAAGCGTCATCACCTCCCTCGTATTTTCTTATATTAGTTATGCCCATATGTCAATCTTCCCGTTCTTTACCGCCCTTCAGGATTGCGCCTCGCACCGTGATCCGCCTATATCTTCGCTTCCGCTTCGGATACGCGCAAATACTGCGGCGCAAAGGTTAACATATCGAGTAGGTCGTTCGCCCTGAATTTCCTTATTCCCATATGACCGACGGCGGCAGCCCGGATCTGCTGCTGGATGGGAGACCCGAAACGGGCATACGCCGGCAGCCCTTTTTTTATCATGTCCCGGTAAACGAAGGCCCCGTCTCCGAAGAAAAGGCAATCCTCATGAATATCCGGGAGAAATTTTTCCACGGCAACGGCTTTATCATGGCAGATTCTTTCGATACCGCCGGCTGATCCACCCCGGTACAGGGCCGTATAGACCTGCTTTTTTTTGGCATCAAGCATGGGACAGATGAGCAGGGGCGAATCGGCAAAATTGAAAGCAAGGGCATCGAGGGTTGAAACGCCCGCCACCGGCTTGCCCGTCGCCGCGGAAAAGCCCTTCACGGTGCTCACCCCGATACGAAGCCCCGTAAAGGATCCCGGACCCGTCGTACATGCATAAAGATCGATGTCGGCCATCGTTATCCCCGCCAGCATGATGATCCGGTTTATGGAAGGCAGGAGCGACACCGAATGGTTCATGCCGAGGTTGATCAGCATTTCGGCGCAGATCGTCTCCCCTTCCAGGAGAGCGACACCGGCCGTGTTTGTTGAGGTATCAATCGCCAAAGTCAGCATATTATTTTTGAATCGTCTTCGGACTTTCCTGAAGCGGTTTAGGGTTATTCATTTTATCGATATCCATGATGATCACAAAGATCATCAGGGCAATCAGAATGACAAACCCGATCTGCTGGGCCCGCTCCCGCCATTTGATATTGACCTCCCGCCCCAAGAAAAGTTCGATGATGAAAAACAAAAGATGCCCGCCGTCGAGAACGGGGATGGGTAAAAGATTCAATATGCCGAGGTTGATGCTCAATAAAGCCATGAACATGAGAAAGGGAATCAGCCCCGCCTTGGCCTGATCGCCGGCGATCTGCGCGATCAGGATGGGACCGCCCAGATTCTTGGGAGAAATGACGCCCTCAATCATCTTGACCAGACTCAAAACAGTGAGTTTGCTGATCATCCAGGTTTGCACAAGAGAAGCCCCGAAGGCTTTTATCGGATTCATCCTTTCGATCAGGGTATTTCCCGTGGGCATAACGCCGATTTTATAGGCATCAATATCTTCGCCGAACATACTTTTTGCTTTTTGGAGCCGGGGGGTCAGGGTGACGTCCTTTACCTGCCCATTCCTCTCCACGGTAATCCTCAATGCCTTGCCTTTGCTGTTCGTGATCAGATCGGCCATCTTCGTCCAGGTGGATACCTTTTGCCCGTTGACGGCAATCACCACATCGTTGATCGCAAGCCCTGCCTCCATGGCCGCCGAATCTTCCTGAATGTCCCCGATCTGCGTCGTCAAATGCGGAAGGCCCCACATATAGACAAAGGTGAAAACAATAACGGCAAGAACAAAATTAAAGGCGGGACCGGCAACGACTATGCCGATTTTTTTCCAGACGGATTGCTTCAGGAAAGACCTTTTCTCATCCTCGGCGGAAAGATTTTCATCTTCAGCCTCGCCTAAAAGCTTTACATAACCGCCCAAGGGTATGGCGGAGAGAATATATTCCGTTTCGCCGATCTTCTTGCCCATCAATTTGGGGCCGAAGCCTAAAGAAAATTTCAGGACGCCGACGCCGGCAAACTTGGCGGCCAGAAAATGACCCAGTTCATGGGCAAAAATCAGGATGCCGAGTAAAATAACAACAGCAACAATCGTTGTGGTCAATGGTCTTTCTCCTCAATGCATTTTTGCGCTTCTTGTCTTGCCCAGCCGTCCGCTTGAAGGATGTCGTCCAAAGACGGATTTTGCTCCAAACGGTGACGGGAAAGAACCTTGCCGATAACATCCGGCATATCCATAAAACCGATCCTTCCGGCAATAAACGCCTCCACGGCGGCTTCGTTGGCCCCGTTTAAAACGGCCGGCATGGTCCCGCCCTTTCTCCCCGCTTCACAGGCAAGTCCGAGATTCGGGAACCTGTCAAAATCGGGCTCGGAGAATTCAAGGACGCCTGCTGCCGCAAGATCCAGGCCCGCCTCCTTCCGGGGAAGCCTGTCCGGATAAGAAAGGGCATAGGCAATGGGGATGCGCATATCCGGAATGCCGAGCTGTGCCATAACGGCGCCGTCGACATATTCCACCAGGGAATGTATAACGCTTTGCGGGTGAATAAGCACGGCAATTCTGTCGATGGCGACGTCGAAAAGCCACCGGGCCTCCATGATCTCCAGTCCTTTATTCATCATGGACGCCGAATCGACGGTGATTTTCTTCCCCATTTTCCAGGTCGGATGCATCAGGGCCTGTTCGGGCGTCACCCCTGCAAGCTGTCTGCGGGAGAATTTGCGGAAGGGGCCGCCCGATGCCGTCAGAATGATCCTCCTTATGGCTTTACGGTCATGACCTTCCAGACATTGGAAAACGGCGCTGTGTTCACTGTCGACGGGCAGGATGTGTACCCCTTTTTCCGCCGCCTTTTCGCAAACCACTTGCCCGGCCATTACCATGGTTTCCTTGTTGGCCAGGGCTATATCCTTGCCGGCTTCGATGGCGGCCACCGTCGGCAGCAGACCCGCAGCCCCGACCATGGCGGAGACGACCATTTGACTCTCTTTGACGGCGGCTACTTCCCTGTATCCGTCGGGGCCGAAGAGGATGCCCGTTGCCGCAGCCGGTCCGAGCCTGTCTTTCAACGCCCTCGCACAGTCCTCATCCATGACGGAAACGACGCCGGGCCGGAATCTTTCGATCTGCTGTGCAAGCAGGGCGATGTTGCGGCCGCCGGCCAGGGCGCAAACCTCAAATGCGGACCGGTTGTTTTTGATCACATCGAGGGTGCTTACGCCAATGGAACCGGTTGATCCGAGAATAGTTATTTTTTTCATTTTATAATGAACGCGTAATAGTAATAAACAAAAGGGGCAATGAACAACAGGCAATCCAGCCGATCCAGTATCCCCCCATGACCGGGCAGAATGACGCCGGAATCCTTTACGCCCGAGGCCCTTTTAATGAGCGATTCGCACAAATCGCCCAACTGCCCCAGGATGCTGCCGACAAAACCGAGGATGACGGCGTGAAAAAGGGGCAACTGGGGCAGCAATATCTGCTGATACAAGGCGCAGGCCAGGATGCTGCCGCCGATCAATCCGAGGATGCCTTCCGCCGTTTTCCCCGGACTGACGGCGGGGAGGAGTTTTCTCTTCCCCCATGTCCTGCCCACGTAAAATGCGGCGGTGTCGCCGGCAAACGCCAGCACCAGGACGAAAAATACCCACAGGACTCCTTCTTCAAAACGGCGGATCAGAATGAAATGGGACATGGCAAGGGGGATGTACACGAAACCCAACACCACTTTGGCGACGGGCGTAATGTCGAGGGCCTGTTCCTTAATCCGCAACAAATGAAGAATAAACGCCGCAATGACGGAGAAGATCACCACCGCCAAAACGAGGGCCGGATCGCCGAAATAAACGGCAAGCGACATGAAAAGGGCGATAATCAGTCCTTCCCGTTTTTCCCAGGCGAACGATTCGTCAAAGACCAGGGCATTATACTCATGGACGCCCACCAGGATAAGGGCGCCGATGACGACGGCAAACAATGCCTCCCCGCCTGAGATGATAATCAGCAAAAGCAGCGGAACTGCAATAACGCCTGTGATCCATCTTTTGATATGGGGGCTTATTCCATCAGCCACTAGTCCGAATTCCCCTGTCCTTTCCCTTGTCCGTCCTGTATCTGATCGGATGTCAGTCCGAATCTTCTCTCCCGCTTCTGATACGCCAAAATGGCCTCCATCAGATCATCGCGCCGGAAATCGGGCCACAGGACATCGGTAAAGTAGAATTCCGTATAGGCCGACTGCCACAGGAGGAAATTACTGATCCGGTATTCGCCGCTCGTACGGATGACGAGATCCGGATCAGGCAGGGCGTTTGTATCAAGGCATGTTGAAAAATACTCTTCCGTGACATTCTCCGGCGTGATCTTTCCTGCGGCATAATCCCTCAATACTTTCTTTACAGCCCCCACAATTTCGTCCCTGCCGCCGTAGCTCAATGCCAGATTGAGAATCATATCCGTATTCTGCGATGTTTTTAAAATCACATCCTCAAGAACTTTTTTTACGGTCTCTCTTAACGCATCGATATTTCCGATCATCGTGAGGCGGATGCCTTTATCGATAAGTTCCTGAGCTTCCGAATGGAGAAATTCCTCCAGCAGATTCATCAGGCCGTTGACCTCGCTTGAAGGCCGCAGCCAGTTCTGAACGGAAAAGGCATACAGGGTGAGGCATTTAATTCCCAGCTCCCGGCAGGCGCGAACGGTCTCCCTGACAGATTCGGCGCCTTTCTTATGTCCGGAGATCCGTCCCATGGTATGCTTGGCGGCCCAACGGCCGTTGCCGTCCATGATAATGGCTATATGGCGGGGGAGATTTTGAGGATCGATATTCGTCATAGAAAACTATCTTAAGTCCTAAAAGATAAAACTGCCTGTATTGATTCGATCCGGACGTTAACATAAGGAACGACAACTTTCAAGTTGCTTGTAAATCGGATAGCTAAATTGTGATGGATCTTGCGGAATCAATATGAAAAGATTGCGGATCATCTGCTTTTGGGCAGATGATCAGGAAGGATTTGACGCAAAGGGAAAAACCGGCAGCGGGCCTCTGAAAACCGCAGGCGGGAGCGACACTATATCTCCATGATCTCCTTTTCCTTGGCGGCCAGGACGCCGTCCGTTTTCTGGATGTATTTATCCGTCAGTTTCTGGACGTCTTCCTGATAATCGAACAACTGGTCTTCCGATATGTCGCCGTCTTTTTTCAACGCCTTCAACTGCTCGTTGGCATCCCGCCGGTCATTGCGGAGTTTGATCTTGCATTCCTCCGCCATTTTCTTGACGACCTTGACCAGTTCTTTGCGACGTTCCTCCGTCAGTGTGGGGATGTTGATCCGGATCAGTTTTCCGTCATTGGACGGCATTAACCCCAGATCGGACTTCTGGATGGCCTTTTCGACGGCGCCGATGACGGTGCTGTCCCACGGGGAGATGACGATCGTCCGGCTTTCCGGCACGGACAGACTGGCAACCTGGTTTAAAGGCGTCGGTGTCCCGTAGTATTCCACCTTGATGCCGTCGAGCAATGAGAGGGATGCCCTGCCCGTCCTTACCTTGCTAAAGGATTTCTCAAGAGATTGAATCGCTTTATCCATGCTTTCCGTCAATTCTTCAAAAATCAGTTCCTTCATCTTCATCCCCCAACGATTGTTCCGACGGATTTTCCGCAGATCACTTTTTTGATATTTCCCTTCTTCCGGAGGTTAAATACGACAAGGGGAAGGCGGTTGTCCCGGCAAAGGGAAATTGCCGCGGCATCCATAACCTTCAAATCTTTCGTCAGTACGTCGGTATAGCTGATTTTTTTATACATGACGGCGCCGGAATGTTTTTCCGGGTCTTTATCATAAACGCCGTCCACCCTGGTGGCCTTCAGGATAACGTCCGCTCCCGTCTCCAAAGCCCGCAGAGCCGCCGCCGTATCGGTTGTGAAATAGGGATTGCCCGTGCCGGCGGCAAAAATGACCACCCTGCCCTTCTCCATATGGCGGATGGCCCGCCTGCGAATATAAGGTTCCGCCACCTCCCGCATATCGATAGCCGTCTGAACCCGTGTTATAATGTGCAGCTTTTCGAGATGGTCCTGCAAGGCAATGCCGTTCATCACCGTGGCCAACATCCCCATGTAATCCGCCTGCGACCGGTCCATCCCTCTGGCGCCGGCTTCCATGCCGCGATAGATATTGCCGCCGCCGATGACAATGCCCAACTGAACACCGAGTTTGGCGACATCCCTGACTTCGCCGGCGATTCTCGCAACGGTTTCCGGACAGATGCCGTAAGACAGGTCGCCCATGAGGGCTTCCCCGCTCAATTTTAAAAGGACCCGGCCATATACGGCCTTGTCCGCCCGCTTGCCGCCGGGAGATGCTTTTTCCATCAGCCCTCTTTTATTTCCTCGCCAAGTTGAAACCGTGAAAACCGCCGAATCAGGATGTTTTCACCGGTCTTGGCAATCATGTTGTTGACCATCGTTTCAACCGTGACATCCGTATTCTTGATAAACTTCTGTTTGACAAGACACACTTCTTCATAAAATTTATTCAGCTTGCCCTCGATGATTTTTTCCCAGATTTTTTCCGGCTTCTTCTCCGCCAGGGCCTGCTCCCGGTAAATGGCCTTCTCCCGCTCCAGGGCGCCTTCGGGAATTTCTTCCGGCCTTACATACTGGGGATTGGCTGCCGCTATCTGCATGGCAATATCTTTGGCCATGGTCTGAAAATCATCGGTTTTGGCAACAAAATCGGTCTCGCAATTGACTTCCAAAAGGACGCCGATCTTGCCCCCCATATGGATATAAGAGACAACGATGCCGTCTTTTGCGGCTTTTGAAGACCGTTTGGTCGCCGCCGACATCCCTTTTTTTCTCAGAAAATCGACGGCTTTTTCAAAATCGCCGTCTGCCGCCGCCAGGGCTTCCTTGCAATCCATCATCCCCGCGCCCGTCTTCACCCTTAACTCTTTAACCATAGCTGGTGTAATATCCACTGTCATCTACCTCCTTGAATAGTCATTCTCATCACTGTCTTCATCACCGGCAATATCTTCCTCTTCATCCGACAAACCATTCCGCTCAATGCTTTCCGGCACATCGGATTCATCGTTATCCTGTTTGGAAAGGTTGTCGGAAGGGTCCTTGTCGCTTTTGGCCTGGAGACGTTCCTCAAAACGTTTTTTGCCCTCCAGGACGGCGTCGGCGATTTTCGAAGAGAACAACTTTATCGCCCGGATAGCGTCGTCATTTCCGGGAATGATGTAATCGATGGCATCGGGGTCGCAGTTGGTATCCACAATGGCCACGATGGGGATTTTCAGTTTCCGGGCTTCATTGACGGCGATGGTTTCCCGTTTGGGATCGACAATAAACAAGCCGCCCGGATAGCCGCCGATGCTGCGGATGCCGCCTAAAACCTTCTCCAGTTTGTCGAGTTCCTTTTGCAGTTTCAGGATTTCTTTTTTGGGAAAAGCCTTGATGCTGTCATCGGCAAACATCTTATCCAGATAATTCAATCGGTCGATGCTCTTTTTCACCGTGGCAAAGTTGGTAATCATGCCGCCCAGCCATCGCTGATTGATATACGGCATGCCGCAGCGCTCCGCTTCCTCCCTGATCGCTTCCTGAGACTGCTTTTTCGTCCCGACAAACAGAAGCTTGCCACCGCCGGCGACCATATCGGCGACAAAATTATAGGCCGCCTGAAACATGCCCACGGTCTGCTGCAAGTCGATGATATAAATGCCGTTTCTCGCCCCGAATATATAGGGCTTCATTTTGGGATTCCATTTATTGGTCTGGTGACCAAAATGAACGCCCGCCTCTAACAACAACTTCATGGAAATACTTGCCATCTTACAACTCCTTTCTTGTTTTTATCCGCCATCCCCGTCACCTTGAACGAAAACCCCTTCCGGAGCAACGCCCGTTCAATCAAGGGATGTGAGAATTGTGTGTAAACCGCGCAGGCACATAACATAAAGACCTGAAATGATCAAGAGAAAAAACCTTGCGTCGGGGGGGGGGGCGGCGGATGGCGGACGGGGACGGATCAGAAATCTGTCCCCGTCCGCCATCCGGACCTTTACGTTGTGTAATGCGCGTTAATTTCGACGTATTCAAAGGATAAATCCGATGCGTGGAGGCGGAACGTTTTTGCACCCATTCCCAGCTTGATGGTGAGACGGATATTGGCTTTTTTCATGACCTCCGCCACCGTTTTTTCATGGCCGTATACCCCCCGGCCGTTTTCAAAAACCGCGATGCCGTCAAAGTAAACACCAACGGAATCAACCGGCAACGGTATCCCGACGGCGCCGGCGGCCTGTATGATTCTTCCCCAGTTGGGATCGCCGCCGAAGAATGCCGTTTTCACGAGATTGGAATTAGCGACGGCATAGGCAACCTTCTTGGCATCGCCGGCCGTTTTCGCCTCTTCGACCACAATTTCAACGACCTTGGTCGCCCCCTCGCCGTCCCTCACCATGTCCTGGGAAAGATCGGACATCACGGCCGTCACCATGTCCCGGAAAATGACGGCATCCTTTGACCGGCCCTTAATGGGCGTGTTGCCCGCCCGGCCGTTGGCCAGGATAATAGCCGTATCATTGGTGCTCATGCAGCCGTCGACGGAGATGGCATTGAAGGATTTTCCCACGGCATACCGGAAAATCCGGTTTAAGGTCTGCGACTCCACCTCCGCGTCCGTTAAAACATACGTCAACAGGGTTGCCATGTGCGGTTCGATCATACCCGCTCCTTTGGCGAGGCCGCATACTGTTATCTCCTTCGATCCACAGACACCGCGCCTGACAGACATCTTGGGGAACTTATCCGTCGTCATCATGGCTTCTTCCGCCGCCGGAATTCCGCCGGCATTCAACCCTGCCACAAGACTTGCCATGCCTGCTTCGATTTTGTGCACAGGGAGTCTGCGGCCGATGACGCCGGTTGATGCCGCCAGCACCAACGTCTCCGGTATCCTGAGTTGTTTCGCAGCCGACCGCGACATGGCAACAGCATCGTCGTATCCGGCAGACCCGTTTGCGGCATTGGCATTCCCGCTGTTGGTCAGGATCGCCTGGGCCATTCCGCCCTTGATCTTTTCCATATCCAGAATGACCGGCGCCGCCTTGAAGATATTTGTCGTAAACAGACCCGCCGCCTTCGCCGACCTTTCCGAATAAATGAGGGCAAGATCTTTCTTCCCATCCTCCTTAATGCCGCACGCTATCCCGTTTGCCAAAAAACCCGGAACAGCAAACAATTCATCTTTTTTTTCAAGCATATCAAACTCCCTTGGGAGGGGTCAGGTCTACACTCTTGACACACCGCTGGGAGCGGTGTGTCAAGAGTGTAGACCTGACCCCTTTTTTCCTACATGCCGCAGCATTTTTTATATTTTTTCCCGCTTCCGCAGGGGCAGGGATCGTTCCGGCCCACCTTTTTTACGTCCCTTTTGACCGTCGCCGAAACCGACCCGTCGCCTCCCCGGCTCATGATCATCTCCTGCTCCCGCGCCGCCCGCGCCTCCATTTCCGCAACCTCTTCCTGCGTCCTGATCTGAACCATGCAAAGCTTTCTTAAGCTGTCGTCCTTGATGCGTTCGATCATTTCCATGAACATGTCATACCCCTCCTTCTGATATTCCCGAACGGGGTCTTTCTGTCCATAGCCTCGCAAACCAATGCCTTCCTTGAGGTGATCCATTTCCAGCAGATGTTCCTTCCACTGGATGTCAATGGATTGAAGCATGATCATTTTGATCAGATGATCCATCAGGGGCTTGCCGAAATCCGCCTCTTTTTTTCTTAAGTGCTCTTGAACTTTGGCCGTTATTTCCTCGATTACAATCTCTTTATTGAGTTGAGCGCGGTTTGCAGCGCTGAAATTGAGCTTTAATGCGAATTGGCCGTACAGGGCGTCATCCAACCCTTTTAAATCCCATTGATCGGGGTGGCTCTTTTCGGGAATATAGACGGCCGCAAGATTTTCCGCTGTTTCCTCCAGCATCTCATCGATATCGCTCCACAGATCCTCGCCTCTGAGCACCTTCTTGCGCTGCTCATAAATCACCTTCCGCTGGCGATTCATGACGTCGTCATATTCGAGGAGGTGTTTCCGGATATCAAAATTCTGGCCTTCAACACGCCGCTGGGCGCTTTCAATGGCTTTGGAAATCATTTTATGTTCAATCGGCTGGTCTTCTTCAATGCCGATGCGGTCCATGATGGATGAAATCCGCTCGGCCCCGAATATCCGGAGCAGATCGTCCTCCAGGGAAAGATAAAACCGAGAAGACCCCATATCGCCCTGCCTGCCGGACCGTCCGCGGAGCTGGTTGTCGATCCGGCGGCTTTCATGCCGCTCCGTCCCCAGGATATGAAGGCCGCCCAGATCGGCGACGCCTTCTCCCAGCTTGATGTCCGTCCCGCGGCCCGCCATATTGGTCGAGATGGTCACCATGCCCGGCTGGCCGGCCTGGGCGACGATCTCCGCCTCCCGTTCGTGGTTCTTGGCGTTCAGCACATGGTGTTTGACGCCGTTGCGCGTCAAATAACGGCTCAAAAGCTCGGATTTTTCGATGGAAATCGTGCCGACGAGAACAGGCCTTCTCGCTTTGTTTAAGTCCTTGATTTCACGAATGACGGCCTTGAATTTCTCTTCTTCCGTTTTATAAATGACGTCCGTATGATCGTTCCTGATCATGGGCATATTCGTCGGAACAACAACGACGTCGAGATTATAAATCTTTTTAAATTCCGCCGCTTCCGTATCCGCCGTGCCCGTCATGCCCGCAAGTTTCCCGTACATGCGGAAGTAATTCTGAAAGGTGATGGAGGCAAGGGTCTGATTTTCACGCTCCACCTTCACATGCTCCTTGGCCTCCAGGGCCTGATGGAGGCCGTCGCTGTAACGCCTTCCCGGCATGACCCTGCCCGTGAATTCATCGACGATGATCACCTCGCCGTCTTTGACCAGATAATCGACGTCCCGCTTGAAGACCGTATGGGCCTTCAGGGCCTGGTTGACATGGTGCAGGATTTCAATATTCCTCGGTTCATAGAGATTCTGAACCTTGAGGATGTTTTCCACATGCGCCACACCTTCTTCCGTCAAAACAACGGTACGGCTCTTTTCTTCGATCGTATAATCCACATCTCTTTTGAGCCTGGGGATGACCTGGTTGATCTGGTAATATTTATCCGTCGATTCTTCCGAAGGTCCGGAAATGATAAGGGGCGTTCTCGCCTCATCGATCAGGATGCTGTCCACCTCGTCCACAATGGCATAATGGAAGTCCCGCTGGACATAATCGTCGAGGCTGAACTTCATATTGTCGCGCAGGTAATCGAATCCGAACTCGTTGTTCGTTCCGTAAGTGATGTCGCAATGATACGCATCTCTTCTTTCGCCGTCGTCCAGTCCATGGATGATGACCCCGACGGACAAACCGAGAAAATTATAAATGGGACCCATCCACGCAGCGTCTCTGCGGGCAAGGTAGTCGTTAACCGTCACAAGATGAGCGCCCTTTCCCGCAAGGGCATTGAGATAAAGCGGCATGGTCGCCGCCAGCGTCTTTCCCTCGCCGGTTTTCATCTCCGCGATTTTTCCCTCATGCAGGACCAGGCCGCCGATGATCTGAACATCGAAAGGCCGCATCTGCAACGTCCGCCGCGAAGCCTCCCTTGCAACGGCAAAGGCCTCCGCCACCAGATCATCGATGTTCACGCCGTCCGCCGTCTTTTTTCGAAAGACATCCGTTTTCGCTTTGAGTTCCGCATCGCTTGCGGCCATCATGGCCGGTTCAAGGCTGTTCGTCTCTTCCAGTATCAGGGCATACCGTTTCAAATCCCTGTCGTTTTTAGATCCGATCACTTTTCGTAGTATGGCGTCGAGCATATAAATACCCTTTAAAAAAAAACCGGCCTAAGCACCGGAAGAAATGAAACCAAAACCTATTACATACCGTTGTGTCGCTGACAGCATAAGGACGCGCAGCATTTACCTGAGATATTTTCGGGGGTTGACAGCCACGTCGTTGACGTACACGGCATAATGAAGATGGGGACCCGTGCTGCGCCCGCTGTTGCCGACATAACCGATGACGTTTCCCTTTTTTACCACGCCGCCCCGTTCCACCGCCGTTTTCGACAGGTGGGCGTAAACCGTTGCAATGCCGTAACCATGATTGATCCTGATCATCAGCCCCTCTTCCGGCAGTCGGGCAACGGCGGCGACAACGCCGTCGGCGGGTGCAATAATTTCTTTTCCCATTCGGGCGGCAATGTCTATACCCCTGTGAAATTCACGCCCTCCCGTAAACGGCGACGTCCGATACCCGAATCCCGAGGTAACCCAACCCTCTGTGGGCCACAGGTGCGGTTTTGCCGCGAGGATCGACTTCTGCCCCTTGAAATGCTGAAGAAGCCCGTTGAAACTCGCCTCCTGCAAAGCGGCATCGGTCATCAGTTTCTCCATGTTTTTATTCATATCTCGGATAAATGCCTGGCGGTCGCCGTCGAGACGGGTCTGGAGAAAGGCGCCGTCGCTGACAGGCCCGCCGATGCCGAGGGTCTGTTGCTTCCTTCGATTGCCCTCAAGGTTCGCCATGATTCTGACTTTTTTATCGAACTGCCTTAAATCTTCCAGGCGGACGGCAAGCTCATTGACCTTTGCCACCAGCCCTTCCAATTGCTTGTTCTGCTCTTTCGTCCGGGCCATCAGGCCGGAAAGTTCGACCTTGACTTTTTTTAAATGGATATAATCGTAAACGACATAACCGCCCAGCAGGACAATGACCGCACAGAAAACGCAAACGGCGCGAAGCTGCACGGCGGAAACCGTGATCTTTTTTGCCGCTCTTTTTTTCTTGGAAGTAATCAGGAGGGTATAGAAATTATCCGACATCTCTTGCTCCATTGCATTTCCGCTGGATTTATCCGATCAAACGAAAAAACGAGGCGCAATCATACCAGAACAAACAAAAAATTCAAGGAATGATTGTATAAAGATCGTAACAACTTGATATTATATATTTTATCAATCACTTCTTTTAATGGTCATCAACGGATCACCCACGTCCACCCGGTCGCCGGGAGCGACGATGATCTCCGTCACTTTTCCGTTGATGGCCGCGACAACGTTGTTGAGCATCTTCATGGCTTCCAGAACGATCAGAATCTGACCCGCAGAAATCTCTTCGCCTTCCGCCACGGGAATGTCGTTGACAGTGCCCATGATATGGGAACGAATATCGCCCGTTTTGGCCAGCGCTTCAACCTCATTGATCGATATGGCCGGCTTCCTCTTCTGATGGGCCCCTTCCGGTTCCAGTTCCGTCAAGACCGGTTCGGGATGATGATCGATGGTGATCTGCGTCACCGCATCCCCCGTCTTTGTCCGGCGCATCGGACCGATTTCAATGGCGTGCAGTTTTCCGGCGTAATCGGATATTTCAAACTTTTCCCCCAGTTCAAACCCGCCTTTCCTGAACCAAACGGCGGGAGACAGAGACCAGGTCTTCCCGTATTTCTCCTGAAACTTGAAATAATTCACCGCATCGTTGGGATGCTGGAGATAAAGCACCAGTTCATCATCCGTCGCCTCGCGCCCCAGGCGGCGTCCCAAAACCTTCTTTTCAATATCCAGATCAATGTCATCAATCTTCTGATACCCCCGGTCGCGTTCGACGATTTTTTTCCAGTCGGCGCCGAAAACGGCATGATAGATTTCATCGGCGGGCCAGTAAAAGGGCAGGTCGCCATACCGTCCGAGCATCAGATTTTTCAGATCGTCGCTTGCGTCCCAATACCTTTGCTTTTTTAAGACGTTGTTTGCCGCCGTCGTCCACAATATCTGCGATCCCGGCGTGACGCTCCACCAGTTGCCGAGTTCGACATGCACCCGTGGCAGTTCCCGCTGCAATATCCTCGGCATGAAATGGAGAAATCCGCCCTTCACGGCCTGTTCGAAGCTGGACCCCGTGGCGCCGCCCGGCAGTTTGTGAATCTGGACGGTCGGATCGAATCCCATAAACTGCGATTCAAAATCCCTGTAATGCTCCCGCTCGGGCCGCAGCCGGTTGGATGTTTCAATGAGCGCCCGGCGATCAAGACCGGCGGCGCGAAATCCATAGCCTTCCAGGGTGTCCACGACCGTCAGCAGAGGCGGGGGACCGTAAAACCCCGTCAAGGCGTGATCGGAGGCATCGCAAATCTTCGCGCCGTTTAGCACGGCCTCGACAATCCGCCCGATCTCATTGCCGTCTGTATTGTGGCCGTGATAATGGATCACCAGATCGGGATAGCGGGCAAGAATCGCCTTTACGAGGCCGCCGATGCGCCGGGGCGTCCCCAGCCCCCCATGATTTTTAATGCACAATATGATGTCGCCGCCCGTGACCTCAAGAATCTCGCCTACCTTGCCGACGTAGTATTCATCCGTATGCTCCGGCCCCGTGGAAAAACAGACAGCCGCTTCCAGGATGCAGCCTGCCGCCTTGACTTCCTCGAAAACCGTCGTCATGTTCGGGATATAATTCAGAAAATCGAATACCCGCCAGACATGGACATAACGGGCAAAGCTCCTGACGGTCAGACGGATGACATTATCGGGATAGGGACGGTAGCCGAACAGGTTGATGCCGCGGCACAGGTTCTGTAAAAGCGTGTCCGGCATGTCGGCGCTCAAAACCTCCAGCTTTTCCAAAGGGTTGATCTGCTTGTAGAGCATATCGACGTGAACGGAGGCCCCGCCGGAAATCTCAATGGAAAAAAAACCCGCGTCGTTTCTCGGCTGGGCGGCAAGCATCTGGGTGTGGGGCATGATCCGGTTTTTGTAATCGGATTGGGAAAGGTCCCGTTCCGTATTGGTCATGTAATATCCGTCGGCGGCCCTGATCTTATCGAGGATATGCCGCACCCCCTTCGCTTTCAACTCCCGGGGCGTTATCCTCTCATTAAATCTATATGGGGTATCTTTCATAACGCTCTGATTTACCTTCTTAAATTAATATGCAAACGGATTTCCCTTCTTGGCATGGATCTCCGCGATCAGTCTCGTCAGTCTGGCGACTTCCCTCTCCTCATCCGGATAATCGAAGATATCCCTGTGGGAATCCAGATAGGACGTATCGAATCTGCCGGCGACAAAGTCGGGTTCATCGCAGATGGCAAGATAAAAGGGGATCGTGGTTTTCGGACCGACAACGAGGAACCCGCTCAGGGCCCTTTTCAAACGCTGTATGGTCTGCTCCCAGTCGTAGCCGCGGATGGTCATTTTGACCATGAGGGAGTCGTAGTCCGTGGGAATCTTGTAGCCCTGATACACCGCGCCGTCGAGCCTGACACCAGGGCCGCCGGCCGACTGATAGACTTCGAGGCGCTTGCCCCCTTCGGGCAGGAAGTTGTTTTTCGGATCTTCCGCATTGATCCGGACCTGGACGGCCTTGCCGAAAAGCCGCACGCGCTCTTCCGGTATGTCGAGGGCATGGCCTTCGGCAATCTTGATTTGCTGCCGGACAATATCCACGCCTGTGAGCTCTTCCGTCACCGTATGCTCCACCTGGAGCCGCGTATTCATCTCCATAAACCAGAATGCATTCGTCTGCGAATCGACAAGAAATTCAACGGTCCCGGCGTTCACATATCCCGCGGCGCGGGCGCCCTCAATGGCTTTTGCGTACATGGCGTCAAGAACGTCGCCCGGGAGATCCGCCGGGGCTATTTCCAGCAGTTTCTGATGGCGGCGCTGGATGGAACAATCCCGCGATCCCAGGTGGATGATGCGACCGTGCCCATCGGCCAGTATCTGTATCTCCACATGCCGGGGCGCTTCGATGCACTTTTCCACATAAACGCTTTCATTGTTGAACGCCGAGCGGGCCTCGGCGCGCGCTGACGGCACTTGCGAGGCAAGGTCCGTTTCATTGACGATTTTCCGGATTCCCCTGCCCCCGCCGCCCATGGATGCCTTGAGCATGACGGGGTAACCGACCCTCTCGGCAAAGGCAATCGCCTCCCGGATGCCTGCTTCGCCTGCGGGCAGATTGGCGGTCCCCGGGATAAAGGGCAGGTCGGCCTTTTCCATGATGCCTCTCGCCGTCACCTTGTCTCCGAGATTTCTGATGACATGGGCCGGCGGACCGATAAAGACGATGCCTGCCCTCTCGCAGGCCTCCGGCAGGTCCGGATTTTCCGACAAAAAACCATATCCGGGATGGACGGCGTCGGCATGACACCGCCTTGCGGCCCAGATGATCCGGTCGATATCGAGATAATCTTTCCGCGGGCCGTCGCCGATGAGGATGGCTTCATCGGCCTGGCGGATAGGGTAGGATTCGCTGTCGGGCTTTTCATAGACGACGGCGGCCTGAAGGGACATCTCCTTCACCGTCCTCATGATCCGCAAGGCGATCTCGCCCCGGTTGGCGATCAATATTTTCTTCATTTTTCTGGGTTTTTTCATGAAGCTCCGTTTCCCTTCCAACGTAAAAGAGCTTTTATACTTTTATCAAAAATGAATGTCAATCTTATTAAAACATGCCATTTAAATCAAGAAACAGCCGCCCTACGGATTCCATATCTGCAATAAACCTATTGAATGATTTAAAAAATAATTTTTAGTTAAAAATATCTTGACATCGTTTACGCAGATGGAGTAACCACTCACTTGACAATTGCAAAAGCTGGAATTGTGGAAAAATTTGTAATTATCGAATGATTTCAAGCAACAATCGAATTGCAGTATTAACAATCGAATAACGTTTAGTTCTGTGGCCTATCGGGAATATTGTGTTTTCGTCATGAGTAAGAACGATGAGGCGAATTCTCTTGAATACTGTGCCGTCTGATCATCATACATGTAATATTGTTCCAACAGCGCTGCATCTCCGTGCCTTGTGTTTTACGCAACAAGAAGTGATTTGTTCATGTCGTGCCCTCCGATTAGTTTCAATCGAAACATCGGAGTAAAATAATCACGAGAAGGGAGGTGATCATGCATACCCTCATAACATTGGCCTGAACGTATTTGGATATATTGTCTAAGTATTTTGTTTCTCAGGCTGTTCAGGAAAGCCGGGGATTAAATGCCATGCCGATTGATCACCCGGCGCATTGTGTAACAAAATCTAATGAACGGATGTTAAAAAAGGAGGAAGGAATGAAGAGATTTTGGATTTTTTTACTATCTGTTGGATTGATCATGGCCTTCGGTACAACGGTATTTGCCGCCGACGCCAAGTTCAACGGCGAGTTTTATTTGCAGGGCTGGTATAATAAGAACGCCTCCCTCATCGATCAGGATTCGACCGTCGGTCCGAGCTACCGAGGTTCAACGGCGTTTTACACCCAGCGCCTGCGGATGGGGATGGAGTTTAATGTTGCCAGGGGTCTCAAGCTCGTTACGCGGTTTGACGCCCTGGAGAGAAAATGGATGGCCGCCCGTCGGGCCGCACCCGCAGGTGGAGCATCGCCCGGCTATGCATCAACAGACAGCGAAGCGGAAAACATCGCTTTTGAAGTGGCCTATCTGCAGTTCGCCCTGCCCGTCGGCATGTTCGCCATCGGCAATATCCCCGCCAGCAATAACAACTTCGGCTCGCCCTACGGCGAGAACCACGGATTTTCCAGCGGCGTCATGTCCTATACCTATGCCAAAGGGGCCTGGTACATATCCGCCGGCTACAAGAGAAGCACGGACGGTTATGTCAAAACCACATCCGGAACTTGGCCGATGGGCACTCCAGGCACCCCCATCGGCGCCGGCACGGACAATGACTCCACCACGTACTCCATTTCAACGGGCTACCGCTGGAAAGGCGGCGCAGCCGGTTTGCATATCGGCGACGTCAGATCCCGGACCGCCAATGTCCCCCATCCGGGCGGATCGACGAATACGGTCTCCCGGAAAACCGAAATCCCATACGGGAGCATCTGGTTTCAGCAGAAGTTCGGCAGATTTTTTATCGAAGATGAATTCGGCATCTGTCCCTTCGGCGATTATGTAAAGTGGAACGAACCGTTCACGCCGATTTACCCATACTACAAGAATATTGAAGCCGACATGGCCATCAGCAACTACTTCGGCATCAACATCGACCTGTCCCCCGTCAAGCTCGGATTTTTCTTCATCTACAGCCGCGGCGACGACCCGGAGACCATGGACAAAAAGGAAGGCGGCTTCCGTCAGGTCCTCGACCTCGATCGGGACTTCAACCCTTGCCTCATCCTCTTTAACGAAAGCTACATGCAGTGGATGGGCCCCAACGGCACGGGCGGCGCGACGCAGCAGGCCGCTATTATCGGCAATACGACTGCAGCCAACGGCATCAACACCTATGTCCAGAACGTCTGGCTGTATCAGTTGAACGGCGACTACAAAGTGACTCCGAAACTCAATATCGGCGCTTCCTTTACTTACGCCTATGCGGACAAAAAACCTACGAACACAGGGTATCCCACCGCTTACGGCGGCAAGACGTACTTAAGCGACGAGTACGGCTATGAGGCGGACCTCACGCTGAAGTACAAAATTTTCGACAATCTGGAGTACATGGTCGGCGCCGCCTATCTCTGGACAGGCGACTACTTCAAAGGCATCGACGACAAGGTGAAATTGAGCAACAACTACCTCCTCACGCACAAGCTGACCTTGACCTTCTAATCCGTTCGTCAGGCCGTTTGTGACATCAACGTTAACGAGCCCCGTGGAGAAGTCTCCGGGGCTCTTTTCTTTTATTGAACCTTGTTCACACAATACCCGAAAAAAATTCTTGACAACACCGCTTGTTTATGGACTAATCAGGCAAAATTTAACCGATTGTTCATTAGATTGCGAAATCATCAAGTATCATCATGAAACAGCTTCGGCACACGGCTTGACGTCTTGTTCCGCAGTTGTTCTCTTCCATCAATTACTCGCGCTTGTTGGCGCGATTGAAGGGATCCTCCGTTGTAAGAGTTTTTGCGTCATCACTTTCTTAACTGAATTATTGCAAATCATAAAATATCGTATCCATCCATAAAAAAGTCATCCCCGGAAGAGGGGATGCGGTCTTGATATTTAAAGACACCAACATCAGGCATCGGCGGAATGTGACCCTTGAAAAACGCCTGTCTTGTCATGGCAAGCGAAGCGATGCAATCTCATAAGCGTCCGATAATATAAAAGATTGCCACAGCGCTTGGCGCCTCGCAATGACGGGAAAAACGGAAATTCAAAGCTTTCGGAACCAATTGACGGGAAGGGAGGTGGTATTTAGTCAAAACCCCGGCCTGGCGGTTTTTGCCGCGCCTGCGGAGAGGACAGGCTTGGCATCCAGGCATCTCTCCAATGCTGTGCAGCTTACGGAATGTCGTTTTTCGATAGACGTACGGAAAGGTTGTTTATGAACTCAAAAATTCATAACAAAGGAGGGAAACATGAAGAGATTTTGGATAGGTTTGCTGTCATGCGCGCTCATTATGCTCTTCGGTACGGCGGTCTTTGCCGCCGATGCCAAATTCAGCGGCGAGTTTTATTTGAAAGGCTGGTATAATAAGAATCATTCCTTGATCGACCAGGATGCCCCTGCCGGTATCGGTCAGTCCGGCGTAGGACGGGGAGCAACGGCTTTTTACACCCAGCGATTAAGAATGGGAATGAACTTCCAGATAGCAAAGGGTCTGCGGTTCGCCACAAGATTCGACGCCCTCGAGAGAAAATGGATGGCGGCCAGAAAGCCTGCCCCTACAGGCGGCGAGTCCCCCAGCATCACGACGACAGACTCTGAAGCGGAGAATATTGCCTGGGAAGTCGCTTATGTCAATTTCGCCACGCCCCTCGGCCTGTTCACCGTCGGCAGCGCTCCCAGCGGCGGCTGCTTCGGCACATGCTTCGGCGACGCCGTCGGTTTTACGGGCAGCGTCATTTCCTGGGCCAATGCGTTCGGCCCCCTGACCATATCGGCGTCGATGAAGAAGAACCAGGACGGCGTCTGGGCCAGGGCCACGACGGCGACCCCAGCCCTTCCGGCAACCGGGATTGGCCAGGGAACGGATAACGACTCCGAAAGCTACACCATCGCGGGATCATACCGGTGGAAGGGCGGCGCCTTGGGCATGGCCGTTGGCGATGTCAGGGCCCGGACAGCCAACACCTACTACACCTCCATTTACGGAACCCCCGTTTACGGCCGAAAGACCGATTTGCCTTATATTACGTTGTGGGCCATGCAGAAATTCGGCAAGCTGTTTGTGGAATGGGAAGCAGGAATGATCCACTTCGGACATTATGTCAAGTACAACGAACCGAAGGAGTCATTTTATCAGAACGTCGATCCGGACAAAGCCTGGAGCTCGTACTTGAACATCAACTACGATCTTTCACCCTTCAAGATCGGCTTCATGTTCATCCACAGCACCGGTGATGATCCCAACACAAAGGATAAACGGGAGGGCGGCTTCCGGGGAATCCTCGATCTGGACAGGAGCTTCAACCCCTGCCTCATCCTCTGGAACGAAGACTATATGCAATGGATGAGTCCCACAGGTTCCGGCGGTGCCCAATATGGGACGATCTACGGCAATGCCACGGGAAACCCCATTTCAACGCCCATGAATAACATGGAGTTTTTCCAGATATACGGCGACTTCAAAGCGACGCCCAAACTGACTCTGAGCGCCGCCTTCACGTACGCCTATGCGAACGAAAAGCCGACCAGTGACGCCCAGCCGGTCAATGCAACCGGTTCGAATCTGTTTTTGGACGACGAATACGGCAAAGAACTGGATCTGACGCTGAAGTATAAAATTTACGACAACCTCGAATACATGATCGGCGCCGCATACCTCTGGACGGGAGATTACTTCAAAGGCACGAACTCCAAAACGATACTTTCAAACAACTACCTCATTACGCACAAGCTGACCCTCACCTTCTGAGAAAACCGCCCCAAGCGTCATCTCCATAAAAAAGCCCCGGCAAGTGCGCCGGGGCTTTTTCTCAAAAACAGTCCATCTCCCCATTTTCATTCTACCCCTTCTTCCTGCACAGGAATGGCTTTCTCCGTATCGGCGTCAAAGAGATATATTTTTTTTGCATCGACACAGACGTCCAGCGGTTCCCCCGCGTCTGCATCCGCCGCCGCATCGTCCTTGACAATCATCGTTTGCTTTTTGTCAAAATCGGGGGAAACATCCAGGTAATACAGAACATCATCGCCGAGGCTTTCCTTGAGAATGAATCGGCCCGCCATGCTCTGCATGTCTTCATCGGGCTTCAAATCATCCCGCAGTCTTTTCAGGTAAAGGTCCTTGGGCCGGATGCCGACGATGACTTCATTTTTTTTATAGCGGACGAGACGGCGTACATGACCGGGCGTTGCCATGATTCGAAGACGACCGCTCGTTAAATACAACCCGTCTTTCGACTGCTCAATGTGCATCGTTAAAAAGTTCATCGGCGGCGTCCCGATGAAGCCGGCCACGAAGCAATCTGCGGGGCGCCTCATCAGATCGCCAGGTGTCGCATATTGCCTCAGCCTGCCGTCTTTCATGACCATGATCTTCTCTCCCATGGTGACCGCCTCCACCTGGTCGTGGGTCACATAAACGAAGTTGGTTTTAAGCCTCCGGTGCAGTTGGGCGATCTCAATGCGGGTTTCCGCCCGCAGTTTGGCGTCCAGGTTGGACAGGGGTTCGTCGAAAAGAAACACCTTCGGCTCCCTCACCATGGCGCGGCCCAGGGCCACCCGCTGACGCTGTCCGCCCGAAAGCTCGCGGGGCATGCGCTGGAGAAGCGATTCAAGATCGAGGCTCCGGGCAACATCAACGACGCGCCTGTCGATGACATCCTTCGGCATTTTCCGCAGTTTGAGCGGAAAGGCCATGTTGCCGTAAACGGACAGGTGCGGATAGAGGGCATAGCTTTGGAAGACCATAGCCGTTTCCCGTTTTTGCGGGGGAACAGGGTTCATAACGACGCCGTCCATGAAAAACTCCCCCTCTGTCAGATCCTCAAGCCCGGCCATCATGCGCAGAACCGTCGATTTTCCGCAGCCCGACGGCCCGACGATGACGGTAAATTCTCCATGGGGAATCGTGAAGTCGAGCCCATCGACGGCACGGACGCCTTTTCCGTAGATTTTTGCGACATGCCTGAATTGAAGATGCGCCATTCGATACTCCGTTTGTTTGGGTCAGCCTTTGACCGCCCCCGATAAATAGCCCGATTGCAGGTACCGCTGAAAAAAATAGGTAAAAAAAAGAACCGGAATCGTCACAATCAGGGCATACATGGACGAGAGAAACCAGCCGCCCCGGTTCACGTAATAGAAAACCGTCAGGGGCAGCGTCTTGTTCATGAGTGAAAGATACGCCGCATAGATGAACTCGTCCCAGGAATTGAGGAAACCGAAGATCAGACCGACCATAATGCCGGGTCTGGCCACGGGAAGGACAATCCGCCACAAGACCTGCGCCTTGGAACACCCGTCCATGCGCCCCGCTTCCTCAATATCTTTGGGCAAAGATTTAAAGGTGCCGATGAGAACCCAGGCGACCAGAGGCAAGACGCGTATCAGATGGGCCAGGACCAGGCCCGCGTCCGTATCGAAAAGCCCCAGGCGCGCCACATTTAAGGAGATCGGCAGGGCAATGCCCACTTCGGGAAACATGCGCGTGAAAAAAATCGCCATCAGGAAAAAATAACCGGTCCTGCCGGGAATCTTCGCCAATACATAGGCCCCGGGGGCGGCAATGAGAGTGGACAAAAAAGCCGTTGCACAGGCGACTGTAAAGGATTTTCTCAAAGCCGGCCACAGATTGCCCGACAAAAAAACGGCTTTCAGATGCTCGAAGGTAAACTCGAATGCCTGATCATTCATGAACGCTCCGGGATCGGCAAAGGCAATTTTCACCATGAGGTAAATCGGAATGCATGTAAACAGAAGGATAAGCCCCAGGGATCCGTAAAGGAAAATGGCCGGCAATATTCGGTTCGTTTTCATATTCCCCCCATTCCTTACGGGTAAGAGACATCCTTTGTCCCCGTCAGCGATAAATAAGCTGCAACGCAAAAAAGGATCAACAAAAGCAGAATGACCGATGCCGCCGCCGATGTATAGGGATTCAGGGCCTCATGGTACTCGGCATAGACGAATGTGCCGAGGACGGGCTCCGCCTTGCCCGCAAGGACGAGGGGCAGTTCGAATATCCGGAACGAATCGATGCCCCGAATCACAACAGCCATGGTAATGGACGGCTTCAGCAGGGGCAGTGTAATATGTCTGAAGGTCTGCCAGGGGCCGGCCCCGTCCATCCGGGCCGCTTCATAGACGTCTTCGGGAATATTTTGCAGCCCCGCCAGCAGAACCAGCATCACCAGCGGCGTCACCTTCCACATGTCTGCGACAACCACGGCAAAGAGGGTCACAAAACCGCCGCCGCCCCAGTCGACGGGCAGGGTGATCATGTTGAGCTTCATCAGCAGACTGTTGAGAAACCCGTTCGTATCGAAGATATACCGCATGTTTGCCGCGGCAACGATGGTGGGGATACCGAGAGGGAGGATGTAAAGCGACCGGATCATCCCCCGGAATTTGATCCGTTTGTTTAACTGGACGGCAACGTAAAGTCCCAGGGCAAGTTCCAGGAAAAGACCGCAAACGGCAATAAAGACGGTATTGAAAAAGGCTTTTGCAAACTGGAAATGGCCGAAAATCAGATGATAATGATGGAATCCGAAAACAAAACCCGGGCGGCTGCCGCTTTTGTCAAAGGACATGGCAATGACCTGCATGACCGGAGCGTACGTAAAAAGAACCAGATAAAGGAAAAGGGGCAACGCCAGGGAGATTTCAAAATAGTGTTTTTTTATGAAAGAAATCGTCTTTGCCGTCTTCATGATGGATGCTTTTGTGTGATGTGCTTCATTCTGGTCTGCAACGACTCGAGAATGTCGATGCTTTCGCCGTTGACGACAATCCGCAAAAAAGCTTCCTCAAAAAGCTTTTGATACTCGGACCAGTAAGGAACGTTTTTTCTGAATACGCCGTAGTGCAGGGCATCCTGAATAGCTTTGAAAGCCGGCCCGGACGACGCGTCGTTATAAGCGTCGGACCGCACGGACGGCCATGCCAGGTCTTTGACGAAAACGGCCTGCACATCCCGGCTCAGCATGTATTCGATAAAATTCAGGGCCAGGACCTTATTCTGCGATCCCGCCGGGATGCCGAATACATCGCCCCCGATCACATGGGCCTCCCGGACGGGTCCCGGAAAACCGTGATAAACCTCCACATCCTGTTTGCCGTACTGCTCCGTAATAATCTTGTAGCCGAACGTCCAGTTCTGCATCAGATAGACCGAATCCCGTGCAAAATAATCATTGGAGGTATCCCATTTGGCTTTCCGGCTGTCGGGCGATGCCGCTTTCCATAACCGCTGGAAGAAAAGAAATGTTTTTTTTGTGCCCCCATCGTTGAAAACAAAAGGATCGCCGCCTGCAGCGACGATATATTCATACATCTGCGTGACCGTCGGATTTCCGCCGACGCCGGTGATCAATATCCGACCGACTTTTTCCTTCTCATAAAAAAACTCGGCAATTTTCAGCCATTCATCCCACGACCGGGGCGGAGAAAGACCGTACCGGTCAAACACCGCCTTGTTGTAATAGAAGATCTGGACATTCGTCCGGAAAGGAATAAAGTAATAGGCGTCGGCGAACCGCCCGATCTCAAGAAGAGACGGATAGACTACATTCCGGTACTGTCGAACAAGATCGGACATATCCTCCACCAGGCCGTTCTTTACGAGAACAGCCAGTTCCATATTGTCCTGGGCAAACAAATCGACCTTGCTTTCACCGGCACGCTTTCCCAGCAAAAGCAGCTTCGGCAAATCCGCCGCGTCGATTTGCACCGCTTCGATCTTGCAGCCATGCTTCTCTTCAAAGGGGGGAATGACCTTCTTGCGAAAAACGTCCCATTCCGATTCCGTCAGGGAAAAAGACACTTTCAATACGGGCTGTTTGGGTTTCTTTTCGCCGCAGCCAAAGGCCATGAGGACGGCCGGAAGGATTAAAAGCATCCGGGGCATGAATCTGAAAATCCGCACGGCATCCCCTTTCCCCGCCCTTTTGAGTTTTAACATGGGACCTCTTTTCTTATCCTTACATTTTATACAAAAACCGAATGGCCTCTGTCCTTCAACAGGTAGAGAAACAATGTCAGATACTCCCGGATTTGGCGCGTCAGGAGAAAATTTTCCCGGACAAATTCCCTGGCCGTCTTCCCCATTTCCCGCATCTTTGCGCGATGATGGAGCAGGTACCGGATGCGATGGGCGGCGCCTTCGGGGCTGTTGACCAGATAGCCCGTGTAATGGCTGATGACCTGGAGCCTGATGCCCCCCACATCGCCGCCGATGACGGGTTTTCCTTTCCAGAGACCCTCCGTGACCGTCAACCCGAAGCCTTCCTTGGTAGACTTCTGGATGACGATGTCCGCCAGGCGCTGTAGGGCGTTGATCTGCCGGTGGGCATCGGGCGGCAGCAGAAGGACATGAATATCCGGATCATTGTCTGCGGCTTCCATCACCTCATCGAAAATCTCTTTCCCTTCCGGATCATCCGTCGCGCCGCTGCCTGCCAGAACGAGCTGAACGGGGTTGACCCTGCGGACCATCCGGTAGGCCTCGATGACGCCTATGGGATCTTTGAAACGATCGAACCGCGATATCTGGACAATCAGGGGCCTGGTCTGGTCCAAATTGAACTCCCGCGCAACCCCGCTGATGAATTTCTTATCGAGAGGCATGTTCTTTTCACTTAAGGGATCGATGCTCGGGGCGATGATAAACTGCTCGTGAGGCAGGACCTGCGCGAACGAATTGAGGGAAAAGATGCCGGCATCGAATTCCTGAACGAATGGTTTGAGGGCCTTCCAGACAGGATGATGGGGCCTGCTGATATCGATATGGGCACGCCAGATCCACATGCCCCGGCGCCGCGCCATGTGCTTTAACAGCGCCGCCGGCTGGGGATCGTGGATGATAACGACATCCGCATCTCCGAGAAGGGGCGCCAGGCGTTCGATGTTATTGTTATTGACGGCCTCATAAACATCCCAGTCCTTTTTATGCAGTGTTACAGGATAACCCTGCAAACCGTTATGGATACTTTTGGTAACGGTGAAGAAATCGCCGTTACCCTCAATGACCTCCCATGTGGCATTGAGCCCCAGGTCGTTCATGAGGGGAACCATCCAGTTGAGGATTTCCGCAACGCCGCCGCCTTCGCGCGTGGAATTGACGTGAACGATGCGGACGTCCTGAAGCCTTTCGCCCAGACGGCGCAGTTGATCGACAACGGGATCGCCGACAACGTCTCTGTATAAGTCAATGGAATATGCCGTCATGCATCGCCTTTATTTTGTTGCAGAACATAAAGAAGTTCCTGTTTTAATTCCGGCAGAGAATAGAAGATAAAATCGATGGTGCGCAGAGTCTTGACGAGGGACTCCCATTCGCCGCCGAAATTCTCCATCCACAGGGAAAAATCATCCGTTAAGCCGGGCGTCCGTCTGCGCGCTTCGAGAAAATGATAATAGATGCTGCTGTTCGTCAAAAGGGCCATGATCTCCAGCATTTCGCCGGGATGATGCATGACATGACCCGTTTCGAAGACCATCGTAATGGCTTCCTGGAAATAAAATTCATGCCCCGGCGGAACAGACGACATGACGTACGATTCGCACAGTCTTTCATCTATGATGTCGAGCGTAAAAGCCCTCAGGTCTTCCAGCGATTTGAATTGATACGGATCGATCATGCCCAGCCGCTCAGCCAGGACATTATCCTCCAGTTGACGCTTCACCCAGACGGCAAAATCATTGCGGAAATCCGGATAGTCGAAGGTGGGCGCCAGGGGGGTTTCACAAAAATGATGATAGATAACGGCCGGGCGGCACAAGGCGATCCGGTCCCGCAGGTCCCTCATGTCAAAAGCAGGCGATAAGCCGCTCATTTTTGTAAGGAGGGTGCAGTCTTTAATGTAAAACGGCATGGTCCCGTCGTTCATTTGATTATTCCATCCTGATGTTTTCTCACTAAAGCATTACCGTGCGTTTTGTATACCAACTATCTTGAAATGAATCCACTATTATCGGGTTTTAAGGGGGCAGCAAATTATTTTTAATAATCAGAACAATGCGTTACGATTCCCAAATTTGTCTTGATTTAAAAGACCGAATACGCTAAACAGCGCAAGCAGATAGAACCGTTTTGGGCGGTGTTTCATACGAAAGGAGTTTTCATGGCAAAATACGAATCTAAATCTTTAAGAAATGTGGCGTTCATCGGCCACGGCGGAACAGGAAAAACCTCTTTATGCGAGTCCCTCTTGTTTGTAACCGGCAAGACGGACCGGCAAGGCAGGGTGGACGACAATTCATCCTCCATGGACTACGAACCGGAAGAACAGAAACGGCATATCTCCATCAGTTCGGCCGTCAACTTTTTCGACTGGGAAAAGCATAAAATCAATATCATTGACACGCCGGGGGATTCGAATTTCGCCTATGACACCCGAAACTGCCTGCGCGTCGTCGATGCCGCCGTTGTTGTCATCGACGCCGTCAGCGGCGTTGAATTCCAGACGGAGAAGGTGTGGGAGTACGCCGATGATTACAGTTTGCCGCGCATTGTCATGATCAACAGGATGGATCGGGAGCGGGCGGATTTTAATAAGGCCGTCGAGAGCGTAAAAAGCCGTCTCGGCAAGAAAACAACCCCCCTGTTTTTGCCCATCGGCAAAGAAGATTCCTTCACCGGCCTCATCGATCTGCTCAACATGAAAGCCTTGATTTTCGGAGACGCAAAAGGAACTTATAAAACCGAAGACATCCCGGCGGACATGAAAGACGCCGCCGCCGGTTATCGTGAAACGATGATCGAAGACATCGCCGAATCGGACGAAGGCTTGATGGACAAATATCTCGAAGCAGGCGAACTGACCTCTGATGAGCTGAAATCGGGCCTCAAGAAAGGCGTTGCCTCAGGCGGTCTGATCCCCGTCATCTGCGGTTCCGCATCGAGGAATATCGGCATTATCCCCCTGGCTGAGTTGATTGTCGGCTGTCTGCCCTCCCCCGCGGACCGGGGTGTCGTTTACGGTAAAAAACCGGGAACGGATGAAGCAGAAGAGCGCCTACCGGAAGAGACGGCGCCGTTTTCCGGGCTGGTGTTTAAAACCATTGCCGATCCCTATGCAGGCAAACTGACGTTGTTCCGGGTCTATTCGGGATCGATCATGACATCCGATGCCAATTTTTACAACATGACCCGGAAAATCAACGAACGGTTCGGCAGCATTTTCTTTTTAGAGGGTAAAACACAGAAAACGGCGGAAGCGGTTATCCCTGGAGACATCGCCGCCGTCGCAAAATTAAAGGAAACGGCCACCGGCGATACGATCTGCAATGAAAAAGCGCCTATTATCTATGAAAAAGTTGCGCCGCCTCCCACCATCATGTCGTTTTCCATCGAACCGCGGTCGCGGGGCGACGAAGAAAAGATCGTCTCCTCCATCAACCGGCTCATCGAGGAAGACCCGACCCTGACATTCCACCGGAACGACCAGACCCACGAGATGATCATCTCCGGCATGGGACAGGTGCATATTGAAGTCACTGTGGAAAAGATGAAACGGAAATTCGGCGTTGAGGTCAACCTGAAGACCCCCAAGGTGCCTTATCTGGAAACCATTAAAGGGAAAACCAACGTCCAGGGGCGTTACAAGAAACAGTCCGGCGGCAGGGGTCAGTTCGGCGACTGCTGGCTCGATATCGAACCGCTCCCCAGGGGCACGGGTTTTGAATTCGCCGACAAGATCGTCGGCGGTGTCATTCCCGGGCAGTACCGTCCGGCCGTAGAAAAAGGCATCGTTGAAGCCATGCTGGAGGGCGTCCTTGCCGGTTATCCGACCGTCGACATCAAGGTTTCTCTTGTCGATGGTTCCTACCATACGGTGGATTCATCGGAAATGGCCTTCAAGATCGCCGGTTCCATGGGGTTCAAAAAGGGCATCCTCGCCTGTCAGCCGACGCTCCTCGAACCCATTGTGAATATCGACATCGAAATTCCCGATGAATACATGGGCGACGTTATCGGCGATTTGAACAGCCGGCGCGGCAGAGTCCTCGGCATGGACTCCAAGGGCTCCCATCAGATCATCAAGGGGCAGGTTCCCCTGGCGGAGATTCTCAAATACGCCCCCGATCTGAGGTCCATGACCAGCGGCCGGGGAACATTCACCTATGAGCATTCCCATTACGAAGAGGTGCCGCCCTTCATCGCCGAAAAGATCATAGCCGAATCGAAGAAGGAAGAGGCATAGATGGCCATTCGAGCGGGCGTCATCACGGTAAGCGATAAAGGCTCACGGGGCGAGCGGGAGGACGTCAGCGGCAGGGAAATCATCGCCATGCTCAAAGACATTGACGCCGTTGTCGATGCGGCGGCGATCATCCCCGACGAGCCGGACAGGATTAAAGAAACCCTGATCGCCTATGCCGATGGGAAAAAGCTCGATTTGATTCTGACGACGGGAGGCACAGGCGTCAGTCCGAGAGATCTGACGCCCGACGCCACCCTGGCGGTCATCGACAAGGAAGTGCCGGGCATGGCTGAAGCCATGCGCCGCCAAAGCGCCGCCATAACCCCCCATGCCATGATATCGAGGGCCGTCGCCGGAATCAGGGGGCAATCCCTCATCATCAATCTCCCGGGCAGCCCCAAAGGCGTCCGGGAAAACCTGTCCGTCGTGCTCCCCGCCCTGCAGCACGCCATTGAAAAAATCAAAGGCGACGATCGGGACTGCGCCCCGCAGGACGGTGGAACAGGACTCGCGCTTTAAGGAACAGAGCCCGGCGTCGCACCCGGCCTGCCGAATATGGTGCGGCCCGACAGGAAATATTGACGCCGGTTTCCATTTTCATAAAAAATACATCAGTTTGACATTCGTTAATTGATATGGTACAGGTGCATATCTTTGGGTCGTGTCGGTTATTGTTTTTCAGGCATTGGGCAATTATTGCATGCAGGGGGGGCTATGGAAGGCGAAATCAATAATGGGGATGCTTTAAAGGAAAGTGTTGTCAAAAAGATCGTTTCGATATTTTCAGATGTGCCGCCAAAAAAGAACATCTTGATTTTTGCCGATGATGTTTTTGCCGCGGCAAGGGGCCGCCTGGAAGAAATGGCGAAGGTCGCCAAAGCGGCCTATTATGAAGATATTTTTGATGAACGTCTGGAAAGATTAAAAACCCTCGGGTGTCCGGCATTCATCATAAAAAAGCTGCTGGCGAAAAAGAAGGAAGTCGTATCGACGGCATGCAGCCTCAACATACCCGACGGCAGAGACTCCCTGATTCCCGTTATCCCCAATCACTACCTGACCATCTATTCGCAGCTCGAAATGATCAATTTCGGCGGCATGACGGGCGGCGATACAGCTCTTGAATCGTCAAACATCACAAATGTGTTTAAAAAAGATATTGCGCGAAATCACGTCAAGATTTTCGACGGCGTTTATTTCATTCTCGACATCGACGAAGGGACCAACACCGAAAATCTGACCTGTGCGGAAGCGATTGAAAAAATGAAGGGCGTAAACCGCATGTCACTGACTGTCGAAGAAATTATCGCCGTGTTGCTGCAGAAAACGGAACCGCCCGCCTTCAGTCTGATCGCAGGCGGCTCCCGATACGGGCAGGACGACGTGATCCCCATTTGCATAAACGAAGACCACAAAACGGTGTTGAAAACCTGTTTTTACACGACGAATCACCCAAACTCGGTCACGCCCTCCTGCGGGGTGCGCGTTTAGAGCTCCGCCATAGAGCCCGGCCATTCCCGCCGTGACTGTGAAGCGGGATACAGGGATGTGCATCCTTCATCGATAAAGAACGGACACCCCTTTTCACGGAACGACTTCCGCCACCTCGGCAACGGGCTTGCGCTTCCCGGGCCTCGGCTGTTCATCGGGATAGCCTGCTGGAATGAAGGCCACAATCTCCCATCCCGGTTTAACCTTGAGAATTTTTTCAATGGCCCCCGCCGCCTGGATAGGCCCGGTCATCCATGTCGCGCCAAGTCCCATTTGATGCAGAATAAGCAAAAGACAAGCGACCGATGCGGCCGTGGACTGAATTCTACTGTCTGCGATGTTGCGCCACTCACGCATTTCTTTGGCCTTGGGATCCACGCCTTCCCGAAGTTCCAAAAGCCGGTCGGCAATAGATTGATAACGGCAGGACGCAACGGCAATCGCCGCCGGGGCGCTTCTGAAGAAAGTGCTGAACTGGCTGTAGCTCTTGAACGTATCGCCGAACTCAGCCGCTTCCGGCCAGGTGGCCATCAGGTCCACGCTTGCTTGCACGGCATCGGCTATGGCGTTGATGGTTTCCTTGCCTGTGATGATGTAAAAATACCAGTTCTGCCGGTTCCCGCCGTTGGGCGCCCACGTTGCGAGTTCCACCGCTTTCAAAAGCATATCCTCTGGAACCGGTTTATCTTGCCAGCGCCGAATGGATCTTCTGGTCTTGATCAGGTCTTCAAGGTCTCTAAATTCCACAATGCATCCTCCATCAGGGATTTGCCTATAGGGAACAGATGTCAAATCTGTCCCCCCATTTGCAGGGGATTTTGGCTTGAAGTATAGGCAGCAGCCAATACCCTGTCAAGATAATTTGCCGGCAACGAAAAATTTGCCGAGCCCTTGCGTTTTCTCTTTGGATTGACGACCTCGTAAAAAGTCGCAATGCAGTGTTCATGTCATTTCGACCCCGCATTTTGCGGGGGAGAAATCCTGAAATCATTAAAGATTTCTCGTCGTC
>JAFGHS010000126.1 GCA_016930075.1 Deltaproteobacteria bacterium
ATACAACGGTGATGTATTTTTCCTCGTCGAGTTGATAGAGAAATCGTTTCTGTGACGAAACAAGTTCGATACGCGATACGTTTCCCGGGCCCGCGGTTCCGAAACCTGCTTTTTTTCGTTGTAATTTGTTTTTTACCACTCCGATCGGCCATATTTCAAAAGGCGTGGCGTTATCGTACAGACAGCCTGCACAGATGTGCACGCCGTCAATTTCAAATATTCTGTCTTTTTCTGCTTCGCGCCCGCATTCAGAGCACGCATATTTGTTTTTTATGACCATCTTGCAGAGTCTTCTTTCATCGTTTTCGGGTTGCGGCTGTTACTCAAAAATAGAATCCGGCTTGATCATCTCAAGACGTCCGGCTCCTGTAATCTGTCTGAAATAATTTCCCCCATTTCCGTGCGGTATCATCCTCCATAGTTGCAGAATGATACCATGACACCCGGCCTGTGTCTATCCGTTATATTCTTCAGATAATCAAAAATGATATCCGGAAACGGACTCATGAAGATCGCCGAACCGGCGCATGAAGCCCCCTTCCCCGGATTTTTTGATGCCGCCGCTTAAAAAAATTATTTATTGCGTTTAGCCGTTTTGTATTTAATGATAAGGTTATATTTAGTTTTTTAGATTCGGGAAAGCGATGAAGACCGGCCATGAAGACTGAAAAGCCCGACCCTAAAGCGGTCGCGGTCACCGACATCATTCTGGAAAGCATTTCAGAAGGCGTGTTCACCGTGGATGAAAACTGGCGGATCACGTCCTTCAACCGGGCGGCGGAGAAGATCACGGGGGTGCCGCGGGAGGCGGCAATCGGCAGGCACTGCTGGGACGTCTTTCGCTCCAACATGTGCGAGCGGGACTGCGCCCTCCGAAAGACCATGAAGCTGAAAAAAAACCTCATGGACACCTCCACGTACATCGTCGACAGCGACCAGCGCCGCATCCCCGTGGTGGTATGCACCTCACTGCTCAAAGACGAAACGGGGCGCATCCTGGGCGGCGTGGAAACCTTTCGCGACATGAGCCTTGTCGAGGAATTGAAGAAAGAGCTGGACGCACGCTATCAGGTGGGCGACATGGTCAGCGCCAGCCCGGCCATGCAGAAGATTTTCAGCATTCTGCCCCAGATCGCCCAAAGCAGCTCCACGGTCCTGATTCAGGGCGAAACGGGGACAGGCAAGGAACTCCTCGCCCGCGCCATCCATGATCTGAGCCCCCGGCGGAAAGGCCCGTTCGTGCCGGTCAACTGCGCCGCCCTGCCCGACACCCTGCTGGAATCGGAACTCTTCGGCTACAAGGCCGGGGCCTTCACCGACGCAAAGCGGGACAAGACGGGCCTATTTGCCGCCGCAAAGGGGGGCACCCTTTTTCTTGATGAAATCGGAGAGGTCAGTCCTGCTTTTCAGGTCCGTCTGCTGCGGGTTTTGCAGGATCAGGTATTCCATCCTCTGGGCGCCACTCAGGATGAAAAAGCGGACGTGCGCATCATTGCGGCCACCAACAGGAATTTGCAGGATCTGGTGAACGGCGGTTCATTTCGCCAGGACTTGTTTTACCGCATCAACGTTGTGTGCCTGGACCTGCCGCCTCTTAGAAAACGCCGGGAAGACATTCCCCTTCTGGTCGATCAATTCGTCCATAAAAATAATCTGCTGCGCGGGAAAAGAATCACCGGCTTGACCGAGGAAGCGCTGGCGTTGATCATGTCCTATGATTTTCCCGGAAACATCCGGGAGCTTGAAAATGCCGTCGAACACGCCTTCGTCCTGTGCCGTGAAGGCCGGATTGCACTGCACTGCCTGCCCGATACGATTATCGGTCCGATCCGTCCCTCAGCGATGGCACCGGTAACTGTGGCAACCTCGATCAAGGCCGCCGAAGCCATTGCAATCCGCGAGGCCCTGGAGCGGAATCGTCATAACCGGTTAGCCGCCGCCCGCGATCTCGGCATGCATAAAAGCACCCTTTTCAGAAAGATCAAGACGCTTGGAATAGACCTGCCGAAAACGGACGGGCGGTCGCGGCCAAAGACCGACCAATAGAGTCGCACAAGAGCGACTCTGACCGCCATTACAGTCGCATCAATGAAACTCTGCCTTTGACTATCAGGCCTTCTCTTTGCCGGGTAAAACATTCAACCCATTTAAATCACAAGTGTATTGTAAAATATTCAAAATGCCGCCCTTGTGGCACGCAAAATGCTGTGGGTATAGCATGAAGAATGAAAGCCGACAGAAGATCGCCCTTGCCGTATGGGGCAACATCATATCGCCTGTCTTTGACGCGACGCGCACCGTCCTTGTCGCGGAAATCGCAGACGGAAAAGTGATCGGCCGGCGCCTCGAACCGCTGGGACCCGAATTGCCTTATGAACGCGCACTGCGGTTATCGGCATGGGGTGTAAGAGTTTTGATCTGCGGGGCCATTTCCATGGGATTCGCGAGGTCCATTGAACTTAACGGCATACAGGTGATCCCATTCATATCCGGCGATGTGCGGCAGGTAACGGACGCCTATTTGAACGGGACGCTGATGACAGGCGCTTTCCATATGCCGGGATGCGGCATGGGCCGAAAACGACGTTTTCGGGGCGGAAACAGATAAAGAACAAAATAATAAAGAAAGGAGGATGCATTATGCCAGGTGGAGACAGAACAGGTCCCGCAGGGATGGGACCGATGACGGGCAGAGCCGCGGGTTTTTGCGCCGGTTACCCGACGCCGGGATACACGAATCCGGCTCCGGGGGTCTGGCAGGGCTACAGCCGTTATCTTCCGATTTCTCGCTATACGCAACCCTTAGCCAACGAGGCATGGGGAACGTCTGGATGGGGGCGGGGCTTCCGTTTCGGAAGAGGCCGAGGCTTTGGAGTCGCCCGCGGCCGCGGACGCCGGTTTTGGTGAAGACTGCCGGGCCGCGTAAAGATTCGTAAATAAACTATTTAACATTAACAAAAAAATGGAGGTGAAAAATGCCACGTGGAGATAGAACAGGTCCAGCAGGAATGGGACCCATGACAGGAAGAGCCGCCGGCTACTGCGCCGGCTATGGGGTGCCGGGATACGCGAATCCGATTCCGGGCCGGGGATATGGTTTTGGCTTCGGCCGCGGCATGGGCTATGGCTTTCGCGGCGGTCGCGGCGGTCGCTGGGGAGCCCCCTATGCGGATTATGGATACGGTGCTCCTTTCGCGGCGCCTTTCGGCGCTGCCCCGACGCGTCAGCAGGAGATAGATGCGTTGCAGGGGCAGGCGAAGTATTTCGAGGAAGCCCTTGCAGACATCAAAAAGCGGATTGATGATCTGGAAGCCGGGGGGACCGAAGCCTAGTGTCCGTTTGCGACTTTTTTTAAATGAACCACAGCAAGGGGATAAGCCGCCGTATCCTATACGGCGGCTTATCTCTTCAACAGGAACCGCCGTCTCCGACAATCGAGGCGACAAAGGTTCTGCGGGGAACGGAGGAAAGCGCCCATGAAATCATCAGACCGGCAACTGGGCTTGAAAATATATCCCGATGCGGTCCTGCGGCAGCGCTGCGAACCGGTGGTGAAGTTTGATCGGGAACTCCGCGATCTGATCGATGAGATGCTTGCCCTGATGCGGATCTTGAACGGCATCGGTTTGGCGGCCCCCCAGGTCGGCATCACAAAAAGACTGTTTGTCTGTGAGATCGAAAAGCGGTCGATCAGTCTCATCAACCCGGCCGTCATAAACGCCGAAGGCCGGGCCGAGTTGATCGAGGGCTGTCTCAGCCTGCCCGATGTGCAGGTCAGCGTGGCAAGAAGCGACCGGGTTTGCGTGCGCGGCTATGACCTCAAAGGACGGGAAAAGGAACTGGAGTTGAGGGGCTTATGGGCGCGGGTCGTCCAGCATGAAATGGATCACCTGGATGGCGTTTTGATATGCGATTACGGGGAAAATCTGGAAATCAAAAAATTCTGACATATGACCGGGAAGGCATGCTTGTTTGGGGCAGACCATCCCAAGGAAAAGAACGCCTCAAAACTATATCTTACGAGCTGAAGGCCCACTTGCCTTTCACTTTATTAGAAACGCTGACGGGAATTATGATGAAAATGGATACTCTTCGATGAAAATCACCATTGTTTACGACAATGAAACGCTTAGAGACGGCTTGATCGCCGACTGGGGTTTTGCATGCGTCGCGGACGCGGAGGGCGTAAGAATCCTCTTCGACACCGGAGCCAACAGCGACATATTGCTCCACAACATGAGAAACCTCGGCGTTGCGCCCGCTTCAATAGACGAAATCTTCATCTCCCACAGCCATTGGGATCATACAGGCGGGCTTTCCGGATTGCTCAATATACGGCAGGGGAAAATTAAGGTCTATATCCCCGCGTCCTGTTCAGGCGATTCCGATGCGGCCGACTTCGTCACGGTAAGCGATCCTCTTGAAATACGCCCCCGTATCTTTTCTACGGGGGAATTGAGGCATATCGAACAGTCCCTGGCCGTCAAAACAGAGGAAGGCGTCGTGGTCATCGCCGGATGCTCCCATCCCGGTGTCCGGGAGATCCTGGACGCCGTTGCCGCGCATGGCAGGGTGAAGGCCCTTGTCGGCGGATTGCACGGGTTCAATGAATTCGACCTGCTCAGGGACATGGACGTTGTCTGCGCGACACACTGTACACAGCATAAAGAGGCGATCGCGTCTTTATATCCTGAAAAATTTATCCGGGGCGGCGTGGGGACAGTCATCAACTTGTAAAAGGCTTATAAAAAGACGCCATACATGGAAAGGATCGGAAATGAATCTCAAGACAAGGATCGGCATCATCATCTGTGACCGATACCGCCGCTGCGCGGGAGGCAAGTGTCTCCGGGCCATGAGGAACAGGGACGGGGCTTTCAGCATCTACAAAGAGGCTGAAGTCGAGCTGGTCGGCTTTACAACGTGCGACGGCTGTCCCGGCGGCAACATTGAATATGCGGGCGAAGAAATGGTAAAAAACGGCGCCGATGTTATTCATCTGGCGACCGGCCTGGTCGTCGGGTATCCTCCGTGCCCCTACATCAACACGTTCAAAACCTTTCTTGAAAAAAGATACCCTGTCCGTGTCGTTGTAGGGACGCACCCCATACCGAAAAAGTATCTTGACATGCACACATCTCTTGGAACATGGCAAGGGGCAAAATGGAAGCCGATCGTCGCGCCGACCATGAGTGATGAGGCGACGCGGGCCCGTTATGATTAAACGTTTAGATCCTTTACAACGCCCGTCATACCTGTGACAAAATAAATGATATGCGTTAATATAAGTTTTTAAAATCATTTTGGGTTATATATAAAAGAAAAAACCGTCTTTGATGACGTTTGAATGAGCGGGCTAACCGGTCATTTGCCTATTATCGACAGAAAGGATTAGTTAAAAGCATGAAGATTGCAGTAGCCAGCGGCAAGGGAGGAACCGGTAAAACGACATTTTGCGTCAATTTGGCCTACGCGCTCGCCGAACGCGGCGAAAACGTCAGGTTGCTCGATTGTGATGTGGAAGAACCCAACGATTATCTGTTTGTTCAACCGATGTTCGATTCGCAAACGGCCGTCGAGGCGCTGAGACCCGTGTGCAGCCAGGATCTGTGCACCGGTTGCGGCGACTGCGCGGCGGCATGCCGGTACAATGCCATGGCCGTGGTAAAAGGCAACGTGCTGATTTTCAACGAGCTGTGTCACGCCTGCGGTCTTTGTTCCCTGGTTTGTCCGGAAGACGCGCTCACTGACCAACCCTCGCCGGTCGGCACCATTGAAATCGCCTCACAAAATAAACCCTTCTTTTTTGCGCATGGAACATTGAACGTGGGCGAGGTCATGGCGCCCGCCGTCATCCGCAAAGTGAAAACCCTCGTCGATCCGGAAGCCGTCAATATCATCGATGCATCGCCGGGAACGTCCTGTCCCGTCGTTGAGACGGTGAACGGTGCGGATGTGGTTGTTCTGGTTACGGAACCCACGCCTTTCGGCTTGAACGATCTCAAGCTTGCCGTCAACATGACGCTGAAAAAAAAGATCCCCACCTGCATCGTGATCAACCGTTCGGAAGGAACCGATCAATTGATCGCCGAGTATGCCGAACGGGTAAAAGTCCCTATCGCCGGCCGCATACCCTTCAAACGGGAATATGCCGAGTCCTACTCCAGCGGAACCATCCTCACACAGGCATATCCGGACTTCCGGGAAAATCTGTTGAGCATTTTTCCCGCCATCTTACGGCTGGCCGGTACCGTTTCGCCGGATGTTCCGCCTGAAGAGCTGTTCTCCGTGACAGCGGAAAATCCTGAGCCCTTCGCCGCCGGTGCGTCTTCCCGCTTTCAGGAAATTGCGGTAATCAGCGGCAAAGGGGGTTCGGGTAAAACCACTCTGATCGCTTCCCTGGCCATGCTTGCTGAAAACGCCGTTCTGGCGGACAACGATGTGGACGCCGCGGATCTGCATCTGCTTCTCCGGCCCGTTATTCGCGAAGTGCACGATTTTGTCGGCGGATTGAAGATGGTCATCGATCCGAATAAATGTACGGCATGCGGCCAATGCGCCGATTTGTGTCGATTTGGGGCCATCCATCCCGATGGGCCGATAAACGATCTGAACGTCGAAACCTTCCGGATTGATGAATTTGCCTGCGAAGGATGCGGCGTGTGCGAATACATATGCTCCTTCGACGCGGTTACGGCAGGACCAAACATGGTGGGCAAATGGTATGTGTCCGGCACGGCCTATGGCCCCATGGTCCATGCCAGACTGGGGATCGCGGAGGAAAATTCCGGACGCCTGGTCACCCAGGTGAGGAGCGTCGCCGCACAGCTTGCTAAAGATCTGGGCAAGGCGCTGATTCTCAGCGACGGCCCCCCCGGAACCGGATGTCCGGTTATCGCCTCCATCAGCGGTGCGGACAGGGTCCTTATCGTTACGGAACCCACCGTTTCCGGCGTTCATGACATGGAGCGCGTGATGGAACTTGCCGGTCATTTCGGCATTCCCTCGCTTATTGTCATAAACAAGGCCGATCTCAATGCTCAACAGACAGAACGGATTAAGGCCATTGCCCAAGATGCAGGGTCAGAGGTTATCGGTGAAATTCCTTTTGACCGCAACGTAAACGATGCCCTTATGGCGGGCAAAACCGTATTCGAATACGGAAAGGGACCGGCACTCGGCGCCATAATCCGCCTTTGGGAAAAACTTTTAACAACACTTAATCAAGGAGAATAAGACGATGAAAATTGCTGTTACTTCAACAGGACCAACGCTTGATGATCATGTCGAGGCACGTTTCGGACGGTGCCCTTATTTTTTAGTCATCGATCCGGACACTTTGGTGTTTGAACCGATTCAAAATCCCAACATTTCCGCCGGCGGCGGGGCCGGCATCCAATCCGCCCAACTGATGGCCGACAAGGATGTTAAGGTCGTCCTGACCGGCAACTGCGGTCCTAATGCCTTTCAGACTTTCGGCGCGGCAGGGATTCAGGTCATCACCGGCGTGACGGGGCAGGTTCGTCAAGCAGTCCAGATGTACAAATCCGGCGCATTGGCCGGCGCCTCTCAACCCAACGTTCAAAGTCACTTCGGCATGGGCGGCGGCGGAGGCATGGGCGGCGGCAGAGGCATGGGCGGCGGCAGAGGCAGAGGAGGAGGCATGGGTGGCGGCAGGTGAATGGGGCTGGAATCTGAAGGGCCTCTGCTTAAGACACTATGCAAGACCGGGCGTGACGGTTTGGATTTTTCGACATTTTTTCTCTTTGCTTTTCGCGGCAAGGCAAAACCGATGAAAAAAGAAAAAACGAATGAACAATTGCCGGCATCATCAGTTGTCGACTTTGACCCCATCGCCGGGGAATACGACAAGTGGTATGAAACCACCGAGGGTCGTCAATACGATCTGTTGGAGAAAAGGGTCCTGCGGCGCCTGATCGGCAAGGTCGAAAGCGGAACGCACCTGCTTGAGGTGGGGGCAGGCACGGGTTGGTGGAGCCGATTCTTCAGCAATTTGGGCTACCGGGTCACCGGTGTGGACGTTTCGGCAAGAATGGTTGAAGCCGCCCGTTTAAAGAACATACCTGACGCACAGTTTGAAATGGCGGATGGGCATAACCTCCCTTTTCCGGATCATCACTTTTCCGCCGCAGCAGCCGTGACAACGATTGAATTTACGCGGGACCCTGAAACGGTGATCCGGGAAATGGTTCGGTGCCTAAAGCCTGACGGAAGGCTTTTTCTGGGCGTTCTCAACGGAGAGGCGCCGCTGAACAAAGAAAGGAAATTGAAGGAGGACGGCCTTTTTGCACCCGCCCGTTTTTTAACCGCACATGAAATCAGCCGTTTGCTCGCCCCTTATGGAAAACCGGCGCTAAAACAATGCGCCTTTCCTTTATCCATAAAGATGCCGACGTCAATGGCTGGGCAGGCCGACGACTTCCAGGCATGGCTGAACATGACATCGGGCGCCTTCATCGCCGTAAGGATGGATTTATGAAAATACAGGCTGAGTTAAGTCTCTATCCTTTGAAAACCGACTTGCCTGAGAAGGCGATAAGGCTTTTCATTGAAAACCTCTCACAACCGGGAATATCCGTTGTCCCCGCCGAAATGAGCACCCTGGTTGCCGGGGAAAGCGAAGAGATCTTTCACATCGTCGGTCAATGTTTTGAAAAGGCCTGCAGGACAAATGATATCGTTTTGGTCGCCAAGTTCTCTAACGCCTGTCCGGAAAAAGGCGTCAAGAAAAAGGGCGGGGTAACCGTTGAGACATTCAGCGGCGCCGTTTAAGTTTAGCAGTCAAATAATTCATGAAAAGGAGCACTGAAAATGGCCGTTAAAATCGACGAAGAGAAATGCACCGGTTGCGGTATATGCGTCGAGGCATGCCCTATGGATGCCATTACCGTTAACAGAGTGGCTGAAATAGATGGGTCAGCGTGTACCCGTTGCGGCGCATGCATCGATGAATGCCCCAATGATGCCATTTATATGGAACGCATGGAGGCCGAATCATCCGTTCGGAATGTTCCATCATTGACGCTCTCCCGCTCCTCCGCCCAACATGATGTAACATTACCGCTCACTCCCCGCTTCACGGACGGACGACCTGGTTCTCAACAGGCCAATGGAGGAGGCTTTCTGGGAAAAATCTTTGATTTTTTCATGGATCGATTTGCAAACCAGGGCAGCAGCCAGGGTTATGGACGCGGTGGAGGCATGGGACGCGGCAGCGGCATGGGGCGTGGCAGCGGCATGGGACGTGGCGGAGGCATGGGACGTGGCGGAGGCATGGGGCGTGGCAGAGGCCGTTAGAAACAGGACATTTGACGGCCCTAAAGAATTCAAGCATAATTCATCTGCATCGCAAAAAGGATAAAACAAATCATCATCTTCAAATACTGTACTGACTGACTCACAGGAATAGATAAAATGGGCGAAAAAAAACCGGTATCTTCGAGCATCATTTTCGGCCCGGTGCCGTCGCGCAGGCTTGGGATGTCTTTGGGCATTGACGTGGTACCCATGAAGGTCTGTTCCTATGACTGCATCTATTGCGAATTGGGAAAGACCACAAATCGAACACTTGAAAGAAAAGATTACGTCCCGGAACCGGCAATCATCCTTGCCATGGAGCGATATTTTACCGAAAAGCACAATGGCCGGCTCGATTACGTGACCTTTTCCGGTTCCGGCGAACCGACCCTGAATGCGAAAATCGGCGCGCTTATTCGCAAAGCCAAAGAAATAACCGACACCCCCGTGGCGGTTTTAACCAATGGATCGCTATTATACGATCCGCAGGTTCGTCTGGATTTGATGCAGGCCGATTTGGTGATCCCCTCTCTGGATGCTGCAAAACAAAATGCATTCATCAAGGTCAATCAGCCGGCGGCCTCTCTCAACGTGTCGGATATCATTCGGGGCATTCACCGGTTTTGCCAGGAATTCAAAGGTGAAATATGGCTGGAAATTCTTCTGGTTAGGGGTGTTAATGATCATCCGGATCATATTCGCAGCTTGTCAGAGGCGGCGCGATTGATTGATCCCGCTAAGATTCAGCTGACAACCGTCGTGCGGCCGCCGGGGAAAGGACATGCATTGCCTGTCGGCCCGGAGAAATTACACGAGATATCGCTGCAATTCGAAGGCAACGTGGAAGTGGTTGCGGACTTGACAAAACAAGACAACCCCGCATATAAAAAGGAAAAGGGAGATGAAGTCATCTCAATGCTGAAAATTCGACCGATGACGCTGGAAGACATTTCTTCCGCCACCGGGATGCACCGCAATGAAGCTTTGAAATATCTGGACCAATTGCGCAGAGAGCATACGGTGCACAACGTCGATTTTTCGGGGAAAATGTATTTTACTATTGATCGAGAAAAAAACATCCGACACGACAAATAGAAATGACAACGATCAAAAAGCTGGAATCTGTGATTGGCGGATATTGGAGCGGCGTCACCGTTTTTGGTTTGAACGTGAAATGCAGGGAAGATTTTTTATGTCCGCAAGTGGGCCGATTTTGCGAAGCCGTTAAATTAGCGGCCGGCAATAAGGTTTGGCTTGACCCTTCCCAATTCACATGCCTCGGCGCCCGTTACGCATTTGGTTGTATGCCCGATCCAACAAGAAAAATGATTAAAAAATTGGCGAATGAGAAAGGCTATTCTTTGGCGTATGTTTCTCAGTTGATCGAAGAAACGCCGCATTGCCGGACGCAGCCGGGGGCCATCGGCATCAACATTGGAAACGAGCCAAGTGTGTTGCTCGCTCAGTTGCAACCGGAACAAGCCATGCGCCTGATTCAAATCTATCAAAGTAAATTGAAAAAACAATATCAGACCAAGATAGCTGGGCTGGCGTAATTACGGTTTGTGCAAATGTGACCGTAAAGGCTTTACAGACGCAGGATATGGCTATTTCTTTCGGGTGCGATGACTCGCGTACATTCGGAGGGCTGACCAGGAACAGGCTTTACGTCGGCGTTCCTTATGCCCTCGCCGTTGAATTGGTCCGTTAACGCCCCGGTGATGAAAAATAAATAACCATCTTAAAAAGATTAACCATGCCGCTTTACGAGTATCGACCAAAAAAAGTGCTCTCATCGATTTGAGAGGAATAACGACAAAATAATTAAACGGGAATGAACGGCGGAGAAGGAGGGGAAAATGGCAGGAAAAACTTACATGGATGCGTTTGATCCTGAGGGGAAAAGCAACGATATTTGTCAAAAATGCGGCATATGCTTGCAGAAATGCCCTGTTCTGAAGATGGAAAAGGCACAAGCCCAAGCAGAAATGGGCCGCCTCCTCCGGGGAGAGGAAACCGAAAGGGTACTCAATGAATGCACTTTCTGCTTTAATTGCAACCAGTACTGCCCTCACGGCCTGAAGCCTTATGCCCTCATCATGGAACGCGCCGTGGAAAAAAATCGCCGGGGGGGTCAAGGAATCCCACCTTATATAGACTACCAAATGAACGGGAAGGCGGATTCAAACATTTTTCAGGATGTATATGATATAGAATCGCCGGAGGAAAAGGCCATTCTGGACAAATGGTCGAGTGTACCCCCGAAAAGCGCGGAAGTGCTGTTCATCGGTTGCGTAGGGAGACAGATCCCTTACGGCACCGAACACTCACAAGTGTTTGCGGTTCTGCCCAAATATGCACCGCGCGACGCGTGCTGCGGGGAGTTGTCTTATCGGTTCGGCGACTACCGGACCTTTACGGAGACCGTCGAACGCACGCGGCAAATGCTGGAGCGCCTCAACACGAAACGGCTGGTGTGTTACTGTGGTTCTTGCGCCAATTATATGGGAAACATCTGGCCCAATTATCATGGCGTCAAACTGCCTTTTGAAATCATATCGGCCTGGGAGTGGCTCTGGGAAAAGTACCAGAACAGTGAAATCAAGGTCCAGCGCCCGATCAACAGGAAGATTGCCCTCACCGATGCCTGTTACGGCAGTGAACTGGGCAATGGGTTTTTTGATGCCGTCCGGGGATTGCATCAGGCTGTAGGCATGGAGGTTGTCGAACTTGAAAACAACCGTTTCGATAACTTGACCTGCGGCATGGTTTCGATTCTTCGCAGCAATTACGATCTGAGAGAAGGCGCCAAAGAAACGAAAAAAAAGATGGCGCAGATTCTCGATACGAAGGCCGTTGACCTCAGTTGCTACTGCCCCGGATGCTATACGCAACTTCGCGGAGCGGCCCGGAAGTCAAACATACAAATCCATTATGCCCTGGAGGAAATACTCTGGGCATTTGGAGATGACTATCCGGTCCCGTTGGAAGAGAGGGTGGCAAAACAGACCGAGTTTTTCATCAATAAGATGAATCCAAGATAGGAAAGGGTGACGAGTAAAAAAAGAAAGGAAAAGATAGTATGAAAAAAATCTGCATAACCGTTTTGTTCATGGTTTTCCTAATTGCGAGCCTTGTTTTTGCAGCCGATCAGGGGAAAATCGCCATATCCGCAGAGGGAAAGACAACCGCAGCCAAGGTAAGCGGGGTGGCTGCCCGGAGTGCTTATTTCCTGATTTTCGATGAAACGGGAAAATGGCTTGAAGCCGTTGAGAACCCTTACCGGACAAGTGGCGGAAGCGCCGGGTCGGAGGTAGTGACCTTCCTGTCTCAAAAGGGAATGACCAAGGTCGTGGCCGGCGATTTCGGGAAAAACATGATTCAGGCCATGAAAGGCAAAGGAATAACATATCTGGAATTCAAGGGGAGCGCCGAGGAAGCTGTGAAGAAGGTTCTTCAGGAAAAGAAATGATTCCCAGACAGAAAAGCAAAGATGTCACAATGCAAGATGAAAGCAATACAGGAGAAAGGGAAACCAGATGGATTTTATCGAAAAGCTTCTAACGGAAGAACAAAAAATGGTCAGGCAAACGGTGATCGGACTCTGCAAGGGTAAACTCAGGGAGATGGAAGAAGAAATTGGTGAAACAAATGTTGTAAGCCGGAAAATTATGAAATTTCTCGGAGATCAGGGAATTCTCGGACTGGCCGTGCCGGGTCAATACGGACACGGACCCGATCCCATGTCCCTCGTCCTTTTCTCTATCGTTCGGGAGGAATTGGCTAAAACATGCCTCAACGCGGAACTTATTTTTACGATGCAAGGCCTGGGTTCCGGTCCCATCGTTATTGCGGGAACAGAAGAACAGAAACAGACCTACCTGCCGGCGGTTGCTTCCGGCGACAGCATGATCACCTTTGCGCTGACGGAACCGAGCGGCGGGTCGGATGCCGCAAGGGTTCTTACCCGAGCTGTACGGAAAGGGGATGAATACATCCTCAACGGCAATAAGACATTTATCAGCATGGCCCCGGATGCCGATGTATACGTGGTTTTTGCTAAAACAGACCCGGAGAAGGGATCACGAGGGATTACGGGTTTTATCGTTGAAAAAGGCTTTGAGGGCTTTGTCCCCGGAGAAAGGCTCGAACTGATGGCGGCCCATCCCATCGGCTCGTTGTATTTTGAAGATTGCCGGGTCCCCGTCAAGAACAGGCTTGGCGATGAAAACAGCGGGTTTAAGATCGCGATGCAAACCCTTGATTTCTTCAGGACAACCGTGGCGGCAGGGGCCCTGGGCCTTGCCGAGGCAGCCATGGATGAAGCCTTGAAATATTCGAAACAGCGCGAGGCGTTCGGCCGCCCCATTTCGGGTCATCAACTGATCCAGGCCAAGCTGGCAGATATGGCAACCAAACTGGAAGCGGCGCGGCTTCTGATCTTTCAGTCCGCTTACCTTCGCGATGCCGGCAAGACGTCGATCACCAAAGAGTCGGCCATGGCAAAGCTTTATACAACGGAGATCGCCTGCGAGGTCATCGATCAGGCCCTGCAGATTCACGGGGGCTACGGCTTATGCAAGGGTTATCTTGTGGAGAAGCTCTATCGGGAGATTCGCGCCCTGCGGGTTTATGAAGGGACCTCGGAGATCCAGCATCTGGTTATTGCCAACCAACTCTTAAAATCGTAACACCGTGAAGCCGCGACAGATTACCTCCCTTGGAAAATAGGCGGCGTAAACGGTCAACCGGTCCATGGACGGGGGAAAGAGGCTCCCGAAACAGGTTTCATCGAGAGCCTCCCCGTATTTTGACAGCAGGGAACGCAAGCGGCCGACAGCGCATAACGGCTCCTTCACACCCAAAATCTAAAATATCATCCACAACAAGGATTCCCAAAAATAATCGACTATTTTTTCGGGGCGCCGTAAAGCTTTTGAAATCTTTCCAGCATCTTCCGGGGCGTTACCGTCGGCCTTTCATACTTAGGCAACTCTTTCTCTATACCGAACAGGTATTTAGCGATACTTTTCAGGCTTTCCAGGTCGTATCTCGACATCATGGTGATGGTTTCCATTTGGGGAGATCCCCCGCCATGCAACCCAGCCACCTGCGTAACACCGGCCAGTTCTGAGACAATCAAATTCTCCAGACCCCGGAAACATTTGTGCTGGTCCTCGGCAGATATCTTGGGGTTTCTCATCATGTATTTGTTTGCCAGTTTCCCTGTTTCTTCCGAAAAAAATTCCTCTTCAAAGGGCATTGTCGCACATAAGCCTCCCGCGAGATCCGCGACAATCTTATACTCGTTGTAGATTTCTTCACCCGCCAGTCTCCTGCCGGCATTGGTGAGGATCTCGTCGGGAATGTAAGTCCCCGACGATGATTTCTCGGCGCGATAGGCGCTTACCTGACCGGCAGCGAAGACGAGCTCCGCCACGCCCACAATGTGCGATATTTTCTCTCTCGCATGGGCCTCTTTCTCAATCCCATTGTATTCCGCTGCAAGGGAAGCGGCGCTGGCCAGCACCTCGGACGTGGCAGGCTTACACCCCGTGTACGAATGCCTGTGATAATGAGCGAAGAGCAGGGCAAGAAATCCCGCATACGGTGTTTGCCGGGGATCGCCCTTTCCATCAAGGAAAACCCGGTCTCTGGGAACAAAGACGTCGTCGAAAATCGTGTACGACTCGGCATCGCCTATTTCCGCGATGGGCGCTGGCAGATATTTCCGTTTATGATTATATGCCGGCCTGACCAGCATCTTGACGCCGTCCCAATCAGCCGGCAAGGCAAAGGCCACCGCATAATCATTATCCTTATCGGACATGAATCTTGTCGGGATGGCGATGATCTCGTCACTTACCGGAGCGGTTGTGTTATCAATCTTCGCTCCCCTTACGACAATTCCATCAGGCCGGCTTTCAATGATTCTCAAGTAAAGGTCGGGATCTGCCTGCTCATGGGGCCTCTTGAGCCTGTCGCCCTTCACGTCGGTCTGAGCACAGTTGGCCGTGATATCATTATCCTGCCAATATCTGAGATACTTCAGGAAATTTTGACCGGTATCCGTGCCCAGGGCCTGATCCATTTCGTACGTGACAACAGACAGGGCGTTCATGGAATCTATCCCCATACACCTCATGATGCAGCCTCCGACCCGGTGACAGATCAGCCTGGTCATTAACTGTTTTTTTAAGAGGTCGTCAACGCTTTGATGAATATGGGTAAACCGGTTGATCTTCTCCCCCGTCAAATGGGATGTCGCCGTGGCCAAGCCATCCCATGCAGGATCGTTTGCGCGGTCATATGTCTCTCTGATAACGCGCATTTGCGCCGCAAGCCTCTCATCCATCCTGTCGCATTTACTGCCGCCGATATAAAGGTTCCTCTTCATTTTCTTCAATCGTCCATAATACTCGTCATACGTTCTTACGCCCATGTCATGACCTCCTTTGCTCATTTATAAATGAAAAAATCACATGCCGAATGCGGATACAATGCCGCGCCGCTGGGAATAACTTCTGCGTCAAATGTTTCTTCGCACAGGGCACACTATAGCAATTTAGACAAGACAATAAATACGGCCAGTCCCACGCCGCCCAGGAAAGCCAGGATAGAATGTTCCTTTTCTTCTTCGATGGCCTCGGGTAACAGGTGAGAAGCGGATACATAGATCAACACACCCGCCATAAATCCCAACATCAATCCCAAAGTGCTTTGCGACAAATTACCTAGAAATGGATAGGCTATAAATGCGCCCAGCGGCGTGGTGAAAGACGCTACCAAAAGCGCGTAAAATATGGCCGTTTTTTTACTTATCCCCGCTTCCATAAAAACCAGATAGGTAATGACCCCCTCGGCAAATTCATGCACCACCAATCCCGTTCCCGCAAGAAAACCGGTCATGATGCTGACACTGAAAGTCACCGCATAAATAACCCCGTCTATAAAAGAGTGAATCCCTATTCCTTCCGCTACGATTATACCGAAAGCGAGGGTTTTTTTCTTGGCATGATATTTTACAAATCTGCTGGAAAATACCATGAACAAAAACCCCCCGGCAGCCATAAATCCCGAAGAGGAGTTTTTCTGTATGGCCTGAGGCAATGCGAGCATTAAGGGGGTTGAAATTAATATGCCTGCGGCAAAACACATGAAGTAGGTTTTGGTTCTTTCTGCCCACGCTCTATATTTTACGATAGCAAAAATGCCGACGCCATTGACTATCGCCGAAAGAACAGCGAATCCCGCCACCCAGATAAATGTGCTGGAAGTATTCATTTTTACCCCTTTTTCGAAAAATTCTTAAATCCCCTCTGCGCCCCCCTGTTCATCCGGTTATTTTAGAATTTTACCGTAATGCCTGTAAGATACGCCACATCATCAGCCGGATCCGTCAGACCGATCTTAACGCCTGCGTCGATGGTAACCCGTTCGGAAACATCATAGGAAATGCCGCCCAAGGCAAAAGACGGGTGGTTGTCGCTGCCTTTTTCCGGCGATCTTTCCACGCAGATATTGGCCATGAGTTTGAGGCGCCTGACAACTTCGACCTCGGCGGCCAGAGACGCGTGCCAGAGATTAAGGCGTTCATCCGTTTTGTTTTCGTTGCGGAGGCAGCCGACATTGACGTGAAGCGCCGCAGGCTCGAATTCTTTCGTCCCGATGAAGAATATGCGCCAGTCGGCACGTCCCGCACCAAGGCCATTGTCCTCATCACCCGAAGGAAGGCTAACCCCGGGCTTCAGCGCCAGAACCCAGCCGTCTTTTTCGAACAGGCACCATTTGACGTCGAAGCTGATATCCGACAGACCATTGGCCTTCTCTACGCGGACACCGTTTTCATCAACGAAATACCACACATAAGGCACACCCATAACAACATCCATCATCTCCAGAACTCCAACCGCAAAGCCGATGGCTATTTCACCCCCTTTGGCCTTCATCGTGATCGCTTCATCCGCATCGTCTTTGTCTTCGAAGAAAGAGACGCCGATTTCCACCTGGCCTTTGCCCTTCCCTGACGTCCCCGCATCGTCGGTCGCTAAGGGATGACCCGCAAAGGCAACCGTTGTTATCATCAAAAAACCCAATAAATATAAAAACCCTCTCATTTACTCTTCCCCCTTATTTATAGCGCGGTTTTCAACGGCCCTTTATCCTTTCACCTTGATCCTTGAACCTTGCAACTTGGACCTTCATCCTATCCCTATCAGCCGTCCCCCCTGGTAAATGATGAACGCCACCGTCCAGGCCAGTATACTCTGATAAGCAATGGCGACGCCGGCCCATTTCCAGGTGCCGAATTCATGCCTCATGGCAATCAGGACAATGAGACACGGAACATACAGCAAGACAAAGACCATAAAGGCATAAGCCGAAAGAGGTGTGAAATTACGGGCAATAGCGGCCTTGATCCCTGTTGTATCTTCTTCTCCCGCACTGATCGTGGCGATACCGAAGGTGGAAAATACATTTTTTGCGGCTTCACCCAGGGCCCCCGCAAAGGAGACGCCGATTTCCTTCAAGTCCTCGCCCACCGTCAGCGCTTCCGATTGTTCTTCTTCGCAGGCTTTCGGTGCATAGACCTCGCCCATGGTGGAAACAACAATCTCTTTGGCAACAACGCCTGTGATGAGCGACGAGGCCGCCTCCCAGGTGCCGAAGCCGAGGGGCGCAAAAACCGGTGCTGCGGCCTGGCTGATGAGCCCCAGGTATGAATCTTTCTTGGATTCAACGCCCCAGGGCAGATTAAGACCAAACCAGATAAATATCGAAATGGCTAGAATAAATGTGCCTGCCTTGATCAAGTAATGCTTGCCCTTTTCCCAGGTATGGATCAAAAGGTTCTTCACCGACGGCAGCCGGTAGGGCGGAAGTTCCATGATAAAAACCGGCGCCTCGCCCCGAAAGAGGGTCTTTTTGAAAATCCAGCCCATCATCACGGCCAGCATAATGCCCAGAAGGTAAAGGGACCATAAGACCGTTCCGGCATAAGCGGAGAAAAACACACCCGTAAAGACCACATAGACGGGCAGACGGGCGCCGCAAGACATAAGCGGAATGAGCAGCGCCGTCAGCGCCTTATCCCTCGGATTTTCCAGCGTCCGCGTCGCATAGACGGCGGGCACATTGCACCCGAACCCCAAAAGGAGAGGGATAAACGATTTGCCGTGCAGGCCGATGGCGTGCATCATGCGGTCCATGACAAAGGCCGCCCGCGCCATGTAACCGCTGCCTTCAAGAAGCGTGATGAAAAACATCATGGCAAAGATGGGTGGAAGGAAAACCAGAACGGCACCGACCCCGGCGATCATGCCTTCCGTGACGAGAGACACTGTCCAGTCCGGCACAGCGATGAGCGTCATGAGAGACAGCGCCCAACGGGTTAAGGGGCCTGAAATTACGGCATCAAGCCAGTCCGTAAAAGGCCCAGCAATATCGAAGGTCAGCTTGAAGATGAGCCACATGGAAAGCAGAAACACAGGAATGCCAAGATAGCGATTCAGAACAACGGCGTCGATCCGTTCGGTCAGCTCCCGCTTTCTCTTTTCCGGTTTTTGGAGCGCTTCACGGGTCAGCCCTGCCGCCAAACCGTATCGCGTATCCGCTAAAAGCATCTCCAGATCCTCACCATGCGCTTTTCGAAGGTGATGCGTTGCCTTCTCGAGAAAAACTTCATCCTCAGAAATCCCGGTTTCTTCTAAAACGAGTTCATCCCCTTCAATCAATTTAAGGGCCTGCCACCGCAAGGCCTCATGACCGGAAGGCTTGCCTCCACGATGCCTGACATTTTCAACGACCGTCTGAACCGCCTTCTCAATATCCTCCCCGTAAGAGGCAGATGCCGAACTATACCGCTTCGATGGGTCGGCAAATTCAACAGCCATCTCGATCAGCCGGTCGATGCCTTCCCCCTTGGTCGCCACCGTTGGGATGACGGCGCAGCCGAGCGTAGAAGCTATCATCTCCGCATTGATGCGAAAACCTTTTTGCTCCGCTTCGTCATACATGTTGAGCGCCATCACCAAGGGAATGCCCAGCTCCAGCAGTTGCAGCGTAAAATACAGATTCCGCTCCAGATTGGTGGCATCGACGACGTTGATAATGACGTCGGGCCTTTCATGGACCAGATAATCCCGCGCAATGATTTCTTCCTGTGTATAGGGACTCAGGCTGTATGTGCCCGGCAAATCGACCATCGTGATTCGACGGCCCGAATACTCAAATTCGGCGGATTTCTTCTCGACGGTGACGCCGGGCCAGTTGCCGACCTGAAGACGCGTCCCGGCCATGGCATTGATCAGAGTCGATTTGCCTGCATTGGGATTACCGGCAACCGCTATAACGAGGGAGGCCTTCCGATCGGATGCGGCCTTTTGTGAATCTTCATTTTCTTTATCCGCCATGATCACGCCACCGCCTCCACATCAATCTTATCCGCTTCACTCTTGCGCAGCGACAGCTTATAACTTTTAATTAGGACCTCAAGGGGATCGCCCAGAGGGGCAACCTTTTCCACGCGAACAGTCGTTCCCGCCACAACGCCCATGTCCATCAGACGGCGCTTGAGTGCGCCCGCTACTTGAATCTTCACGATTTCCCCGGATTGGCCGGGTTTTAAATCCGCCAAAGTCATGCCTCAATCCTCCTGACATAAATTTTCATCGCCACGCCACGCCCCAGAGCAATACGGCTTTCATCGACTAAAAGGATGAGTGGGCCTGTCCCGCTGTTCGCAATCATCTGGACGCGTTTCCCCGGCCTCAGGCCCATATCGTTGAGATGATCGTGACCGGGCCCGCCTCTATGACAACGCGCATCATAAGCCGCAGAGGGTCCGACGTTGCCGCAGCAGTGGCCGTGATGGTGTCGAAGCCTGCGCATCAATGGTTCCCCGACGATTTCCGCCGTTTCTCCCTCTTTCATGAATGCCAGAGGTGACATAAACACTCCTTTTTGAATATAAATTGTTAATGATAATCATTATCATCACATGAAAAAAATTATTTTTTTCTGCAGACCTCGCACAATCCATAGAGATACATTTCGTGATCCGTCAATTCAAAGCCGAAGCTCTCCGCTACTCGACGCTGTAACTCTTCAATCACCGAATCCACCACTTCTATTGTTTTGCCGCAGCCACGGCAGATCAGATGATCATGATGCGGATGGTTGTAACTGCCCTCATACCGCATAACGCCGTCGCCGAAATCCACTTCTCTGGCCAGTCCCGCGTCAAGCATCAATTTCAAAAACCGATAGATTGTTGCCTGACCGATAGAGGGGTCGTTTTTCTTAACCACATCATAGAGCTGCTCGGCGGTAATATGATCTTCCCGCGTTAAAAAAACATCCAATACCAGATCACGCTGGGGTGTAGCCCGCAGGTTTTTCCGGGAAAGGAACTGATTAAAAATTTCTTTTTCCTTTTTCAAGCGCCATTCACCAAATGTAATTGATAATCATTATCGATTCTGTGTTTACAGGAAACCCTCTTTGTTTGTCAAGTTTTTTTTCAACACAAGTTTTCCACATTAATTGATTGACCTGCAAGAACATTCCCATTTATACTTTGACATCAGTCAGTGCCGCGGGCTTTCAGAAATATTCATCTGAACGGTTTAAAGGAAAGCCCGGGCGCCGTTATCGTGAGAAAAGGAGAAAACACAAATGACCGGGCAAAATCGAGGAAAGGCGCTGTCAGGAGAATCTGTGGTTGCAGAAACGGAGGCAATGCCACACAAATCACAAACCGATCAAAGCGGTACAATTGCATTTCATGCCGTCGACCGTCTCGATATTTCCGTGATTGCAGATAATTATTATGATTCATCACGGCCCGATGGTGCCGTTGCGAAAAGGTATCGCTCCACGCCGGGAAAGGCCATCCATGCCGAACACGGTTTTTCCTGCTATCTGGAAACCGGAATCGGGACGGAAGACAACCGATTGATGTTTGATTTTGGTCTCGATCCCCGCAATGCTATCCATAATATGGATCTGCTTGCGATAGATTTGGCAGGTGTCGGCGCATTTTGTTTAAGCCATGGCCACTACGATCACTGGGGCGCCCTGCCGGAGGTTCTGAAACATTATCGGTCGAAAATTAAAGCCGGCACCCCCCTGTATGTGGGCAGCGGCGCCTTCGCAAGGCGATTCTCCGTTAGACCGTCGCAATCAAAGCCCACGGATATTGGGCGGCTCAGCGAAGAAGACATCAGAGCGCTGAACATTGTCCATATTGTGGAGATCACGGACCCGGCGGAAGTGATTCCCGGGATATGCCTGACGGGAAACATCGCCCCGGCGACGGACTATGAAACGGGTTCGCCTACTTTGCTTGTCGAGCGGGAAAACCGGCTGGAGCGCGATTTTTTTGAAGGGGAGCAGGCCGCCGTATGTCACGTCAAAAACAGGGGGCTTGTCGTCCTTTCCGGATGCGCCCACCGCGGCATCGTCAATACCGTAAAACACGCCCAAAAAATAACGGGCATCGATAAAGTCCATGCCGTCATCGGCGGGTTTCACCTCATCAATGCAGCACCGGAAATTATCGAGAAAACCATCGCCGACCTGATCGCCATTGCGCCGGATTATATCATCCCCGCCCATTGCACCGGTTTTGAGGCCCTCGTGCGCTTCGCCGAAGAAATGCCCGGGCGGTTCATCCTGAACACGACAGGAACAAGGTATCGATTTGCCTCCTGAGACGACGGGACAAACAAACCCGGCGGAAATTGAGGAGACAAAAGTCAAACCATGAGCGGGACCCGTCAATGGTCAGGATAACCCATAATAGGGGAAGCCTGTTTTGCCGGAAAACGTCGATGGCGCCATGTAACAAGTTTTTTGCCGACAGGCAGGGGAAAGGGGATAAGAATTTGTTCAAAAAAGGAAACGGGGATGCTCAAAAGCAGGCATTCCTCAGCACCATCCGTGCTTTCAAAAAAAGTATTCCCATCCTGATAGGCGTGCTCATGCTTTTGGCCTTGGCGGATGCATTAATCCCCAAAGAGGCCTACAGCCTCGCTTTTCCCAAAAAATGGTTCATCGATCCCTTCATCGGTGCGGTGCTCGGAAGTATTTCCGGGGGAAACCCTATTACAAGCTACGTCATTGGGGGCGAGTTGAGACAGGAGGGCGTCAGTATGCTGGCCGTTACGGCCTTTATTGTTTCATGGGTAACGGTCGGCATTATTCAGCTCCCGGCCGAAATGCTCATGCTGGGAAAAAGATTTGCGATTGCCCGCAATGCGGTTGGTTTCTTTACGTCAATCATCATTGCAATTCTTACTGTTTTGACTATTGGAGCAAAATGATTAAAAAGATCATCGAGAAAATCGGCTTCAGTGAAGCCTTTCTTTTGCTGGTCGCACTCGGCTATGTGACTTTAGGGATTTTTGATTTTCATCTTTTACACAAGGCCCTGTACGTCCTGGCAAAACTTCTTGTGCACATTGTCCCCGTGCTGCTAATCGTCTTCGTGTTGATGTTTCTTACCCAACTCTTTTTTGACAGCCGGAAAATCGTCAGGTTGTTTGGAAAAGATTCCGGCTTCAAAGGCTGGGCGTTCGCCATTGTGGGAGGCATTGTTTCGTCAGGCCCCATCTACATGTGGTACCCGCTGCTGGGTGATTTGAAAGAGAAGGGCATGAAGGATTCTCTCATCGCTGCTTTTCTGTACAATCGAGCGATCAAAATTCCCCTGCTTCCCATGATGATTCACTATTTTGGATGGGCGTTTACAATCGCCCTGTCTGTCTACATGATTCTTTTTTCCGTGATCACCGGCGTTGTTGTAGAACGCCTTACCCAGGGAGGACCAGAAAAATGAAAATAGCGGTGGCGACCATAGGCAAAGACGTGACCTCCGAGATCAGCCCCCGGTCGGGACGGTCGAAATTTTACCTGATCTTCAATGAAAAGGGAGACCTCATTGATGTCATCTCCAATCCCTTCAGCCGGGGCGGCGGCGGCGCGGGTTTTGGGGTGGCCAAAATGCTGGCGGACAAAGGGGTGAATATCGTCATCGGCAGACAAGTCGGCGAAAACATGGAAACCATTCTGAATACCCGGGGGCTCAAGTATTGCGAAATGACCGGATCAGCGAAGGATGCGGTGGCGCAGGTTATCGCCGGGGAAGAAGGCATTTCTGATTAATGCGCCTCCTTCCCTGGCGCTTAATTCAAAAGACCGGGTAAAATGGACGATCAATATTTGAGGGCAACCTGCCAGCCCGCTTCGGTGGCGGCGTATATGTCCTGGACCTCGCGGGCATCCCCGATGATTTCGATATGGGAAACCTCGTCCTTTATATCTTTGCCCGGCCCAGGCACCGATGCCATGCCTGAGGCCAGAATAACGGTATCAAACGGCTCAAGCGACATCCGAACGCCGTCTCGTTCGACCTCCACTGTCTTTTCTGTAAAGGCTATGACTGTCGTATGGGGCATCAGGGTAAGCTGCGGCATCTGATCGATTCTTTTCATGGTCAGATTCCGGGTTATGGCGCTCATGTCGCCGCCGATGGGATCCGTCCGCTTCGTGGCCGTGACTTTGTACCCATCCTTGCCGAGCTTTTCGGCGAGCTCCAATCCGGATCTGCCGGCCCCGATCACCAAAATTCTGGGACCCCGAATGGCTTTGGCTTTTTCAAAGGCATCAATGGCCGTCATGAAATACTGCTTATCAAGCCCGTCTATTTCAGGGACATATTGGAAAGCGCCAACAGCCCACACGACGAGGTCCGGCCGTATTTTTTTTACCAACGCACCGTCCGCCTCTTGATTTATCAATACGGGCAAACCGCTCTTATGCAGAACATGGATCAAACCGTCCAGCCCATCCTTCATCGCCTGTTTTCCGGACGCCTGCCAGGCCAAAGCGAATTGCCCTCCCAACCGATCGGTTTTTTCCGCCAGCGTGACCTCGTGGCCCCTTCTGTTCAGGTATAAAGCGGCGCTCAAGCCGGCGGGTCCGCCGCCGGCTACCAATACTTTTAAGGGCTTGTCCGTCCGTCCCAGCGGTCTCTGCCCGATTTCCGGATTGAGATTGCACCCCAGGCTCTCCCCACTGGCGAGGCGGTTTTGACAGCCCTGAAGGCAATAACCGCAAAGAAAAGCGTCATCCTCCTCGTCCTTTTTCCATTTCTCGATTAAAAGCGGGTCGGCAAGGAGCGGTCTGCCTAGGGCGATAAGATCAGCCAATCCTTTATCAATGGTTGAGGCAGCCCTCGTTTTGCGACCCATTCTGCCTGCCGCAATGACAGGAAGACTGGTATGGCTCCGGACCCAGGCAAGGGCGTCGTTTTGCGGAGATTCGGGCAGAGCGCCGTGGTGGAAATACCAGGGCGGACTGAAACACGTATGTCCCATGCCCACATGAACAGCGGCCACACCCTGTTTTTCCGATAATTTCAACAGGGACAACAATTCTTCGAGGACAACCCCGAACTCCGGCGACATCTCGCTGCCCGAGATCCGGATAATAACAGGCATATCCGGCGCACCCGCTTGAACCGCCGCTAAGACTTCCTTTGCCAATAACAATCGGTCCAGACCGTAGGCATCTTCTCTTTTATTGATCTTGCCGGCCAGGAACTGGGAAACCAGATAGCCGTGACCGGCCTGGACTTCTATAAAATCAAAAGCGGCTTCCGTTGCTTTTTGCGCCGCCTGTTTGTAACCTGCCGTGATTGCTTTGATCTCGGCCTCCGTCAGGGATTCAGTCTCCTGTCCGCTTCTGGCGCAGGTGAATACGGATGCAGATTTGGTTTTGCATCCTGTCACTTTCGGGTTGGCCGCCCCGCCCGCATGATTCAGATGGAGGCAGGCCAGACGATTTTCCCCGTGGATCGCACCGACGATTTTTTTAAGCTGACCGACACTGTCCGAACAGTCAATACGGAGCTGCCGGGGATGTTCCCTCCCCTCCGGGGTCACGGACACAGGCTCCAGGATGACGACGGCGGGGCCGTTTTTTGCGATTTGCCGATAGAATACTAACTGCCGCTCCGTCACCGTGCCGTCGGGATTGCCGTACCCCAGCTTGATAGGCGGAAAGAAAAAGCGGTTGACCAGCCTCCGACTGCCAATGGTAAACTCTTCAAATAGTTTTTCCATGCACACCTTCCTTTCTCAAGTGAAATAGTCCCTTTTTATTGATTGCCCTTTGATCATTTTGTCCGTCGTCCTTCCAGGTCAGTAATAGATATTGTCGCCGGCGCACGTTTTGTAGGTCGCCGGATCAACGCGCAGGAAACGTCCGACGCATATAGACGGTGCAGGGCCGCAAATATGGCGGTATGCAGCCGAGTCTTTTCCCCGCCGGTGTGTATTGGCGCCATGTTTTTATTGATAATGTCATACGATATTTTCCCTGTGCAGGATGAGTGCCAAAACATCAATAATCCCTGTATCGTCAAACAGCATGCAACATCGGATACTTGCAAACAGCCAGTCCGTGACTGTGCAGCTTCTGTATGCAATAATGCAACCTTTTCACTCATCAGGGTCGCATGATTAATCACATTTTACACACTTATTGCGTTTTTCGCCGCATGTTCCGGGCGCAGATATGGAGCAATATCTGAAGATGATCGTCGCGGCCAGTCCTGCCATTCTCACGCCTTCATTGCGCGAATCGGAGATTTTGGCCTCCATTGGCCTGAGACCCTGTATGCGGCCCTCCTCGCCACCGTCAGCGGCTTTATCCTGGGCGTCCCCCTGGACTATCTGCCGGCCAAAGCGGTGGCTGTATCGCCGGGCGGAGACATTATGATCCGAAGCATCACTAACGGCTCGGGTTGGCTCGGATCGCTTCATCGATTTCATGATTGGACCCGGGACTGCATCGCCATGACGAATCAGGAAATCGAAGCGATCTGGAAGATGGCGCCGAACGGCACGGCCGTAGAGATCGCCTCGCAGAGATACAGCACCGAATCTGCATATTGATCCATCCCCGAAAGATCAAGTTCATGTACAGATGAATGTTTTAAGTTACTTTTAGCACATGTTATTCTTGACATAGTATGGATACATCCTTATACTTTCGCCACTCAATGTCATATCGGGGAAGTGAAGAAATACTCTTTATGAAAAGATTAAAGTTCAAATGGTTTGTTGCGGATGTTCTCATGATAGGGATGTGCGCAATGATTTTTCTATTTACGCCAAACCAGGCTGCTGCAAATCAAAAGATCAAAGTGGCCGTCGCCGCCGGTTTTATTCAGCCCTTTGAGCAAATCGCCTCTGAATTCAAACAAAATACCGGCATAAAAGTTGAGGTGACTTTTACATCGGCCGGCCGGCTGTACGGTCAGATCATCAACGGCGCTCCTTACGATATTTTCCTTTCTGCAGACAAAGAGAGGCCCAATCTGCTTTACGATAAAATGCTCTGCGGGAAACCTTTTACATATGCCATAGGCGAGGTTGTCCTGTGGTCGGCAAAAAAGGCGTTCTGCATATCAGGCAACTGGCGCGACGCTCTCAAACAGGAGGGGGCCAAAAAGATCGCCATCGCAAACCCCAAAACGGGCGTATATGGAGCAAGCGCCCAAAAGGCACTGAAGGACGCCGGACTTTGGAATAATGTCGAACCAAGGCTCGTTACCACAGAGGATCTGGCCCTGGTGTTCCAATATGCCACCTTGTATGCCGTGGATGCCGGTTTTTGCGCTCTTGCCCATACGTATACGGAGAAGGGGCGGAAAGGCTGTTATTATGAAATGAAGGAAGCCCCTGTTGTGGTTCATTCGGCATGTGTGCTAAAGAGAGCTCAAAACAAAGAAATTACCGACCGCTTCGCTGCCTTTCTTGTATCGCCTGAAGCGGAAAAGATTAAAAAGAAATATGGTTACAAGGAGACTTCCTGCAGCAGATGATCATAAGCCGCCTAACGGCAAAAAATAGCCAATGTTAAAAATACGGCGTTATCCGTCCGCAAGCAAATTACACATAACTTATTGAGGTGCTGAGGTGATTTTAGAACAAGCCAGAAAACAACTGCAAGATATGGCAGGCAAACACCATCTTGATGATCAGGAAGTGACGATTACTTGTAAAACCCTGACGCCTGAAGAAGCCATCGGCAATCCACTCCATGACGACTACCCCATTCAGCTGGGTAAAGAAAGGGTTATCGAGGCTAATTTTATGGGCAAAAAAGGGCAGGCATTTTCAGATTCCTACTTCAATTACAAAGGTTCGGTAAAAGACATTCTTTCACTGAACCTGGAAACCAATGCAAGGAGAGCTATCTTTATTTCATCATTAAACGCGATAATGGCCTATCTGAAAAATATACCTGAAACGCTTCACTGCAAGGATGATGATCTGATGAGGTGTGCCGATCATTTCCTTGATTTTGTTAAGGATCAGTCTTTAAAAACGAATAATGTCTTGCTGGTTGGTTTGCAGCCTCGTCTATTAGAGATATTGACGTTGCTAAAAAATGTAAGGGTCTGCGACCTGAACCCTGATAACATTGGAAAGTTGAAATGCGGCATTGTGATCGATGGGCCGGAGCGTTTTTCTGATAACGCTAAGTGGGCTGGAGCAATTTTCGCAACAGGGAGCACGATCGTGAATGGAACGATTGATGAAATCATAAATGCTGATCGAAACACTGTTTTTTATGGTGTTACCATCACAGGAGTCGCCAGTCTGCTGGGTCTTAAACAATATTGTTACATTACGGAGACAATGAATTTAAATATTTGCCAAGCTCATCAGAGATGACGAATACCTATGCTTTGCATGGCCATATTCATGTTGATACTTTATTAAAAAACTGACGGCCGCTGAACATGAGGTTCAAAACGATTGAATCCATGACGCCAAGCGTCGTTATGATGATGATCATGCTATGTGTTTGCATGGAATATTGAGCATCAAAGATCAGAAGGCAAGGAGATGAAAATGGAAATCCTTAAAAATATCCTGTCCCGTATTGAACAGGATGCCGTCGTGGGCGAGATATTGCGAGGTCTATACTGGACAGCGGTGGTGAGCCGGTTCTGCGGCCTGTCCTCCACCCTGTTCAGGGATTGCGATCAGGAACATACCGACAACGCGGGTCCGTTTCCACTCACAGGCGGAAATGCCTGCGATCTGGCACAGCTTTGCCTGTCGCCGGATATTGGGAAGGCGTCACTGGGCCTTGCGGCGATCAACTCCCTTGTCCGCCCTGATTCATCCCGCTGCACGGAGGTCAATGCCGGCGACATTCTCATGGAAAAAAGCCGCGGTAAAAACGTGTCCATCATCGGCCATTTTCCTTTCGTTGACGACCTGAAAGGCGTTGCAAAAAACCTCTGGGTCATCGAGAAATGGCAGAAACCCGGCGATTATCCGGAGGAGGACGCGGAAACATACCTTCCCCAGTCCGACATCATCGCCATCTCCAGCACCACCCTGATCAACCACACCCTGGAGGACCTGCTGCCCCTCTGTCCCGAAAAAAGCTATAAGATGCTTTTGGGACCGACCACGCCCATGACGGATATCCTGTTTTCATACGGCATCGACATCATATCCGGAAGCCAGGTCACGGACACGGATCTGGCCCTCACATACATCAAGCAGGGGGCCAACTTCAGGCAACTCAAAAGATCCGGCGCCATTAAGCTGCTCAGCATGGTCAGACAGTGAAAAGAAGTGAAAGCCCCGAATCCATAAACCTCACATGAACTGGGCATCCCCTGATTTCAATCTCCTTGACACATAAATAGGCCTCTGCATATACTGACGCCGCACAAACAACACATCATCAATTCAATCAATGAACAGGAGACGCAAAAAAATGGAAATCAACGCGGTAAAACTGGTCTACTTTTCTCCGACAGGCACAACGGAAAAAGTATTGAAGGCCATCGCCAAAGGCATGAATGTTCCGAGCGTTATCCACATCAATCTGACGGCGCCTGACTCGCGCGTTGAAGCCGGTGCATTGAGCGATCGCACGCTTTACATCTTCGGCGCACCCGTCTATGGCCTGAACATGTCCCATATCTTTTTGCTGGACACAGGAGAGAGTTAATGATATCGTGTGAGCATGAAGATATGCGGCAGGGATTTTAAT
>JAFGHS010000127.1 GCA_016930075.1 Deltaproteobacteria bacterium
TAAACCCCCGTTTTTGGGGCTTAAACGGCCCTTTTTGAGGCCAAAAATACCTGTTTAAGAAACAAGGACGCGAATTGAGTAGATTGATCCACCAACCAGAATTTAAGATCGAACACGTCTATGACAATGCCGCCGGCCAGACCTGCCCCTCCTGTTCGGGCGCGGCGACGGGACAGCCTGCCAAGACCATCTACCCCACCTTCACGCGGGAGTTTGCCTACGACAAGCGGGGGCGAAAGATCCTGGAGAAGGATGTCATCAGCGGGACGGAATATGCTTCCCAGCAGTTCGAATATGACGAAGCGGGAAACCTCGTCTTCAAAATAGATAAAGAAGGAAGAAAGACCGCTTACGCCTACGACGCCCTCAATCGCCTGACGGTCGTAAAGGATGACCGTGAGCAGGAGACCCGGTACGCCTATGACAGCCGTGGGGGGCCAAGGGGGACATCCTTTACATCTTTACATTTGAAGTTGATATTGCAGTTAGCCAAAAAACCCTGGGGTCGGACCATAAATAAGGGGACAGATTTATTTTTCAGCGTTTTAGAGAAGCATCAATAAATTCAACGGTCACCTTAATTTTGGTTTAGTTTGCAAAAAGCACCGTACCCTCATGCGCATATTCGGCAATGATAGACGTTCTGTTCTCGTATTCCTCATGGGTCATGGTAATGATATCTAAGGGAACCTTGAATTTCTTGATGGTTTGTATTTCCGCATCCTTAATCAATTCTATCCTTTTAAAAATATTTTTTCCGCTAAAGTCGTCCGATACAACCACGATGTCAATATCGCTATCCTTATCAGCTTTTCCAATGGCATGAGAACCAAAGAGTATGATCTTGGAAACACTTATTTTTTGCTCTTTGAGTTTCTCATTTAAAAAATGAATCACTGTTTGGACTTTTTTTTCAACCATTTCAAGGTCACCTCACTCATTTCCAAAATGGCCTGTGTATTCTTTTTGTTATAATCCTTCTTCAGTTTTCCAATATCTTCGGGATAACGCGTCGGTACGCTCACGCCATTAAGGCGATAGATAAAATCATATAAATCTTCCGGCACATCCAGACTGCTTTTTTCAATTAATGCCAGGAGATTATGTGTTTTGGGCGGCAGTGTCTGTGTCGCTCGCGCATATATTCCCTTAATGGCTTTTTCGATTGCCAGATGACACATGAATACGACGTAAATATACCTTTTTGCAGCGAACATAGCTTCCGCTGTTTTCAAATCGTACTCCGCTTGCTTCATCCATTCCACCGGTATCATACTTCTATACTTCGATCCTTTTGTTCCTTGCCTTCGACTATTTCTTATGATTCAGGTTCGATAGTTTGTCAATGAAAAAGGTCATTTATGTTTATTAACCGTTGGGATGGGCATGGGGTGGGGGGTACGAGGGACAGGGGTACGAGGGACAGCGCCCTATTTTCTTCCGGCGCCCTTATTTTATTTCCCAAGCACAAGATGGACTTCCAGTTTGCAACCGACTGCGTGGGCATACTTCTTCAGAGTGGCAAGCGCTGGCGATTGCCGGTCATCAGAAAGGGCTGTCTCCAGCCGGGTGACCGCTGGTGCTTTAGTCCCCATTTTTTTTGCCACTTCCGCCTGAGTCAACCCCGCCCGCTGACAAGCGTGCAGAAGTTCCCGAAGCAAAACATATTCCGTTTCCGGCTCATCATAGACTGCTTTAAATTCAGGATCTCGCTTCCATTCCGCGACCATCTGTCTATGCGTTTTTGCCGGTATATTTTTTTCATCATTTGCTTACCTCTCGTTGCCGCTTGCGGGCGATACATCCATCCAATCCGAGACGGCGGATGCCGGCTGTGTTTAAAGAGAATGCGGCCAATACTGCCTTAATTTTAAAGCGATCTTGCGATCAAGTCTTTCCCAGTACCTGTTGAGCCGGCTTCTGTACTCTACAGACATGGCCAATTCCCGGGGACCCTCAACGGCAAAAATTGACCGCTGAATTTCCGAAGCGCACTCGTTATCGCAGGGTGCGCGCTTCTTAAAGTCAAAAATGAAACGCTGCACGTCAGGCTGCCTTAAGTTGGGATTTGCCGTTACCCTTTCCGTTTTCTTTACGACGGCATCCACGGGAAAGCAGAACGCCACCAGATGGTCAAAAACGACGCGTCCCTGGATGGGCTCAATAATGACATAATATTGTTTTCCGGGGGGGCCGATGAGGGGAACGGCATCACGATCAACGATCAAGTAATCCGGCTTGATATTTTCAGTAAGCCACTTTTGCGCCGTGTCACTGCGGCGGGCATCCAGGTATTCCCTTCCGGCAACCAGCCCTTCCAGCTGAAATACACGGATGTTTTCCGGCGCCCAGTATCCCAAACCGCCGGCACGATCGCCCATGGCGACCGTGACACTGTCCGTGGTTTTCAATATGCCGTTTAAATCGTCGAGATTGCGTCTGTTGAAGGTGCTGAATGAATTCGTCGGATCGACATACGAATAAACCATGAGTGCATGAACAAGAATGGGGACCAAGATCGAACATACCGCTACGGCGCCTGCGGTAAATGCCTTGCCGAATTTCATCGACAGGGGCGTTCCGGTCTTCATGATGCACAGCGATATAAAAGCGATGCGCGCGACCAGTAAAATCATGAATAAAGCCTGATTGTAAAAGTACCATGGCCAGGGCATCCAGCCGGACAAGGCGCCATAATATGCATATTGGACCATATTGGCGATAAAGAATATGGATAAACCACCGTAGTAAATAGCGCCGTGCCTGAATTTCCCCCATAAAATTTCCGCCGGCACAAGCAGAATGACAGGGAGCAGCAGAGGCGCCATGTTGAAAATGTAGTAATAGGCGATTCCCCAGTTGGATAGCGGCTGAGCGCCGATCATTTTCGCGACGCCGCTTACGGGTAGGGCAATGCCAAAGATCATTTTATTGATAAGAAAATACAGCATCAGCGTTGCAAAAGCAGGCATAACGAAAAAGGTGATTTTTATTATGGACTGACGGATTCCCTGCTGCTTCCGCATGGCATAGAATAATACGGCTGCGTAACTGATGAGCAGGCAGGCCGCATCCAGACGCACCAGTATGACCGCACAGAAGATCAACGCGGCTTTATTCCGGCTTTCAACAAAACCGTCTTTTCTGACAAAATGCAGCACAGCCAGAAGCAGAGGGGCAAACAGGATCGTTTCAAGCCCGTACAGCCAGACAAAAGGGTATCCGGCATAACCGGCGCTAAGGCCGGCCGCAAGGGAAAAGGAAAAAGGGTCGCGACGCTTTTTCATGCAATACAGCAGCGATGCAATCGTAATGATGCCGATCAGCGCCAGCGTGAAGGTATAAAAGTTTTTTTTGTCAAATTGAAAAAGCGCTTCAAAGCCCGTGAGAATCAGTAACCAGAGCGGATGATACCCATTGGTTTCTGTCAGGCGATCAAACGTGGACATGCCGTGTTGGGCAATATTGTAAGCGATTGATAAATAGTAGTAGGCGTCGTCGAAGACCATATCGACAATGGTGTGCGGATCACCAATGCCCGCCATGGCCGTCATCGCCGTGCGTAATATAAAGAATACCGTTACCGATGCAATGATGAAGGCCGCCATCAGGCGTGCATGGGGATCAATGTTCCGTGGCGGGGCAGAGGCCATAGGTCTTTTCTGCAATGCTGTCGATACTATTGATGACTTGAATTTTTCTTTCTTCGTGCTTCGCTTTTTCTCCTCTTTTCGCGTTCCAGTCTTTCTTTCTGATATTTTTTCAGCTTTAAGGCATCGAGCTGTTCATCCGTTAATTCGGGAGGGTTAAGCAGGGATTCGGGTTTTTCGATCAGGTCTTTCAACAGGTACATTGAAGGTCCCGTATAGGCTCCATCCCCGATTCGTTCATCTAAACTGACCCGTAACTCAAGGACTTTTTTAATTTCAATCTGATCCGTTTCCTGGTTTACCAAAGCTGCTTTATAGATTTTTCCAATGGTGAAAAAGAGACTTGCATTGCCAATCTCGTAGGCGTGATGATAAACGGCATCAATGTTTAAAGAACCTAACTGAGCAACGAAAGCGGTGGACCACATGGGAATATCCTTAATTAAAAAATACAGCGGATGATTATGGTTATCCGTCCAGCGAAGAGCCCAGAAAATTAATCTGATCACCCACCGGGGCAGGGCGCCAAAAAATTGGACATCTTTTTCGTTTTTATTTTTGCCGTAACGGGCTTCGTTTATTGCTTCACTGACTCTTTTTTGCACGGTTTCCAGGGTATCAAACGGATCGAATTCAATCATGGCATTGCCTTCTTCACCGTCTTCCGTCCTATCCTTCTTAATGGTAAAAGAGATAACAATTTTATTTCTTTGCCACAATCGACGCCCTGAGACGAACCGGTTCATTTTCGGTCTGAGGGCGATCGTTCTTACGCCGGCCGTCAACATCAGCTGGAATAATGTCAGCTTGTCTTTTTCATCTTTATTTTTATTGTAGTCTTCAATAAATTGCAGTGTGCAGGATAGGTCAACAAGCGTGTTAAAGAAGATAATGCTTTCATTTCTTCCCAGCATAAAGTTAAATATCAATTCAGAAAACTTGCTTGTTTTGACTAATTCGGCATCCGGTCTTCTCGGCATAGGGTCCCATCCTTATCATCATGGTATTGTAGGTTATTGGTCATAGCATTATAGGGATTATCTTTCAAAGGCAAAGTTTGGAGACCGCCCTGATACGGTCCTCAATGTTTGACCGTGATTTACCGTTTCGCATCGGCAGGCGGCATCTCCGGCATATTGATAAAACCCGTCACGGTGAATTGATACCAGGCCGGTTTCATTTGAAACAACGTCGCCGCCATGTCTTTACGAAAACCCATCTGCGTCAAAGCGCTTTCCGGGATCACTCGGAATTTGACCCACTTTAACCCCCGGCGATTGACCAGCCAGACCCTGGTTTTACCCCGCACAAAAGCCCGATAATCATGGCCGGTTGTTCCATTCGGCCTGAACGGCGCATAATCGGCGTATCCCTCAAACCCTTCCGGCAGATTAAGATAATGCCGGTGCTGCGGGAAATAATAGATGAATGTGCCGAAGGGCTGTTCGCAATTATGCAGAAACATATCGCCCGGCTGCACCTTGTCCTGTAAGTACCGGACGGCTTCGAACATCGGGCCGTTGACCCGGTTGAAGCAGGTGTGGCTTAATTGCGGAAATGCAAATACCGCAAGCGCTGCGCACACAGCCACCTTTGCCCCAAATGATTGAAGGGCCCCGATGCCGTACATGACGACCAGTAAATACAGGCCCAACACAGTAAAAAAATAGCGCGGGTAGAAGATTGGTTTTACCATAAACGAGATGACCAATGTTGCGACAACCGTCAGGAGCAGCACAAGGCACATAAGCAGGATTGCTTTTCCCTCGTCGGAAAATCGCCGGATCCCCTGACAGACAGCCTTTCCGGTCAGAATGAGTGCTGCCAGAATGCTCAGGAGAATAAACGGCAGAAAAGCCATGATGGAAAACTTGTCGCCAAAAGGATAAATAAACGTCCCAAAGAAAAACAGGGCATTGGGGGATGGAACCCAGAACTCTTTCGAGACTTTGGCCGCCTGTCCGGCCAAGACCCATACCCAGGGGAGACATGCGGCGCCGACGATGACGGATGTGATCAGCATCCGCTTGACCGCTTTACGATGGCCGAAAATGCCCCAGAGAACCAGCAGTCCGTAAAGAACTACCATTTCGAGCAAGGCGTAAAAATGCGTATAGACGGCAAGGACCGTGTACAGGCCCAAGAGAAGCCAATCGCTTCGCTTCCCTTCAGTAACAGCAAGATACCCATACAAAACCCCCGCCGTGACAAAGAGGCAGGCCCATGTGTACATCCTGGCATCCTGTGCGGTCGAGATGCAGACCGGGGTCACAAATACCAGGACGGTAAAAATCAAGGCGTTCAGTTTGCCGAAAATACGCCGGACGGGGCCAAGGCTCAGAGCCGCTAAGGCCAACAGCCCCAGTGCCGATAACGTCCGCAAAGCGAATTCCGAATTGCCGAAAACAATCCGGAACATGCGCGCCATGACATAAAACAGCGGCGGATGATAATCGCCTGCGGACATGCGCACAATCTCAGCGACTGTGTGGTTGGTCATTGCCGCCGTATAGGATTCATCATACCAGAGGCTTTCATGCGAAATGCCCCGGAAGGTTAACATCGTGCCTGCCGCAAAGAGAATGATCCAGATGATAAGAAACCGTTTGAGGGTGTAAGACAATAAATTTTTCATAATTTATTGATAATTAATTGTGATCTTCTTCGATAACACCAAGAATGACGACATCGTCAAGGATGAAGCCCGTAATCAAATCCCTCTGCATCGGGGCCGCCATTGAAGCCGGCCGCATGACCATAAGATAATCTCCATGACGTGTCAATGGAAGAAACAAGACCCTCTGCGATCAATCCGCTTGACAGTCACAGGTCTTCTTCATATACTCCGACGGCAAAAAAGAAGTTTTTATCACGAGTTATCAAGAGAGGTGGGCTGCTGTTTGAAATCCGTTAATCTGTCGCTTTTTTATCAATCCCGTCCGTCATAGTGCTTATGGAAATCTTTATCCTGATCAATCTTCTGCTTGGGCCGGCGCTTCTTTCTATATTCTATTTTACCGGTCGTGGTTATGCCGTAAAAAGTTATGGAAGAGCCCGTTCCCTGTCAGCGCCATCACCGGAAGTCCCTGAAAAATCTCCGCGGGTGGCGATGATCATCCCCGCCGCAGGGAAACATGGGGCCATGAAAACTTCCCTCGAATCCCTGCTCCGTCAGGACTATCCCAACTTTGAGGTGATCTTTGTCACCCGTGATGCAGACGATCCGGCATCAGCCGTGATTCGCGAACTGGTTGCAAGAAAGAAAAATGCCCGGCACATCTTAAGCGGGCCGGCGACCCAGTGCGGTCAGAAAAACCACAATCATCTGGCCGGTATTGCGGCAGCAGATCCGGCGACGGAAATCCTGGTATTCTGTGACAGCACCCATGAGGCCACGCCTCTTTTCTTATCCCATCTCGTGAGGCCCATCAGCGAGGGCAGCGCCGTCATGACTTCCGGCTTCCACCGGATTATACCCGGAGACGCCGGCCTGACCACCCTGCGAATGCTCCTGACCGTGCTCTGCATTCATATGCTGCAAGGAATCAAATTATTTACCCAGCCGTGGGGGGGCGCCATGGCCATCGATCGCAAGGTGTTTGAGGCCTGCGGCATAGCCCGGAATTGGGCGCGGGTCGCCGTCGATGATATTACGATGGGTTCATTGCTGCGCAAAAAGGGGATCCGGTGTAAAGCAGTCCCCGAGGCCTGCCTCAGCACCCATCTGATGGAAAAAACCTCCGGCGACTGGCGCCGTTGGATGATGCGGCAGCTGCTCGGTATGAAGTATTATGATACCTGGTGCTGGATCGCACTCCCGTTTGGTCTTTATTGCCTGACCGTTCCCATCCTGTATGCCGGACTGGCGATCATCGGCGGTCTGTTCGGCTTCTTCCACTGGTCCATGTGCCTTGCCGGCGCGGCATTTTTTATTTTGTATACCGGAATCGGTCTGGCATACCGGCGACCGGTCCCGGAGCCAATACCGCGTGCGCCCTGGCTTCAGGCTTTCTATTCACTGTTATTCATGATTACATGGTGCTATTTAAAGACGTGCCTGACCGACACGCTCACATGGAAGGGCATCTCCTATCGCATCGCCTGGGACGGGACGGTGAAGAGCATTCATTATGAATAATCAAGCCCATCCTGTCAAAAAAATGCTTCATATCGATGGGTTTAAATAAAACAACATGTAGTATATGATTTCCCCATGCAAGAAACACTTTTATCTTTAGCAAGAGACCACGCCTGTTTTTTTTACGGCGCCATGATTTTTTTCGCCTTTGCCGAGGGTCCTTATCTTTCTTTATTTATGGGCGCATTTATCAAATTTGGTTATTTTCCATTCTGGCCGGTTTATATTTGCATTATGGCCGGGGATTTAATAGGAGATGTGTTCTGGTATCAAATAGGGAAGTATTTTGGCTATAAATTTGTGAGAAGGTTTGGAAAATATTTTGATGTTGATGAAGAAAGCGTCGCTAAGGTTCACCGTATTTTCCATGACTATAAAAGCCCCATTCTATTTATTTCAAAGATCACTTGCGGCTTTGGGCTTGCCCTTGCCACGCTGATGACGGCCGGAATGATCAGAATACCGTTCGGCTGGTATCTGTCGGTAAATATTTTGGGACAATTTATTTGGACGGGCATGTTGATCGGCATGGGATATTTTTTCAGCCATATGTACATGGCCATAAACAGCGTCATAGGAAAAGTATTCATTGCCGCAACTTTCTTGGCTTATCTGTATGCTTTTTCAAGATATAGAAGGTATCTGCAAAAAAAAGCAAAGCAAATATAAGTGATATGATATCCATCGTTATTCCAACAAGAAATGAAGAACTGATCTTAGAAAATGCCCTTAAGGCGGTTGCGGGTTATTCCGGCGACAGGGAAATTATCGTCTCTGATAACGGAAGCTCGGACAGGACAGTGGAAATAGCAAAAAGATATACGGACAACGTTGTTCTTTATCATGGAGACAGGAAACGCACCATTGCCGGCGTAAGAAATGCGGGTGCAAAGATCGCAACAGGGGAGTTCCTGGTTTTTCTTGATGCCGATATTACGGTAAAAAATGCCGATGTCTTTTTTGAAAGACTCCTGATGTTATTTCATCAAGACGACAAACTCGTCGGCGTAACCGTCTTCATTCGTTTTTTACCTGAAGTTGAAACTTTCTGGGACAGGGTGAATATGAATTGCATGAATGCCGCTCACCTGTTTTATAATAACATCGTTCATTGGGGAGGGGCGTCGGGACAGTTTCAAATGATTCGCAGGGACGTTTTTGAAAGACTCGGCGGTTTTAATGAAAAGATCGTTGCCGCTGAAGATGAAGAGATGTTTCGGCGATTGGCAAAGACCGGCAAAACATATACGGATCGTACGTTGACCGTATATGAAACGGGCAGACGGGCTCATAAAATAGGCTGGCCGAGGCTTTTATGGCAGTGGAATATTAATGCCATATCGACGGCGTTATTCAAAAAATCTGTTCACGATGACTGGAAAGAAATCAGATAATGAACCTGTGAAAACGGAATTTAAGAGGGGTTGCGTCATTGTCAATAGATCAAAAACCCGAATGTTATGATCCAACCCGCAACCGCTGCCTGAATGAAACGGTCTTTCAGAAAGATGTCCGTCGGCACTCCCGATTGCTGTTCGACCAGGGCAACCTGCAGATAGCGCATGATTCCGATCATGACAAAAACGGCCGTCAGATATAAATGGTCGGTTTTATACCTTGTGATGACCTCAGGGGACATGGTGTACATGATATAGGAAACGATGGTTATGGACGCCGTTACCATCATGCATCCGTCAATGTAAGCCAGGTTGTATCCGTCAACCGATTTTTTGACTTTTTCGCCATTGTTGAGCAGAATCAAAACATCATCCCGCCTTTTCCCCAGAGCCAAAAGCAAGGCCAGAAGGAATGTCATGATGACGATCCAGGGATATATTTTAATCCCCGTCACCGCGCCCCCGACAAAAATACGGATGACATAACCGAAGGCGACAATGAAGATGTCAATAATGGGAATGTGCTTTAATTTTATGGTGTAAACAACATTCAAGGCGATGTAGATGAGGGCCAGGCAAAACATGGAAACGCCAAGGAACCACGCGGCGATGAGTCCTGATATTAACAAAACGGCGCTGCTGAATAATGCCGTATTCCCCGATATGCGGCCTGCCGCGAAGGGTCGCAATTTTTTTTGGGGATGCAGCCTGTCTTCATCGACATCATGATAATCGTTCATGATGTAAAGGCCGCTCGCGAGCGCGCAAAAGACCACGAAGGCCAATCCGGCCTTCAGCAAAACGGCGGGATGATAAATCTGGAGTGCAAAAAACAGGGGAAAAAAAATAAAGAGATTCTTTATCCATTGCCTGGGACGGCTGAGCAATAAAAGATCGTAAAGCAATGAAACCTCCTGATAATATAGGATAAATTCAATCCGTCAATATGAAAAGATAATCTCCAGCTCCACCTGATTATTTTTTGAGTACCTGCCGAACAGCGACTCGGCCGGCCCCCGGAATGCCGCAGCCGTTACCCCCGCCTTCCAGGCATCCGTAAACGCATACCAGGCATCCGCTCTTGCCATGGCGCTTCCATGCTCGGGATTGTAGACGAGATTCAGATTTGTCTCAACCTTTTGATTGAGAAAACCGTTCTTCAGGTTTGCCCAGATGACGGTCTCGAATTTCCGGTCATACAGGGTATCCGGTCTGTCGACAATCAGCGCCTGTTGGGCCTGCATGGTGAGTATGCAATCCTCGAACAGGCGATAATCGACCCCGATGCCGTATTCCATGCTGTCGCTCTTGTGCTCGACGGGATTTAGCTTATGGACGCCGAATGCAAAGCCGGACGGATAGCCCCACAGCTCGCTTTTCGTATTAAAATAGCGGCCGACGGCATAGGCGGCTTCGGCGCGCAGGCTTACGTTGCCTTTGTCGGTTGCCGCATCAATGCCGATGGACGACATCTTGTGAAAGTCCGGCACGCCCCCGGGATCGACGAGGATCTTATCGGAGACTTGGGAAATCACCAGTTCGGTGGCCTTGAAGACAGGGCGGGGATCGTAGCCATGGAATAAAGTGACGCCCCAATCCACCGCGCCCGTTCCGGACAGGCGCAATCCAATGGAACCGTTTTCAAGGGTGCGCGGCGGAAGATCCGGTTCCCTGGTGAGTATTTCCACACGGTGACGATCCGCGGACGGGGCAATTTCCGTGAACCCGGACCAGCGCTCAGTCGGCAGCGGAAGACGATAAGGGACCAGCAGGGGCGCCCAGACCAGCTCCATATTGAAATGCTCTTCGGCCAGGCGAACGGATAGGGATGGGATGCCGATCTTTTTGTCTTCCAGGGATTTTCTGGCGACCTGCGTGTAGTCCCAGGGATTCAGCAGATCGTTGACGGGGTATTCATCGAGCCTGCCCCAGGAAAAACGCTGAATGCCTGCGCGAATCTCCAGGACATCGTTTGAATAGGCGCCGTACAACTCCTTGAATTCGAGAAACGGCGTGATGCTCTGGTACACCTTGTCCCACACCTTGACGACGGAATGGTTCCTGGCCGGAAGGTCAACGCTTCCGTCCCATCCCCCTTCCAGCCACAGATGAAAACGCCAGGCGGGATGCGTCGTATCGACCCGTATTTTTCCCAGGAGACTCGGGTACTCTTTTTCGCTGTCTTTATTTAAAGGGACGACCCCCCGCAGGTTCACTTTGCCGGACACGGAAAGAAAGTCCTCCGCGAACCCGGCAGACGCGAGAAAAACAAGAAAAACAGCCGTTATCCATGCATGTTTCACCGTATGCACGCCTACTGCCCTCCGCCCCGTTCGAGGGCCCTTTGCGTAAACAGCTTATCCGGAAAATTGGCGCCGTAACGAATGGTTTTTATCGTCAATTCCGTCCTGTGTCTGGTTTTGTGGTTTTCCATCTCGATCTCGAAGGGCGTCGGAAATCCGTCAATCACCCGAATATCTCTGAAGGAGCCGGAGCGATACAACTCCTTTTCCTGGTAGTACTCAATTTTCGTGGTGATCCAGAGGTTCTTTGCCACCCAGGCGACATATCTCGTGTACTTGTGCGGCGTCTTCGGGGCAACCTCAATAACATGGCACGGTTTGCCGTCAACGGTCTCATCCCGGAGGATTTTGAACGAATAGTCGTCCAGGTTCGGCGGCCCGCTGAAATCGTCGTAGGAGAAGTCGGACCCGAAGAACGAGTCATCCTGTGAGGCCGTAGGAATTCGCCGTATGCGCTTGTACTCCGGGAAGTAAGCCCAGAGGTCGCGGTCGGCAAGAGTTCGGGCATGGAGCAGAAATCCGACGCCTTTCAGATCCGGCGGAGAATTGAAGACCAGAAGGATCTTGTACGCGTCAAGCGATATGCTTTTGCAATACTCCGTGAGGGTCCGGGTACGCTTGCCCCCTCCCCTGTCATAAAGAACCATGACGGCCTCCGTCTTCCGGTCGAGCATCCTGGTCCGCATCTCCTGCACCTTATCGTACACGTCGCGCCCGCTCATGGCGTATGCAAAAGACGGCGTCATAACGGCAACCATAAGGAGGAATAAAACCATACGCGATTTAGTCATAGGCCAATGCCTCTACAATGTTTGTTTTTGCCGCCCTCCGGGCGGGGATCATTCCGGCCAATGCGGACAGCCCCGCCGAAAGAAGCAACGCCCAAAGGATAGCGCCGAAGGGCAGATAATACTTGGCGGAACCCAGGCTCGCCACAAAAAAACCTTCCAGATTCAACCATCCGGAAATAATGCCCGCTACCGATCCCAGAGAGCCGCCCGCCAGGCCCATGAGTACGGATTCCAGCACAACGACCCCGTAAATCTGCCTTCTTAGCATGCCGATGGCGCGCAGGGTGCCGATTTCGCGGGTTCGTTCCAGTACGGATGCAAAGAGGGCGACAATAATCCCCAGACAGGCAATAGTCAAGGTAATGACATTCAGGGCGTAGTTGAAAATAAACATATCGTCGAGCATCTTGCGTATCTCGTTTTTGAACTCCAGCGCGGACAGGACATAGAGCTTGCGGTCGACGCCGAAACGCCGCTGAATTTCATCCCGCACGTCCCCGACCTTCGCCCCCGCTTCGACATGCACTAAAAATGAGTTGCAGAGCATGTCGCCCCAGTAGCGCTGATAGGTTTTTATATCCATGTTTATGACCCCGCTGTCGTATGAATAGTCTACCACAATTCCCGCCACTTTGAACACAACAGGTCCCGCGGGCGTCGGAAGACTGATCTCATCCCCTTTTTTTACGCTGAAGATGGCGGCAAAGGCCTCGCTTATCTCCACTCGGTTTCCGTCCGGGATAAAATGCGTCTGATTTTTCATGAAGCCCGGCCCGGCGCCGTCATGGCTGCGTTTTGGGTATTGAGTATAATCGGAAGCGGACAGGAGGACCTTGCTGCCTTGATAATCCGTGAATGCCCTGCGCCAGGGCGCCGCCGCAAGAACGCCGGGAACTTTTTCCAGTTCCCGGGACATATTGGCCGGCAAAGGTATGATCTGGGCGTTGGTGCTGGAACCGGGATGACCCGAGGATAAGATGATTTCGCTTTTGATGATGGAATCCAGCCAGTTTAATGTCGTTCCCTTGACGCTGTGCACATAGCCTGAACTGGCGACAAATACGGAGATGCCGAAGAAAACAGCCGCTACGGCAACGGCATTCCGCGTCAGATTCTTCCGGAGATTAAGCCCTGCCAGCCTTCCTGCGGAACCTAAACGGGATGCAAAGACGCGATTGAACAGGGTGACAAATCCATTGAGAAATGCCGGGGTAAAAAAGGATATTCCGACGGCAAGCATGATTTGGGCCGCTAACAGGTAGGGTCCGCTAAAGCCGTATATGTGAAAAAGGAGAAATGAAAGAGCGATAAAAAAAACGCCTCCGAGATTCAGACGCAGGGTGGTAAAAATTTTGTCTTCCGTGTAGGGAACGGATCGTATGGCCGAAGCCGGCGAGATGCGGCTGCTTGACATGGCCGGAAACAATGCCGCAATGAGGCTGGTGATCATGCCGCATAAAAGACCGATTGCGGGATAAAGCCAGGTTACATGGATCCCGGTAACAGAGGTCCGCACAAAGGTTTCGGAAATGACCTTGCCGAACGCGCCCACCAGGGAATTGGCCAGCAAAAGGCCGAGCGCAACGCCGAGAGAAGACGCAATAACGGAAATCATCAGCGTCTCTCCCATAAACAGCAGCATGATCTCTTTCCGGCGGCAGCCTATGGCCCGTAAAATGCCGATTTCTTTCCGGCGATGCACGACGGAAATGGAAACAGCGTTATAGATGAGGTACATGCCGACTAATATGGCCAGATAGCTGATGAAATCAAAACCATTTTGAAACTTGGCTATCATATTTTCCACCTGCCGCGTCCTGCCTGCCGGCGTGTCGACCATATAACCCTTGGGAAGGGCATCCATGATGGCCTGTCGGACCGTCTCCAGATTTTCTCCCTTCCTAAGGCTCACGTCGATCCGATCGATGCGTCCCGTCTTGCCGAAAGCCATCTGTGCGGCGTAGATATCCATAACAGCCACGTTCCCTCCCATGGCCTTTGCCGGCCCTTCGGGATTGAGGAGGCCCCGTATGCGGAACGTCCGGATTCCCTCGACCGTCTGCACCTGAATCTTCTGATCGATGGCGAAACCCTCACGATCCGCCATAGCTTTCGTAATGAGAATGGAGTCGGGTTTTGCCAAAAACAGGATCGGGTCGGGGACATCGGCGCTTTCACCGGTAAGACTGTAATCTCTCACCTGGGTATCCACCAGCACATCCACCCCGAGAATCAGCATGGAACGTTCTTTGCCGTCAACGAGCATGCCGTCGGTTTCGATCACCGGAACGGCGTACTGAACACCCCGCACATCCTGAACCTTCTCGATGATGGATTCGGGAAAACCGGATTGCGCTCCGGTTATCTGAAGAGCGGCGTTTCCGATCATGCGGTTGAAGGAATCTTGAAAAGAGAAAATGACGCTCCTGTTGACTACGCCGATGGATACGATGGCGGTGACGCCCAGGCAGATGCCGGCCACGGCCATGAATATCTGGGCTTTTTGCAGCCGGAGATGTTTCATGCTGATATAACGCAGCAGGTTCCAGAGATTCATACATCACATCCCGGAACGGAGACATCTTCCGTGATGCCGCCGTCTTTGAGTCGGATAATGCGCTTGCCGAAGGATGCCGCCCGTGCATCGTGGGTTACCATAACGATGGTCTGGCCCGCCTGATTCAGATTTTTCAGCAGTTCAAGAATCTCTTCGCTGATATGGGAATCAAGATTGCCCGTCGGTTCATCGGCAAGAAGAACAGCGGGGTCGGTGATCAGCGCCCGCGCTATGGCAACGCGCTGCATTTCACCTCCAGAGAGCTGCTCCGGGCGATGGTCCGTTCGCAACCCCAGACCGACATTTTCAAGGAGACGGCAGGCTTTCTCTTTAATCCGTGAAAAGGGCACGCCGTCGAGCAGGAGCGGCAGGCCGACATTTTCTTCAGCCGTCAGTATGGGAAGCAGATTGAAGAACTGGAAGATAAAACCGACCTTTCTGCGCCGAATCAAGGTGAGTTCATCGTCGGAAATGCCGTGAAGAGGGCTGCCGTCGATGAAGATTTCGCCTGCACTCGGCTGATCGATCCCGCCGATAAGATTCAACAGGGTGCTCTTGCCGGAGCCGGAAGGCCCCATGATGGAAACAAATTCGCCCTTCTCCATCCCGAATGAAATGTTATGAAGCGCCTGGATTTCCTGCTTTCCCTGCAAATACGTTTTGCTTACATTCCGGACTTGAATCATTCGCACCCTTTTTAAAAACCGGTCCCCCCATGGGGCTCTCCGCCAAAATGCCCGCCCAACGACCGTGATGTTTGATAAGACAGTGATTTTTTTACAGTGCGAAATATAGGGAAGTTAGGTTTGTATGTCAACGATATTCAGCCGCCTGTCCGGCCACGCAAATTTTCATCGGCCTGATCTTAAGTGATTGCAGCAGAGAAGCAGGGGTATTCATCCGGCGAGGGCCGGATTGAGGAAGGCGTTGCGGGTGCTGGTGCGGGCAAACCGGGAAATATCCTGGGGGCCATCATGGGACGGGCGTCGAGGCGGCCATCCATCCCGGCACAGGGAATTTCTTGCTTGATTTAATCATTTTTGATAGAAACCAATTACCTGCATCAAGATCCGGAACATGAATAATCGAGTGTGTGACGGAATCGCATAGAGAAAATTTAGACCCCGCAATACAGCAACCATTGAAGAACTTGATGCCGATCTGTACTTTTCACCATTTGGCAAATGCATATCCAGGGGATAGAAAAATGAAGAAAACGGATCTGTGGCAAACAACGTTTAATGCGATCACCGACGTGATCATGATCCTTGACGGGAACTTCAGGGTCAAAATGCTCAATCAGGCGGCCGTCGGATTTTTTGATCTGCCGGAAAAGGAGATTCTTGGTAAAACCTGCTTCCGCCTGCTGCATGGAACGGAGGAGCAGCCTGTTGGGTGTCCTTTGGATAAGATGATAGAGACAAAAGCGCATCAGGAATCGGAGGTCTTTTTAGAAAACAGAGGCCGGTGGGTAAGGATTTCCGTTGATCCGATTGTCGGCAATGACGGCGATATAACGGAAATCATCCACATTATGAAGGATATAACGGATCACAAGGAGAAAGAAGCGTTACTTCGCAAAAACCAGGCGAAATACAAGAGCATTTTTAATGATTCACCCATCTGCCTGATGGAGATGGACGGTACGGCGATCAAAAAAGAATTGATCGCGCTGATGGAATCGGGCGTAACGGACCTGCACCAGTATTTTGATGACCATCCGGAAGAGGTTTTACGGCTTTTATCGATGATCTGGTTTGTTGATGTCAACAAAGCCGTGCTGGATTTATACGGCGTAAAGAGCAAAAGGCAATATTTTGAAATTCTCAAAAGAATGTTAACCGATACCGGATCTGACGGTAACCGGGTGAGTAATTTCACCGGTACCCTGAGCGGCATCATGCCGATGGAGGAAGTCAGGGAGACGCTCATCACGCTGGGCGTTGGCAAAACTGTTTATGAAACCGAATTGGCTTATCCCACGGGCGTAGGCGATGAGAAGAGATATTTCGATGCGCGCTGGTCTGTCCCTGCCGGAGCCGAACAGGCATATAACAGGGTCCTCATCTCCATGATTGAAATTACGAAACTCAAAAAAACCGAAGCCGCCCTGCGCGAATCGGAAGAAAAATACCGGAATGTTGTGGAAAAATCCCTGGTGGGTTTTTTTATTGCCCAGAATAATGTCTTTCGCTATGTAAATCAGCGTTTTTGCGACATCTTCGGGTACAGCTTTAAGGAAGCGGTCGATAACCTGTCCATTTTAGATCTGGCTCACCCGGAAAACAGGCAAAGGGTGGAAGAAAGCCTCAATCATTATCTGACCGAAAAGACGGGAAGTATCGAAGCCGAGTTAAGGATGATTCGGAAAGACGGGAAGATGATCATCATCAAAGTCCTCATCGGTTCGATGGCGTTCAACGGGAAACCGGCTGTAATGGGAACGGTGATTGACGTCACGCAGGAAAGGAATCTCGAATATCAGCTCCGCCAGGCCCACAAAATGGAGGCCATCGGCACCCTGGCAGGCGGCATTGCTCACGATTTCAATAATCTCCTCATGACGATTCTGGGCTATGTCTCCCTCATGCAGACGGACCCGAAGATTGACGGCGACAATCGTGAAAATCTGAAGATTATTGAAGGACAGGTGCAAAGCGGCGCCGAACTGACCAAACAACTTCTGGGATTTGCCCGGGGCGGCAAGTATGAGGTTGTGCCGACAAATCTCAACGAACTTTTAGCGAGGACCGCTGAGATGTTCGGCAGGACGAAAAAAGAGATAAGGATTATAAACCGGAAAGAAAAAGACATCTGGACGGTGGATGTGGACCGGGGGCAGATCGAGCAGGTGTTTTTGAATCTTCTGGTCAATGCCTGGCAGGCCATGCCGGCAGGCGGCGATCTTTACCTGCGGACGCAAAATGTCGTCGTCGATGAAGACCATAGCAGCAGTCCTTATTTGAAGCCCGGGAGGTATGTGAAGACATCGGTGACCGATCAGGGCGCCGGCATGGATGAAAAAACCAGACAAAGGATTTTTGAACCTTTCTTCACGACAAAAGAAATGGGCCGGGGCACGGGCTTGGGGCTGGCGTCCACCTACGGCATCATCAAGAACCACGGCGGCGCCATCAACGTATACAGCGAAAAGGGACAGGGGACGACGTTCAATATCTACCTGCCCGCAACGGACAGGGAAGTGGCTCAGGGTAAGAGCATGGCCCGCGAAATATTGAAAGGTTCTGAAACGATTCTGATTGTCGATGACCAGGAACCGGTGATCAAGGTTGGATCCGCCATGCTCAAGAACCTGGGCTATACGGTTTTAACGGCCCCCAACGGGACGGATGCCATAGCGCTTTATAAAAAGAAAGGCGAAGAAATCGACCTGGTCATTCTCGATATGGTCATGCCGGGCATCAGCGGATCCGAGGTCTTCGACACGCTGAAAAGCATGAATCCCGAAATCAGGGTGATCTTATCGAGCGGATATAGCATAAACGGTCAGGCAATGCGTATCCTGTCGCGCGGTTGCAGTGGCTTCATTCAGAAACCCTTCAGCTTGATTGATTTATCGAGGAAGATCCGGGAAGTCCTTGCCTGAGGGCATCTCCCGGATATTCGATATTCTGGAGTTCAGTCCCAAGAACAACATTCCATCGACATAAAGAACGCTTATTCATATACTTACCTGACAATTAGCGGCTGACTCAAATTATAGAATATAGTAGTAATTACAAACATATTGATCAGTAACTTAAATATTTAAGTGTCCCCATTAGTCCCCAAATCAATCCTGGAAACAAGCTTGATTATTTGTTACAATATGCTACAATTATTACAGGAGGTGTAATATGAGCATAGCAATACGAATTGACGATGAATTATATAAAGAAGCAAAAAAGAGTGCCGATGCGGAGTGCCGCACAGTTCCCTTACAAGTAATTTATTGGGCCAAGATAGGGAAAGCCGCTCTTGATAACCCGGATCTTCCAATTGAATTCATACGGGATATACTGGCAGCAAGAAAGCAAGGTGACTATACGCCCTTCGAGTTTGGTGCGGAATGAAAATCGTTCATACGCGATACTTTAGAAATAGCTATAAGAAGCTTCATGCCAACCAGATCAAGCCGGTAAATGATGCAATTCGGTATATACTATCCGATCCGCAAAGCGGAGAAGAAAAAAGAGGCGATCTTGCAGGCGTATTGGTATACAAATTCCGGGTACAAGATCAGCAATTTCTTCTGGCATACGAGTATGATCAAGAAACTTTGTTCTTAATTGCCCTTGGGGTGCACGAAAATTTCTATCGGGATTTGAAAAAGGCACGCTCATAAATCACCTGCCCCGCGGGAAGGTTTCTGAACTTATCGGCGGCAATTGTCAAGAGTAAGGATGCGACCCTGTTTCTCCGGCGCTCCACCCGATCGCGCGCATGAGGCGCGCTCCGGGTGAACTTTTCGAAACGATTAAATATAGCTATGGCTGTTGGGGGTAATCTTGAATAGAAATAAAGCCGCAATTCTATATATTTTATTCATTTTCATTTCTGCATGCGCTGCTTCAACAAGTAAAATGATAACGCCAAATCTAATTGAGGAAGCACACAAACACTTACACCAAGAAAAATATTTAGAAACTATACAATTTTTAGAAAGCAATTTGCCCAAAGATTTATCAGAAAAAGATAGATCAACGGAATCTATAGATTTGTATTTTTGCGGATACAATAAATTAGCTCTTGCTTATCTACATTCAGGTAAAGCAGATAAAGCGATAATTGCGTTGAATAAATGCAAACAGGTTCTTCCTCTGCGGTCAGAGTCTTATTATTTGCTTGGCCAAGCTTATTTTTATGTGAGAAATTTTAAAGCCAGTATCGATAACTTTGAAAAAGGCATTTGCCTTGACCCTAAAGCAGCTGATGCGCAAGACATGAGTTTACTAATGATGAGTTACCTAAAAATCAAAAACAGAGAGAAGGCTTTAGAGACATTTAATACCATCAGGAATAGATTTGAAACAACTACTAAAGACACAGAATTTTCTGAGTCAGATAATACCATCTGGAATAGATTTGAAACAACAACAAAAAAAGTCTGTTTTAGTTAAAACGCTATATCCATGAATCCAATAACGTCAAAGGCAGACAGGCTCCCTTTTCCCAACTTTTCCCACCCGAATTAGTGGCTGGCTCCAATCAAGGCACCATCTTATCTTTCGGGGAGATATTTGCCGCCACTTGCTATATAGGCGCCGTAAAGAGGCATGAAGGTGATTTTCTGTTCCGGCAGGTCGGCAAAGGGTCGGTCGGAAAAGACCATCGCCTTGCCGCACTCCGGGTATGCGGCCATGAACAGATGCAGGCTTTTCAGGCTGCCTGCAGCGCCGCTTTTCACCTCCACCGGATGAATCGTGCCATTCAGAACAGCCAAATAATCCACCTCAGCAGAACTGCTCTTCGCCTGCCGATTCCAGTAATACAGGCTTCCCTTTTGCGAGATGAGCATTTCCTGCCCTACGAACTGTTCCGCCATGGCACCGCGATAGACGGCAAGCAGATCGCTTTTGGCATACTCCACATCATCCGGCATGCCGGAAAGGAAACGCATCAACCCCACATCCAGCATCAGCGCCTTGAATATTTTTGCCGAAGCGCTTGCTCCGAGCGGCAGGCCGGAGGGATCGACGGATGGAATTCTGCGTGCAACATGCGCAAGGCAGAGCGCCTCAAATGCCTTCTTTAGGGTCGGGTTGGCATACCCTTCCCCCAGTCTCACATATTTAATCTGTTGTCCGACACTCTGCGCCAGGGATGTAAAAACCGAGTCGAGGCAGTAACGGTCAACATGGGGGGTATATTTGGCAAAATCCATCCGGTATGATTCCACAATCTCCCCCTGAATCTCGAAGGCATCGTGCAAAGAGCCGCTTTCCGCGTATGCCTTGACAGCCGCTGGCATTCCACCGATGAAAAAAAAGCGCTTCAATTCATCGCGGAGCAGTTCATGCACGGTGGGGGTTATATTGCCCGGATTGCCGAGAACGGCTGCCGCCGCGGGAGCATTGCCGATGGCCTCCAAATATTCGGCAAAGCATAGAGGATAGAGGTTCAGAAACTGGATTCTACCGACAGGAAAGGAGGCTTCTTTGAGCGCGAACTCCAGGAGTGATCCGGCAGCCACGACATGCAGATCGGGCATTTCCTCATAAAAATAGCGCAGGGCGGTTATGGCGCGGGGACATGCCTGGATTTCATCTAAGAAGAGGAGGGTTTTCCCTGGCGTGATCTTCTGTCTGAGCAGCACTTCCAGGTCTGCGCAGATGCGCGCCGCGCCGAGGTCGCCATCGAACAACCTGCGCAAAGGAAGATTGCGCTCCAGATCTACCAGGACAAGAGATTCAAATCGGCTTTTACCGAACTCCTTCAGCGACCAGGTTTTGCCGACCTGCCTTGCCCCTCTCAAAATAAGCGGTTTACGCCTTGGCCCGTTCTTCCATTGCCGAAGTTCTTCATCAATGAACCTACGCATTGAGCACCGTTTTAGTCGTTTATTTAAAAATACAAGGGTATTTTGCTTTATTTGGATTAATTTTACAAGCTAAAAAGAGGGGAGCCGGGCGAACATGGCAAGCCCGCCTAGGCTTCTTTCCGGTACTCGCCGCATGGGAAGTGGGGTCTTGAATTATCACTTTCTGAGCAGGAGCCTTTTTGAAAAAACTGATATTTCAAGACCTGATCCCATTTGATTTGACCCCATTCGATTCTGTTGGCAGAAAGTTAATAAGTCGAGTAGACTGGTTCCTCCCAATGCTGTAGGTTGATGTTTGTTTTCTCAGTTCCCGCCTGGTTTCCCGGCGGTGCCACATTATCTCAACCATACATAGTTGTCCCCAGCCCCTCTCAGAACCGTGCTTGCGCTATTTACGCACACGGCTCCTCACATGGTCAATTCACAGAAAATCCGAACATTCTGACCCTGATTCTCGGTTCCGGCAGTGGAAATCTTTTCACCATTTCACTGAACTCCTGCCAATTGAGACAACCCCGCTTCCCACGACGATTCAGCCATTTAAATAACAGCTTCTTTACCTCTTCCTCGAATCTGCTAATTCCGCGCAGGTTGTCGGTTACCCCGTAGTAGGCATAGTGGCCGCTCAATTTGGCCTTGACTATTTTCCACAGTTCCTTTGTCTTCATTGTCCTGGCCATTTTCAGCCATTCTTTGAAGTCCTTTAGCTTGGCGGTGAACTTCTTCCGGGCTGTTATCCGCTTCATCCGAAATCCATTGCCGTCCCTCTTCGTACCGCAATAATGGGTTAATCCCAGAAAATCAAACGTCTCTGCTCTTTCCCCTCTTCTCTTGGCATTTTGAACGGCGAATCGTCCAAACTCCAGCACCCTGGTCTTCGTAGGTTCCAACTCAAGTCCAAACTTGCCCAGCCGTATGCTCACTTCTCTGCGAAATAATTCCGCGTCTGGTTTGTACTGAAAGCAGACAACGAAATCATCGGCATAACGAATAAGCCGGGCTATGCCTGTGCATCTCTTGCGGAAAACCTTCTCAAACCAGAGGTCAAGGGCGTAGTGAAGGTAGATGTTGGCCAGCAGCGGAGAAATAACACCACCTTGTGGCGTCCCTTCGTCGCTGACTGTTGTTTCACCATCTTCATATACCCCAGCCTTCAGGAATCTCTTCACCATCCGTTGAATCCTCTTGTCCCCTATCCGGTATTCCAGAAATTTCATAAGCCATTCCTGGTTCACATGGTCAAAGAAGCCTTTGATGTCCGCTTCGACTATGTGGTTGACCGGTTTGCTCTCCACGGTATCGCTCAAGGCTCTGAGCGCACTGTGGCAGCTTCTGCCGGGACGGAATCCATATGAATCATTTATGAAATCCTGCTCGTATACCGCTTCCAGTATCTGAACAAGTCCCGACTGGACAAGTTTGTCTTCAAGGACGGGTATCCCCAAAGGGCGTTGTTTGTTGCTGCCCGGCTTGGGTATGTATTTCCGCCGGACAGGTTGCGGTATGTATGCCATCCGGTGCAGCCTTCCTATCAAATCTGACAGGTTGGCGTCAAGGTTCGCGGCATACATATCCTTGGTCATTTTGTCCATGCCTGCGGCTGCGTCTCTCCTTAACCGCTTAAAGCATTCCCGTAATAGTTCCTCGTTCATCAAATGATATAAACTGGTAAACTTTAACCTCGGTTCCTTACGGGCTTTCTCCGCTATGCGGCGCAGTTTCGTTGCCACCGTTTCTCCATCTCTGAATACGGACGGTGTTTCCTCACCCCGCTCTACCATATGTGGCCTCCTTTCCTCCAGCAGCGTTACCCGCCTTCTTCGGTACTACAAAGCCATCCGACTCCCTGTGCCATCTTTGCCTTTCTCCCTCTTCAGTTGTCCGGCATACTCCCTTTGCAGGAAGAAAGCACAGGGTCTCCCGGGTTGCCGTGTAATCATGTTGTCAGACATGCCATGGTCTCTGACCCCGGAGAAGTGAGTATTTTCTTGCCGTTTACGACTATACTCATTTTGGCTTCCACCGTTAACAAAGTGTCGCCCTTCTCATCGCGACGATTACGGAGCTCATTCCCTTCAACCTTTAGGCTTACGGCCTATCTGCTCGCTGTCCTACGCTTAAAGACTGATGTTGCCATCAGCCCTCCAAAGACTCGCTATCCGGTGGCTGGCCTACCTTCCGGAGCGGGATTTCCACCCGCCTGATTACACGACCTTGCCCGGCCGCACGTTAACA
>JAFGHS010000128.1 GCA_016930075.1 Deltaproteobacteria bacterium
GGAAAAACGGGAGACCGGCAGCCAGACTGGCCACGGTCGTGGCAGAGAGTTTCCATTGCATGGGTTCGGACAACTTGAAGAAAAGATCGCGGTAAACATTCACGAAAATGGCGCGGAGCCCCAGATCCGTCACTTGCTTGAGGAGGGATTTCTCCTGCAGCACCTCCCGGAGCGAAAGGTTCGGAAATCCGGAAAGATGCTTCCCCAAAAGTTCGGACGCATTGACGCCGGTCAAAAGGGCGGACTGCCCCGTTGCGCTCTGAGGCAGTCCTTCGACGTCCAACATGGCATCCGTTTCAACGGCAACAACATTTGGATCGCGAGAAAAAAGTGTTCCGTTATCGCGGTAAACACACAGATGCCGCAACGACGAATCCGCACAGGGATTGATTTCAGGATTGTTTGATCCAACGCCCAATCCGTCCACAAAGAGGAAAATAATATGAAAGTCGGTCGTCATCCGATTAATCTGATCTGGTCGTTTTCCTTATCTATACCTGCAAGACAAAGGTGAGGGGCGGCGTGGCCCCTTGCCGCTTACCACTCGCCTCTTACCATTTTACGGTATTGCGTGGATGCCTTCCGCAAGCACTTGAATAAATGGCACATAAATCAGTGAGACGTATACCCCAACTGCTTGAGCACCTTGGGGTCCTGCCGCCACTTCTTGCGCACACGGACGACCAGTTTGAGGAAAACCGGCCGTTCGAGAAATTGTTCTATGGCCGCTCGCGACGCCGTGCCGGTTTCTTTCAGGGCCAGCCCGCCTTTGCCGATGAGAATCGCTTTCTGTGAATCGCGCTCGACCGTGATGACGGCTTCGATCAGATCCTTGCGGCCCGGCCTCCCCTCCTCGAATGTCTGAATGTTCACGGCGGTTGCGTATGGAATTTCATCCTCAAATTTGTGAAAAATTTGTTCGCGGATCAGTTCGGCAACGAAAAACCGTTCCGGTTCGTTACTCAGCATGTCGGGCGGATAAAACGGTTCCCCTGCAGGCAGCCGCTCGCGAATCGCATCGAGGAGTACATCCAGTCCGTCTTTTTGAAGCGCCGAAATCGGGACAATTTCCTCGAAGAGTCCTGTCTGATACATCTCGTCAATTTGGGGAAGCAGCAATCCCTTTTCGATCCGGTCGATCTTGTTGATCGCAAGCAGCCTGGGCTGTTTGGCTGTTTGAAGAAGAGACAGGACGGGCGCGTCGGTTTCCTTGGTTGTGCCCGCTTCAGTGAGCATGAGAATCAGATCGGCGTCTGCCAGCGCCGTCTCGACCGTTTGGGTCATCGCCTTCTGAAGCAGATATTTTGGCGCAAGCCATCCCGGTGTGTCGAGCAGAATCACCTGATAATCTTCACCGGTGAGAATGCCGAGCACCCGTTGCCGGGTCGTCTGTGGCTTGGGTGAGACAATGGCGAGCTTCTCCGCGATCAGGGCGTTCATCAGCGTCGATTTTCCCACGTTGGGTCGCCCCGCCAGCGTCACATATCCCGCGCGGAATGAATCTTTGGATTTCTTGGACATAGAGTTTCGCGTTTCGCGTTTCGAGTTTAGCGTTTAGAGTGACAAGTTACACTGGTTCTGGGTACTCGGTCCTCGGTGCCGGGTGGTGGACCCGTACCGAGAGCCGCGCACCACGGACCGTTTATCTTTTTAATACAACCTCTTCAATTCCACGCTGCGATAGTAATGTTTCAAAATTTCGTGGAATTTCTTTCCGCCCAGCGCCATGATTGCTGCACCAGTCTGGCACATACCGACGCCGTGCCCCCATCCCGCACCTTTAAGGATGAATTGACAGTCTTCCTGGCGGACATAAAAACAACTGCTCCACAGCGTCGTCGTCGAAAGCGCCTGCCGGATATTGAGTTCGCCCCGAATAATCCGTTCGCCCTCTGACCCGACAACTTTGAGTCGGATGATCCGGCCGGATACGCCCCGTTCGAGGGGGATCAGGTCCAGCACGTCTCCAATCTCGATTTTCCGTTTGGACAGTGCGTTTCGGATTTCGTCGGGCGTCAGGCGAACTTCCCACCTGAAATACTTTTTTGTATAATCCAGGGCCGCAGGTACGGTATGCTGGTTTGCATTGCAAAAGACTTCGGGATTGTCGTCGATCCACCGGCGTGCATTTTCTTCGATGTGCAGGGGGCCATATTTTTTCATGGAATTCGGTCCGTCGAACGTGCCTTTCAGATAATCATACGCCTTCCCGCCCCAGGCCAGATCGACATCTTCGGTATGGCCGCCGCACACGCCGCAGAAAATCGCGTCCACCATCTTGCCGTCCGAATACATCACGATGCCCGCCGTCTCACGTGCCGCCCGGGTCGTCCGCGGGTCGCATTTCGAAAGACCGCTGTAAACCTGACAATGTACCCTGGCGCACACATCATAGGGATCGGTCTGATGGATGACACCCCAGGCGCCCAATACTTTGCCGCGAGCGGCCACAGCCTGGGCTTTGAGCGCTTCGAGCGGAAATCCTGACGGCATTTCAGAGGGGATCACCCCCTCGAC
>JAFGHS010000129.1 GCA_016930075.1 Deltaproteobacteria bacterium
AAAAAATCTCCTGGCAATTTACGACACATGATGCTCGAATTAAACTGAAACGCCTCTATCCGAACTTATAGGCGTTACATGGTACTACTTTAGAAAGGTGAACTATGCGTAAATACGTCATCATCGTAGTTTTGGGCATGGTTTTTTTATTGTCCGGCTGCTTTTTGTCTCAAACCGGCAAAAGTATGATAGAAATCGAACAATCTGAAAATCCTATGATATGGAAGGAAGTATATAAGGTTGAAGCTACGCTATGGCCACTGGAGGGGAAAGTAAATAAAATAGAACAGGATATGAATACAATCAGGAATGAGTTAGCGACAGCCAAATTATCATCAATACAAGCCAATAAAGGCATTGAAGCTCTTCAGGCAGAGATTGAACAGATAAAAAGTGAATCTATCGCAAAGGGAAAAACATCTCTTGAACAACCGTTAAATGAAAATACTAAAGAAGAAACAGAAAAAACCAAAGTGGTGAGAGAAGATAAAAAGGCCGGCACTGATATTCAATCGACAATAAACGATATTCAGTACGACAAGATCTCGGACACTCACGACAGGGTGCTTATTTACATAAATTCCATGAATAATCCCAAGCTCCAGACATTGAGGGGAGAGAATCCTCGCATCGTATTGGATTTTTTAAATTCCCACTATATGGATAAAAAAATTTATAAAATACATACCGACGGAAATTTTATTAAGAAAATCCGTATTGGAGCGCACAAGGAGCCTGTACCCAAAGTCCGGGTTGTCTTCGATATGATGCCAAACAAAAAATATTCTGTTCATCAGGAATTCTCGAAAGAAGATCATGTTTATTCTTTTGACGTAAAATCTCCATAATCTGCCCTGAAAAATGGGGATCCCATTAAACAATTTTTCCTGTGTTTATGAATAATAGACGGCCTCGCCTATCAAAAGGACGGTAAGTAAGTATTGGATGTATCCTCTTCCTGATATGAGTATCAGGTCGCAGGAACAGATAACAACACAAAATCTGAAACACCAATTCATTTTAAAAATGAAAGGAGATAACTGAAAGGTTCCATTTTCATTGATCTTGTAAAGACAATCAAAAGTGACAAACGCGGTATTTTCGATAAGTATCTTACAACTCAAGACCGGGGGACCATCAATCAGAAGATGTACCCAAGCTTTTGGTATCCCGATGAAACCTTCAAACATTGCTTGAACGCAAATTCTGACGTTAATGACAAAAATAATTCCCATGCCGTCAGGGAATGGGGACGATCAATGTGTAAGGAGGCAATGACCGGTATATATTCTACTTTTATCTCTGATGGTGATCCTCTTCAGTTTGTTGATGCCTATGAAATGATCCACAAATACTTTTCGATTTCGGGGAAGTAGAAGTCACTGAAGAGGGAAAAAAGGTAAGGTATGCATGGGTCAGATAAGTCTTTATTGTCAAGTTATCCCGCATCGGCTATACAGGCATCCATGATGAACGATGTCATGAAAATCAAGACGGCCGTCGTCCGCCGGCTATCTGCCTGGTACAAACGGAATAAGCGAGTGCTCCCGTGGCGGGAAACAACCGATCCTTACCGTATCTGGATTTCCGAGATCATGCTCCAGCAAACTCAGGTCGATACGGTCATTCCTTATTACCGCCGTTTTCTGGACATCTTTCCCAACGTTGACGCCCTCGCCGTCGCCCGTCTTGAAGACGTCCTGAAAGCATGGGAAAACATGGGCTATTATGCCAGGGCGCGGCAGCTTCACCGCTGTGCCGGGATGATCGTTGATAAGTATGGCGGGAAGATTCCCGACACCCTGGCGGAACTGACGGCGCTTCCCGGCATCGGCGCCTACACCGCCGGCGCCGTTCTCAGCATGGCTTACGGACAGGCGGTTCCCGCCGTTGACGGCAATGTCCGCCGGATTCTGGCCCGATTGTTTGCCGTCCGCAAACCCCTTGACGATCTTCAGACCCAAAAGCAGCTGCATCAAACGGCGGCAACCCTCGTTCCATCAAAAAAACCCGGCGACTTCAACCAGGCCCTGATGGATCTGGGCGCAGCGGTCTGTAAGGCCAAAAAAACCTTATGCACCCTCTGCCCCCTGGCAAGATTATGTCAGGCCCGGATCCTTGAATTGCAGGATGGCATCCCCGCCAAGAAAAAACGCCCCTCCCTGCCCCATCGTCAGGCTGCGGCCGCCATCATCCAAAATCGCGACGGCCTGTTCCTGGTTGTCCAGAGACCGGCCACAGGTCTCCTTGCCTCCCTCTGGACATTCCCCGGCGGCTTTGTGGAGGACGGCAAAACACTGAAAAGTGATTTGATTAAGCGCGTCCGCGAACAACTGGGAATCCGGATACGAATCGGAGAACACCTGGCAGAGGTTCGTCACGCCTATACCCATTTCCGCATCACCCTTCATGCCTGTAAAGGATATGTATCAAAAGAAACCCCGAAGGCTCTTGCCTGCCGGGACTGGCGATGGATTACGCCTGCCGGCTTTGCCGTGCTGCCCTCATCGAAGATCGACCGCATGATCATGCAAACCCTTTTGTCGGAGATAAAAATGTGATAAATTTCCTTGACATCCTCTTTTTATCTATGATAGCAGATTCGCCAAGCGGTGATTTAACGGTAAATTGCTCCGCTTTATAAATGTGCTAAAGCACCAGGATCAGTCGAAAATGAATTGAACCCGTGCTTTGGCGCGGGTTTTGTTTTTTGTGGTATTTTACGGGCAGTAAAATGAATGAATGAAAAGGAGACGGTTCAATGCAAATTTCATCAGAAAGCATCAAGATAGGTCATCCCGATGTTGTGGCCGATATTATCGCGGCCAATGTGATTGCGGATATTTTGGATCAGGAAAAGAAACTCGGCCTGAATCTTGAGAATATGCCCCATTGCGGACTCGAAGTTTTCCTCGGCAAGGGCATATGTCTCGTCGGCGGGGAAGTGAGATCAAGGGTCTGGGTGGATATCGACAAGATCGCCCGTGATTCGGTGATCGGCATCGGCTACAATCATGCCGCCGTCGGTCTGAACGGTCATCTCATGGGCGTCCTCAACGCCATCATCCCCCAGTCGCCCGACATCAACCAGGGCACCAGCTGCACCCTCAACAAAGATCATGAAATCGGCGCCGGCGACCAGGGCATCATGTACGGGTATGCCTGCGATGAAACGCCGGAGTTGCTTCCCCTCCCCTATGCCCTCGTCAATAAAATGATGCGGGCTTTTGAAAATTGCGGCGATCCCGTCTTCGCCCCCGATGGGAAGGGGCAGGTGTCCCTCGAATATGATATCAAAACAGGCAAACCGGTCCGCCTTGCGAAAGTCCTCATGTCCAATGCCATTGACTACCGTTTTGTAAAAGGCAACAGGAACAACGTTAAGGAGAAGGCCAAGAAAATTGCCTTTGGCTGCCTGGCCGACTGTGTGGATAAGAAGACAGAATTCCTTTTCAATCCTACGGGGGAATGGCAGGCCGTCAACTCGTGCAGCGCCGCTGACTCCGGCGTTACAGGCCGCAAACTCGTCGTCCAGTTCTATGGCGGCTATCCCGGCGCCCAGTTGGGCGGCGGCGCCGTCGTGAACAAAACCCCGGAAAAGGTGGACTGTTCCGCCGCCTTCGGCGCCCGCTATGTGGCCAAGAACATCGTCGCCGCCGGTCTCGCGTCCCGGTGCGCCGTCCAGTTGGCCTACGCCATCGGCATCGCCGAACCTTTCTCCATCTATGTCAATACCTTCGGAACCGGGAAAGTTTCCGACGACAAGCTGGGACAGATCACTAAAGAATTGTTTGATCTGACGCCTGCCGGCATGATCGAGACTTTCGGCCTGCTCAGCAGCGCCGTCTATAGAAAGATCCCCATCACCTTCTTTATGGACAATTACCGATGGGAAAAAACGGATATGGTTAAAAAACTCCAGAAAGCGGCGGGCCGCATTTAGCCTCACCACCAGGACTTAAGAAGGCCGAAACGATAGACGATTATGCGCTTCGGCCTTCTTTTTTTACAGATAAGAAGCAGCACCGTCAAACGGTTCTGTCTTGAGCCATGCGATAAGTCCCTGCACAGCGCCTCAATGGAATGGAACGGTTCGCGCATTGGCTGCAATTGTCCAACCAGTCGATATTTCAGCAATAATTAATCAATATTGAAATTAATAAAAAAAACCTTTGACAGCAGGGAATGATTCCTGTATGGACGGGCCTTCAAATCTGCCGGAAATTTTTTACATAAAAAATATTAAGCTCTATGAACCCTTGTCCTCTTCCAGCATGGTTGTTAAAACGGGTTAAGAAACATTTATGCCGTATTCGTTCAAGTGAGCGAAAAGGTAGGTAATTAGAATCAACCACAATGCCGATGCCCTTTTTCCCATTAGTCATATCAGCAGCAACTCAGCCAATTTCCGGCGTCATTATGCATTGCATCATCCATTGTCGGCTTTAGGCAGCTCATATGGCTGTTTATGTTAACTCAGGCTTATCATTCATCGGAGATTGAACGGGCATGGTAGTTAAAACAAAAACATCGGCAGGATCAAGATCAACCGTCAAATCCAACCAGACCTTGAAACCAAAGGCCCGCGCGAAAGCCAACGACAGCGAGCTATCCCATTTATCGGAAGCCATCATATCCAATGTCGGCGTCGGCATCTATATCGTGCGGCAGGGCAAGCTTGTCTATGTAAGCTCCCTGTACAAGAAGCTTACCGGATACTCCGATGAGGAACTCCTGAACCATAACTCACTCGATTTCCTTCATCCCGATGACAGGGAGACGACAAGACTAAATGCCATTAAAGTCCTGAAACAGGAAAGCGCCGAACCGTATGAGTACAGATTCATCAGGAAAACCGGCGGGATCATGTGGGTTTTGGAGAAGGTCACGTCCATTCAATATCAGGGCGAGCAGGCAGCCCTCGGCAGTTTCATGGATATTTCCGAGCGCAAGCAGATGGAGGAGACGATACGCCAATCCGAAGATAGGTACCGGACCATCATAGAGCAGATGGAGGACGGATATTTTGAAACGGACCTTCGGGGCGCTTTTACCTTTGTGAACGACGCGGAGTGCAAAAATCTCGGATACCCGCGGGAAGAATTGCTCGGCATGAATCTCAATCAGTACATGGATAAGAAAAATGCCAAAGCGTTATACAATATCTTCGCCGAAATATACAAAACGGGAAAACCCGTTAAAGCATATGATTTGAAATTTATCAGGAAAAACGGTTCCAAAGCCTTTAATGAAATATCCGCCATCCTTATCAGGAACGAAAATGGTGAACCGGCAGGCTTTCGGGGCATTGCCAGAGACATCACGGAAAGCAAAGGCGCCGAAGAGCGCATTCAATATCTTGCCACGCACGACGGCCTCACGGGCCTGCCCAACCGCGTCTTGTTTAATCAACTCATCAATCATACCATTCAGTCCGAGCGTCGCTACAAGAGAGGGTTCGCCGTGTTCTTCATGGACCTGGATCGCTTCAAGATCATCAACGATACCCTGGGACACGATGCGGGGGATCAGCTGCTGCAGGAAATTGCCATCCGGCTCAAACAAACCCTGCGCGCCGTAGACACCGTCGCCCGCCTGGGAGGGGATGAATTCGTCATACTGATCGAAGAAATAAACGATTTGAGTTACGTCGCCACGGTCGCTGAAAAGATACTTTCCGCCGTCATCAAACCCATGATGCTTCTGGGCGAGGAATGCCGCGTAACGGCAAGCATCGGCGTCAGCATATTCCCAAATGACGGCAGGGACGAACAATCCCTGATGAAAAAAGCCGAAATCGCCATGTATTGCGCCAAAGAGGAAGGCAAAAACAACTTTCAGATCTACTCGAAAGACATCAAGTCTCAATCCATCGAACGCTTGTCCATCGAGACAAACCTGCGTTTTGCTCTGGAGAAAAATGATTTGTTTCTGCATTATCAGGCAAAGCTCGACGTCAAGACCGGCGCTATTACAGGCGTCGAAGCGCTGCTGCGATGGAACAACCCGTATATCGGTTCGGTCACGCCGACGCAATTCATTCCCGTTGCCGAAGAAACAGGGTTGATTGTGCCGATCGGCCGGTGGGTCTTGCAGACCGCATGCGCCCAGAACGTCGCCTGGCAGCGCCAGGGGCTTCCCAGGGTCTGCATGGCCGTAAACTTGTCGATACGTCAACTCACGGACGACAACCTGATCGCGGACATCGGAAAGGCTTTAAGCGACTCCGGCATGGAACCGGACCTGCTGGAACTTGAAATTACGGAAAGCATGGTGATGCAGAACCCTGTCCGGATGATGGCCGTGCTCGGTAAAATCAAGAAACTGGGGGTGCGGCTTTCCATCGACGACTTCGGCACAGGCTATTCTTCCCTTGCCCAGATCAAGCACTTTCCCGTCGATATCCTGAAAATCGACCGGTCATTCATGCGCGACGTTATGAAAAATTCCGAAGACAACGCGATTACCAAAGCGATCATCGCCATGGGCAAGACCCTGCGCCTTACCGTTATCGCCGAAGGCGTGGAAACGCTGGAGCAGCTCAACTTCCTGCGGGAGCA
>JAFGHS010000130.1 GCA_016930075.1 Deltaproteobacteria bacterium
GAGCGAGCCAAAGCCACGCCAGCGCTTGAGGAAACGAGGGACATGCGGACGCTGTTCGGGCACAATGTAGAGGGGCTTGAACCGGTGACGCTCCGCTGGGTGTGTGACGCCCCGCACGGCAGCGGAGGCGATGTCGTACTGACGCATGTGGCGGCCCTCATTGAGGCGGAAAGCAAGGGGAAGATAAAGATCGATCTCCATCGATTCGGCGCCCTGTATAAGTCACTTGATTTGCCGAAGGTCGTCCCTATCGGCACGGTGCATATAGGAAACATCAACAAGGGACTCCTCCTGGGCAGGGAGATCGGCTACGCCCCCTGGATCGTCGCTTTCCGCTGGATGAGCCCGGAACATATGCTTGCCGTGACGTGCAGTCCCGAATGGTATGAGATGGAGGAGCGTCTTTCGAAAAAGAAATGGAACTTGAAACACCTCGTCCTTACCCCGCAGGGCAACTGGGACTACTTCTCGAGGAAGGAAATCAAGAGCATGAAAGACTTACGCGGGGTGAGAATATGGAGTTCCGGAGAGATCACGAGCACCTATGTCAAGTCCTGGGAGGCTACGCCCGTCATGAAGGCGTGGAGTGAAGTCTACATGGCCTATTACAAAGGTGAATTCGATGTCCTTCCCTTCAATGTTCAGGCTTACCTCTTTCGCAAGATGTACGAGTGTGGAAAGTATTGGCTCCACATGCCGCACTTCCCGCCGGGCTCCGTCGGCATCCATATGAATCAGGAGTTTATGAACCGGGACAAATGGAACTCTCTTCCACTACCCTACAAAAAAATCATTCTCGATGCCTTGGACCTCTATAGCTGGGTATCTATATGGGAAACGGTGGCCATGGAAAAATTGTCTGAATATCGATTGATCAATCAATACAAGATCGTCAATGTTGATATTGCCGGGAAACACCCGGAGGAGTATGCAAAGATCAAGCAGGCCGCCGTTGCAGAAGCCAAAAAGATGTCATTAGCTCGCGGCGTTACACAGGAGCAGTGGGACGAGGTACAGGCTATCATTAACAAGTATAACAATCCGAAATATACTGCAAAGTATAAATGGTGGTTCAAACTGGCCTGGGCCGAGGCGGACCTGAGACTGGCAAGGATTCAAAAGGATCTGGCTGCCGGGAAAAGCTGGGATGAGGCCTACGAACCTGAACAAGCTAAAAACAAGTACGGCTGGAGCGTCGATCGGATCAAAGAATATTACTTATCGGTACCACGCGTTAAGTATGACTGGAACGAGGCGACGAGGTTGCAATAATTCGTGAAATCTTAGCAAAAAGGAGGATGACATGAAGAGATTTTGGCTTGGTTTACTATCTTTTGGGCTGCTCATGGCTTTTTGCACAACGGCTTTTGCTGCCGATGTGAAGTTTTCCGGCGATTATTACCTTCAGGGCTGGTACAATAAAAACGCCTCGCTGCTTGACAAGGATTCGCCCGTTGGTCCGGCAACGACGGCATCTTATTACCAGGGAAGAGGTTCGACGGCATTTTACACCCAGCGGGTGCGGATGGGCGCTAATTTCACTATAGCCAAAGGTCTGACGTTAGGGACGCGTTTCGATGCGTTGGAACGTAAGTGGATGGCAGCCAGGAGGACAGTGCCCACAGGGTCACCGGGTTATGGTGCTACGGATAGCGAAGCGGAAAATATTGCCTTTGACACGGCCTACGTCAGGTTTGCAACGCCCTTTGGGTTTTTTACTATTGGCAATATTCCGGGCGTCGGCTTCGGCACGGCATACGGTGACAATCCGGGGTTTTCAAGCGCTGCCTTATCGTACGGCTTGCCGACCGGCCCCTTTTACTTTTCATTTTCTGTAAGAAAACTCCAGGAAGGGTATACCATATCAACAAGTTATCCACAGGGTACACCCATAGGCAGCGGGACGGACAATGACGGGGATTCATACACCCTGACGGCAAGCTATAGAATGAAAACCGGCGGAGTCGGTGCCTCGTATACCAGCATTCATGCCAAAAATACCAACTATCCCGTCACAACGACACCCAATACGTATTCTTACAACATGTACGCAAATTCGTTATCTTTTTACGGCAGGCAGAAATTTGGAAAGCTCTACATCGAGGATGAATTCAGCTGGATATTCGGAAAAGTCCTCCGGTGGAATGAACCCAAGCCGCCGGAAAGTCTTGCAGGCGTATATTATTTACTGGTTGAAAAAGATGCCAAAAATGCGTTCAGCAATCACTTCCACGTCAATGTGGATATGAATCCCGTGTTGGTTGGTTTCAGGTTTGTCTACAGCAGGGGTGATGATCCGGAAACGGAGGACAAGATGGAAGGCGGTTTCCGGTCTTACCTTGATGTTGACAAAGGCTTCAATCCCTGCCTGATTCTTTTTGACCAGGAGTACAATCACTGGATGGTGGCAGGCGGCAAACGAAGCACGCAGACGGTGGGAGCCCTGATCGGCAACACGAACTCCTTAAACAGTGTCAAAACCTATGTCCAGAACGTTTGGCTCTATCAGCTCTACGGGAAATTCACAGCAACATCAAAACTTTCCTTCGATGCTTCCTTCACCTATGCCCATGCCGACCAATTGCCGACGCACAACAATGTTCCAACATGGCGGGGCGGGAAAAAATACCTGGATAAGGAATATGGGAAGGAACTTGACCTGACCATGAAATACAAGATTTACGACAACCTCGAGTATATGATCGGCGCCGCTTACCTCTGGACGGGAGACTACTTCAAGGGGTTTGATCCCAATGCCAAATTAAGCGACACTTACCTGATCACCCACAAACTGACCCTGACCTTCTGATGGTTGTGGGCCTGTTTCCTCACGAGCCCCGAGACACATTTTCGGGGCCCTTTCCTTGATAAACAAAAGATGAAGCAGGGTGTGAATGAGCGGAGATGTCATCATGGAAAAGATCGATGTACTGAAACTGGAAATTATCTGGACGAGGCTGATCTCCATAGTCGATGAAGCGGGACTGGCTTTAAAACGAACCGCTTTTTCCGAGGTTATCCGGGACGCTTCCGATTATGGAATCGGTCTCTTTGATACCCAATATAATCTGCTGGCCCAGGCCGGCAACGGCACGCCCGGTTTTCTGGGCGCCCTCCCTTATACGATGCAGAAGTTTGCGGAGGCCTATCCTCCGGAGACCCTGCAACCCGGCGATGTGCTTATTACAAACTATCCCTGGTATGTTTGTGGGCATACAAACGACATCAGTCTGGCCGGCCCGATTTACTTCAAGGATAAGCTGGTCGCCTACGCCGTCTGTATCGCTCACCATAATGATATCGGGGGGCGTATGTTGACTTCAGAGACGATGGATGTTTTTGAAGAGGGCATCCTTATTCCCATTTTAAAGCTCTACGAGGCCGGACAGCCGAACAATGCGGTATTCCAATTTATCCGCAGCAATGTGCGCCAGCCGATCCCTGTCGTCGGAGACCTGCGGGCGCAGTTGGCCGGCATTGATACGGTATCGCAGAGGCTTATTCGCCTTCTGGAAGAGTATAACCTGGAGGATATTCAGGAGCTGAGCAGCGAAATTCTTAACAGAACCGAAGCGGCTGTCCGGGAAAGCATCCGGCGGTGTCCTGAAGGCACCTGCAGCAAAGTAATGCCGATTAATCAGATTGACGGCCATCCGATCAGTATTGCTGTAACCGTTACCTTGCAGGATGGCGAAATAAGCGTTGATTACACGGGGACGTCGCCGCAGATAGCCAAGGGGATGAACGCTTGTTTCAATTATGTACAGTCACATACGAAACTGGCCCTGAAATGTGCCGTAAGCCCCTTTACACCCAGTAACTCAGGCGGTATCCGGCCGTTCAAAGTCTCTGCGCCCGAAGGTTCGATACTGAATGCCCGTTTCCCCGCCCCGCTTTCTATGCGTACCGCTGTTGTTCTATTTCTGCCCGAGATCGTTCTTAACGCCCTGTCTGGATTAATGCCGGATCGCGTCATTGCCGGGGCGGGAGGCACGCCGGGATGGTATGAGGCGATGGTCGGTCTGCGACAAAACGGCAGGCTGTTCATCACCCGTTGCGACGTCAAAGGCGGGTTGGGGGCCAGACCGACGGCAGATGGCGTTTCAGCCTTGGCATTTCCGGCCAACAGTACCAGTGCCATGGTTGAATATGCGGAGTCGGCCGGTCCGGTCCTTTTTGAGATGAGAGAATTTTATACGGATTCGGCGGGGCCGGCAAGTACCGCGGCGGTTTAGGAACGCATCAGACGGTACGTCTTGAAAAAGGCGAATTCGGTCCACTGGGGCCAACCAGGGTCTTTATGCAGGGCGGCCGCATGCACTACCCTGTGCCGGGGCTTTTAGGGGGATACGACGGCCCCAAAGGCGTCTGTAAGATCAACGGCCAGGTCATCATGGATCCAACCAAGGGAGCCAGCTTAATGCCCGGCGATCATGTGGAATTCTTCATCCCCGGGGGCGGCGGTTACGGAAATCCTTTGGAACGGGAGCTGTCACAGGTAGAGGAGGATGTACGCAACGAATTTGTCTCCCCTGAGGCGGCGAAGGATATATATGGTGTTGTGATGGATAAAAGCGGATGGAACGTGGACGTGAAAGCCAGCGAAGATTTGCGGGCGCTTAAAAGAAGTTCATCGCGATGATTTATTTTTAAAAGGAAACAGAGGATGGTTAACAATGGATAAAGTGACCACAGCAACGGAAGCGATATCAATGGTTCAGGATGGCGCACTGGTGGCGATCAATTTTTGGGGTCCCGGTTCACCAAAATACCTTTGGCAGGCGTTGGTTGACCATACGGCTAAGGATCTGTCCATATACACCAATAATTTTTGGGCAATGCCGGATGACATCAAGGCGATTGTCGGGCCTGATGTGACTTCCATTGCCGACAAGACCATTAGATATATTACCGGCTTTGCCGATGTAAAGCCGGGCAGTTCAGCAACCTGCGATAAAATTATCCAGCGCGTGCATGAAGGGTCTTTAAAATTTGAAAGCCTGTCGCACGGAATTTTTATGGATAAGCTCTACGCTGGGGCCATGAGGCTGGGGGGATTCTACAGCCCCATCGGCGTTGGTACGGTTATTGAAGAAGGCAAGGAGAAGCGTGTGATCAACGGCGCCGAATATCTTTTCGAATCTCCCATTATTCCGGATGTCGGGCTGGTTAAAGCAACAACAGCCGATACGCTGGGCAACCTTGTCTATACCGGCACTGCCCGAGGCGCCAATCCCGTGATCGCCATGGCTTCCAAATATACGATCGCGGAGGTGTTTGATATCGTCAAACCGGAGGAACTGGATCCTGAGAGGATCGGGACGCCCGGCATATTTATAGATAAGATTGTAAAGATTCCTGAAGATGATCTGCAAAGCAGGCAGAGACGAATGGAGCTGGTAAAGCTCCGGATCGAATATGCAAAAGCGTTGGAAGAACAGAAGTCTCAAGGAGATGCAACATGAAGGATCGATTGACTGAAGAACTTGTCGCGATGAGGGCGGCAAAGGAATTGAAGCCCGGAGACTATTGCAACCTGGGCTTTGGCATTCCCGAACTCTGCGCCTCATGTGTTGCGGACGGGGTCGTTGTGCAGAGCGAGGTCGGTGTATTGGGATATGGGCCGCTTTATGACGACGATGAAGTGGACCAGATGAATCCTGATTACATTGATGCGGGAGTCCATTTTTTCCGATATTTGCCGGGAATGTCTTTCTTTGACTTGCAGGTATCCTTTGCCATGATCAGAAGCGGAAGGCTGATCAGTATTCTGGGAGGTCTTCAAGTGTCCGAAAAAGGAGATATTGCCGTTCATAACAAGGGAGAAGAAAAAATTAGCTACCGCATCGGCGGTTCCGTTGACCTGGCCTGGGGCGCCAAGCGTCTTATTGTTGCCATGCTGCATAATACCAAAGCGGGCGTTCCGAAAGTAGTTCGCGACCTGACCATACCGGCGACAGCTCGAGGGTGTGTCGATCTCATCATTACCGACTTGGCCGTGATGGAAGTAACGGGAAAAGGATTGGTGCTGAAGGAGGTGGCACCGGGCTGGACACCGGAGGAAGTCATCGCCGAAACCGATGCCGGACTCATTGTTGCAGCTGATGTTCGGGAAATGGAATTTTGACGGATCGTTCTTTTCTTTCGTAAGAAGTTAAATTTGAATCTGTTTTGTCATAGCCATATAGAGGCTAAGTCGCCATACAAATGAGGAGGATATGCAAATGATTGAAAACAAGTTTGAATCCATCACGGTTGAGGATGTCATGAACCTGCAAAGGGCTGTTGCGGATGCTATGATTAACGGCGATGGAGACGCCCTCGAGCGGCTGCTCAGCGATGAGCTGCTGCAAGTTCACGGCGGGGGAACATTGCAGAACAAGAAGAGCTTCATTCAGAACAGGAAAGACCCGAACGGCATCAAGTACAAGGTAATAAATTCTACCCATGTTGAAGTGAAATTGTTCCCAAAATGCGCTTTGATCCGGGGCAATTTAGACGTTCTCGAATATATTCCTAACTATGGCGACGTTGAGGGGCGCGTCCGTTTTGCCAGTGTTTGGGCTGAAGAAAAGGACGGCGCCTGGCGCTGCATCCACTCGCAATCAACAGACAGGACGGCCAAAACGGCGCAGTAAACTTTTCGCAATTCAGCCATGTTTTTGCATCTACTGTAGAAAGGAGCGGCGTAAGAAATAATGAACACCTATGTTTTGGTTCATGGCGTCAATCAGGGCGGTTGGATTTGGAAACCTGTGGCGAAATATCTGCGCATGGAAGGCCATGATGTTTATACGCCCACAATGGATGGATGCGCGGAGCGCCGTCATCAGCTACGGCCGGAGATAACCATAACCACACAGATTGCGGAGCTGTTGGACTGTCTGTTCTATGATGATCTCACGGATATCATTTTGGCGGGGTCCAGCGCCGCCGGCATGCACATCAGTAAAATGGCCGAGATGATGCCCGATCGGATCAAACACCTTGTTTATGTCGATGCCGTGCTTTTGCGACCGGACGAAAAAGCCGCAGATGTTATCATTCCCGAACCCGGCGAGATCTATGAGAGAACAGAACTGGGATGGATGCCCAAGCACGAATTGCTCAAAATGTTCAAAGTCTTGAGCGATGACCCGGAACGCAACGACTGGGCTTCGGAGCGATTCAGTCTATGGCCCACCAGTGTCAAGAGCCAGGACGTTGATTTACAGGTTTTTTGGAGCAAGACATGGAATGCGACGGTTATCAATTGCACTCTCAGCAAGAACCCGTCCACGGCCCATGTTCGCCAATATAGCGACAAGCTCCAAGCAAAATACATCGAAATGAATACAGGTCATTGGCCGATGGTCAGCCGGCCGGAGGAGCTGGCGCAAATCCTTTTGGCCTTATGAGTCGGGTTTTTCTACGGCAACCGACTGCCGTTAAGAAAATCCCCCCTGCCTAAAGGCGACTGTGTCACGATAGAAAAAATGTCATTCCGAATCCCGCAGCGGCGGGATGAGGAATCTGAAGTTATTCATATTCGGAACTGAGATCCCTCGCTATGCTTTGGGACAGGGATTTCTCCCCCGCTATATGAGGGGTCGAAATGACAAAAATAGTAATTGTGACACAGTCTCAAAGGGGAGATGGGGGAGGGGGATTAAAGTATTCTGTCATGGTTTTTTAAAATAATGATCTTTGACACTCTCGTAAAAAGTCGAATTCTGTCATTTCGAGGAGCGAAGCGACGAGAAATCTTTAACGATTTCAAGATTTCTCCCTGCGGTCGAAATGACATGAACGGTGCTTTGCGACTTTTTACGACATCGTCATCTTTAGGTTTACCTCAAATGGAGGATTCAATGACAATGGACTTGCAGAATAACGACAAACCGCAACATTCGGAGCAAGAGGAGCCGGAGATGCGCGAAAGGATGAAAAACGTTTACGGGGGTATGAAAAGGACAGAACTGATGGATCGCTATTTTCCTGATTTGTTGAAGCACTGGGGGAAGGCCCGCTTGTCCATGCTCAACAAAGAAGGCGGGCTGTCGCTGTGCGATCGCGAGCTGATCATTCTCGGCATGGAAATCTGCATGCGTCACCGCGACGTCGAAGCGCACACCGTATTGGCTCTGGTTTCCGGCGCGACATCAAAACAGATCGCCGCGGTGGTCGGCCTCTGCATGGCCGTCCACGGCATGTACAGCTATGACGAGCGTGGTGTTCGCGCTCTCAAAACCGCCGAAGACTATGATGCCGATCCGGAGGCAGCCATCCTCAAGGTAAACAACCTGCGCGGCGGTTACGACGCTTCTATGCAGCCCCACGACACGCCCTGACTTGTGGGTGAAGAAATCGCAAAGCCCGTTATTTTTAAGGAGACCACAATGAACGACAAGAAGGAAAACGACATGACCAGCCTGCGAGAATTCGCCGCGCAGCATTTCAATGGCTGGAAAGAGAAATACCGTCTCATGGGCGACAAATATCCCGAAACCATGGAGCGGATGATGCGCGCACGGGTTGCTCTCAATGACGGGGCTCTCAAAACGAAGGAAGTGGAACTCATCACCCTGGGTCTCGACATCAGCAAACTTCATAATGATGTCGAAACGCAGACCGTCAGGGCCATGCAGGCGGGCGCAACAGCTCAACAGGTTGCTGAAGTGGTCGGCATCTGCCTGCTCAAGCACGGCATGGTCACCTATGAAGAAGCCGGCGTTCGCGCCCTGAAGACGGCGGAAGATTATGAGGCCGACCCGGAAGGCGCCATCAAGCGGGTCGAGGCGTTGCACGGCGGTGTGATGTCGGGTCTGCGTTTTCATGACCAGATTTGGTAGCCTTGAACGATAAGGATAGATTCATCCGATTTGAAGGAGATCGAAATGAACGACAGGAAAGAAAAAGCCGTTGAAAGTTCACAAAACTTTGCCGTGAATCATTTTGACGGCTGGATCAAGAAGAATCGCCTGCTGGGCGAAAGATATCCGGAAACGCTGGCGCACTGGATGCGTGCGCGAAACGCTTTAAAGGACGGCGCCCTCACGCCTGTGCAAGAGGAGCTTGTCTGTCTGGGCCTGAAAATCAGCACCCGGTGTAAAAACGTTGAAACGACTACCGTCAGGGCGATGCAGGCCGGCGCTACGGCTCAGCATATTGCTGAAGTGGTTGGGATGTGCATGCTCATTCACGGCATGGTCACCTATGTCGAGTGCGGCGTTCGGGCGCTGAAGACGGCTGAAGATTATGAAGCCGATCCGGAAGGCGTCATCAAGCGGGTCGAAGCGTTGCGCGGCGGCGAGATGTCCGCCCTGCGTTCTTATGAAGAGAGGCGTTGAGCGTCATTTTAAGGGAGGACATGAGTGAAGATAAAACGTATTGAGCATGTCGGCATAAACGTGGGAAGCCTTGAGACAAGCAAGCGATTGTGGGAAGAGTGCTTCGGTATTTCCATTGGAGAAGTTTCTCGCCCCAAGAAAATTCCGATAGAAATCGCCATGTATCCCATCGGCGAGTCCATGGTCGAGTTGGTCGCCGGAACGACCCCCGAAAGCATCATCCCCGAAAGCAACCGAGGGATCAACCACATCTGCTTCGAGGTCGAAAACATTGACGAAGCCATAGCTGAACTGAAGGAAAAAGGGATCAGACTGGCGAAACTGTTTACTGACGGACCTAGGATCGGCCACGGCGGTTGCCGCGTTGTTTTTCTTGATACCGCCGACACCGATAACTGCCTCATCGAACTGGCCGAGCTGCCCAGGTCTTGAGGAGGAAGAGATATTATGATGGATATGACTTCATTTAAGCTGTTTGAGCCGCGGCGGCGACATGTCCGCTTTGCGGTCTTATTAAGTAGGACTGTGTTCACCGGTTTTGTAATTAAAGGAGTTTAAATTTAAAAAAAAGAAAAGGAGGAATGAAAAATGGGTCCATTCAATAGTGCTTTATTAGAGGGTAAAGTAGCGTTGATTACCGGCGGCGGTCGCGGTATTGGCCGCGCAAGTGCTTTAGCTCTTGCTGATGCCGGCGCAGATGTGGTCGTCAGTTCCCGGACGGTTCCGGAATTGGAGAAAGTGGCGGAAGAAATCAGGGCTAAAGGCAGAAAAGGGCTTGCCGTTGCATGTGATCTTTCCAAGATTGAAGAGTTGCAGAATCTGGTCGATAAGGTCAAGGAGGCGCTTGGCCGGATTGATATTCTGGTGAACAATGTCGGCGGCCCCGCAGATGTGACTTATCTCGGGCCGGCAGTGGGCGCGCCTCAAGAGGGGTGGGATAAAGTCATGAATCTCAATTTAAAAATTCCATTTTTCTTATCCACCTTAGTTGCCCCGATCATGAAAGAACAGCAAGGCGGCAGTATCATCAACATCGGCGCCCTTGCCGGCATGAAGGCGGTCGAGGGAGGGGCAATGATCTATGGCATTGCCAAAGCCGGCATGATATCGATGACATGGTCTTTAGCCAAAGAGCTGGGCAAGCATAATATCCGGGTGAATATTATTTCCCCTGGTGTGGTAAAAACCAAAATGACGGATTTTTTCCTGAATACGCCTGAAAGGGAGGAATCATTTAAAAACAGACTGGCCTTGCGTTGTCTTGGAGAACCGAATGATATTGCTGCGGCTGTCGTTTTCCTAGCCTCGGATCAATCGAAATGGACAACCGGGGCCAATCTTGTCATCGACGGCGGCAGCATGGTTGGGCCATAGACGTAATCTGAAAGGAGAGAAGCCATCATGATGAAATTAGCGAAAGCGGGTTTTCAGATAGCCCTGTTTGTCCGGGATATGAAATCCGCCCTTGATTTTTATCAAGATACCCTTGGCCTGGAATCGAAGGGCAGAGACGAAAATTATACGCTCGGGGCGGCGATTCATTTAAAATGTGGGGACAGTAGTCTGCTATTGATCGAACCGGAAACAAAAACACCGGCTGGACCGTCCTGGGTGCACGCACAAATGGGGTTCCGCTATGTCGTCTTTTTTGTGGAAAACCTCTCTGAAATCTGTGAAAAATTACAGGAAAAGAAGGTCAAATTCACGATACATGAGACCAAAATAACGTCCCAACTGCGCATTGCCATGATCCAGGACCCGGATGGGAATAATATACAATTCATTGAGAGGAGGTAGATATGGGAACTTATCTTCTGGTTCATGGTTGCAACCAGGGCGGGTGGATTTGGAAGTATGTGGCCAAATATCTGCGCGCCGAAGGTCATGATGTCTATACGCCCACATTGGACGGATGCGCTGAGCGAGCTCACCAGATCCGGTTGGAGATAACGCAAGACACCATGACGGAAGAGCTGCTGGACTACATCTTCTACTATGATCTCACGGATCTCCTTTTGGTGGGGACCAGCTCGGCCGGCAATATCATCAGTAAAGTCGCCGATGCCAAACCGGAACTGATTAAGCGTCTTTTCTACGTTGACGCCGTGCTGCTGCAACCCAAAGAAAATTTTTTGCAGGAAGTCTATCAGCCGCCCGAAGACGGCATCTGGATAAGAACAAAAGAAGGATTGGCCGTCAATCCGGAAATACTCCATGGCTTTAATATGTTCACAACCTGTGACGCGGAACGATCCGCCTGGGCGTCGGAGAGATTCAGTCGATGGCCGGCAAACGCTTTTTCCAGGGTAGGCAAAGAGATGGATTTTTGGAATAAGTCATGGGACGCAACCGTTATCAATTGTTTGCGCAGCATGAATCCGGCCACGTCCCATGTCAAGAGTTTTGCCGAACGGCTCAAGGGAAGGTATATCGAAATGGATTGTGGACATTGGCCAATGGTGTGCCATCCGGAGGAGTTGGCGCGGATTTTATTATCATGATCAATTCGACAAATGGTTTATTACTAAAAGGAGAGCAATGAACATGGGAGCAATTCTTGAAGGCATCACCGTATTGGATTTTTCCGAGTATATCGCCGGGCCTTACGCAGGGTTTCTGCTGGCCGATCTGGGGGCGGATGTTATCAAAATCGAACCCCCCGACGGATCGGAAGAACGGCGCTGGGGAAATTCGCAGCGATATAAAGGTAACACCCGGACGTCCCTCACGATGAACCGGGGCAAGCGGAGCCTTTGTCTGGACATGCGTAAGGAAGAATCACGCTCGATCATCTACCGCCTGGTGGAAAAAACCGACATCGTCATCCAGAATTACGCCCCCGGCGTGGCAAAAAAACTCGGTATCGATTATGACACCCTTTCGGCCATGAACAAGGGCTTGATTTTCATTTCCAGCACAGCCTTCGGTGAAATCGGTCCTTATCAGAAACGCAAAGGCTTTGACATCATCGCCCATGCGGCAGCCGGGATTATGGCCGGATATGCCGACGGAGACGGCAACCCCCGCGGGCCCGGCGGCGCTCCCTATATCGACATCGGCACAGGCATGCTCAACGCCTTCAGCGCCGTCTCGGCTCTTTTCGCCCGAAGTCGAACCGGAGAGGGCCAGAAGATCGAAACCTCTCTTTTCAATACGGGCATGGCCCTCCTCGCAACGGGCTTTTCCTATATCGAGGAACTTGACACGGAAAGACATGAACAGGAACGTGCCCTGTTGAAAAACGCCATCAAGGAAAAAAAGACGCACACCCAGATCATCGATGCCATCACCGATCTCCGGAACAGCTATGAAATGCCCGAAGCGATGGGGAAATTTGAATTGCCGGACTGCAATCACCGGCCCTCCGACCGCTGGTCTTTCCCCCACTACCGGATTTATGAAACGGCGGACGGTTTCATCGGTCTGGCCGCTCTCACAAGCCGGCAGCGGACAAGCGCCTGCGAGGTCCTCGGCATAGACAGTAAGTTTGCCGGCGTCGAACTGAGCGAGATCACCAATGAGGTGATCGACAACATAAAATCTCTGAACGATCAGATGGAGGCCCGCTTCCATGAAAAGACCAACAACGAATGGATCGAGGCTCTTGAAAAGGCCGGCGTCCCCTGCGGGCCCGTCAATTATTCCGTAGACCTGTTCAACGACCCCCAGGCCCTGGCCGTGGATATGATCTGGGATCTTAAAAACAGCGAACTGGGCCCCTATAAAATGATCGGCCATCCCGTCCGGTACCCCAAGAACCCGGCGAAACCCGGAAAAGGAGCGCCCACCCTGGGCGAAGACAGCGTTGCCGTCCTTTTGCAATTCGGGTACAGTCCGGCGGAGATTGATGCATTTAAAAAGCAGTCTGTCGTAAGATAGATTATCTTAACTTATAAAGGATGTATGCAATGACAAATTTCAGCAGACCAAGAACGAGAAACCCCAATGCTCTATTGCGCGACCCCAAGGCCAGGCCCTTGAGGGAAGAAGAAATAGGACACAGCCCCATATTTAGCCCCCGTTTTGACGGACCCTTTGAGCCCAATCCGACCATTGCAGAGGGGCGTACGCCGTTGGACGGTCCTGCCGCACCGGCGGAGTTGAACATGCCTGCAGCGCGTCTTGTATCCGTGACGCTCAACTGCCTGGACCTGGAGCGTCAGCGGGCTTGGTACGAAAGGATGTTCGGCATGAAAGTGATCACGAGCTACCATCGCGGCGGCGTTCTGTATGAATATCTTATGGGTTTTGAAGACAGCAGGGGGGCGGCGCTGGCACTCGCCAAAGAGCCGCGCCCTGCCGGATATAATAATCATGGCAGATTGGGCTTTGACGTTCCCAACGCGAAAGGTCTTGCGGAATTCCTTTATTCTCAGGGGGCGCTGATGCGGGAGGCCATTAAGGGTTATGTGTATTTTGTGATTGACCCTGAAGGGAATGCTATCGAGTTTTTCACGATTCCGCGCCTGGAAAACGATAAGGCGGAAAAACAGGAAATGAAGGGATGAGCTGTGGTCACCCAGGAGTCTCAAATTTTTGAGGACATGGAAGACAGGTTTTGAAAAAAATATGGAGTGCAAATAAAAAGAAGATACCGCTGCCGCCGTTTATTCATCAGGAATGATGAGCGGCTGCATTGATTTCCCTTGAGTTAAAGATTCATTAAGGATTTTACTAATAAAAAAAGAAGGAGGCATTCATGGTAAAAGCAGGAAGATCGAACACATTTTTTTTGCACAGCATCTGGGTTGCCGGCGGTGCAGACGTAGAAACCATCGAGAAGACGGCCGAATGGTACAAGTCGGTTTTCGGCATGCAGGAAACCCAGCGGTTCGGTTCCCCGCAACTCAAGAACATCGGCATCAGTCTGAATTTCGGGCAAACGGTTGAAGAGGCCAAGAAAGCGCGTTTCCCCGTTATGGGGATTGCTAAGAGCTTCATGGGACAGCCCGGGGCCCCGGGAAACGACAACATTGTCCGCCCGTCCTTCAATGTTACGAACATTGATGCGGTAATGAAGCGCGTTGTCAAAGGTCGCGGCAAAATCGTGTCCGGACCGGATAAGAAGAAAAATGGGATGGTTGCCGTCGTCAAAGATCCCGTCGGCAACTGGATTGAGTTGGTTTCTCCGCTGCCGGTCGGCAAGGCCGCGCAGCCCTTGCAGATATCATGGCGCACCGTCCATGTTCCCGCTGTCGATGCGGAACAGACCGCCAGGTTTTATGCGCAGATTTTCGGCGTAAAGGAGATCGCCCGGGGGGGGACGTCGCGCAGGCCGGAAATCATGCTGAATTTCGGAGCGAGCGCTAAAGCGGCCCAAAATAACGCCTCCGCGCCCTTGACGGTTGTCAGCGTTAAGGAAAGGCCAAGGCCGACCATAACGACCATGGCGTCGTACCTGACCATCGGCTTCAGGGGCCAGGCCGAACTGGACGAAGCCTTGAACCGCGCATACAAAGCCGGCGCCGTCTTCGTTTCCGAACCCCATTACTTTAAAGAGGTGAATACTATTTTCGCCCGCCTCAGTGATCCCAACGGCAATTTCGTTGAGTTTGCCGGGAGGAATTAAGGAAATTATATCGGGGAAAGGGCGGAAAATCGAGCAGGATTTTCCCCCGCCCCCGTATCAAATACGGGGCAGGCTATGGAATGTATAGCCGCCATGGACAAGCATATTCCGAATATGGACAAGCAGATGATCCGCTACCGCTGTTATAATGTCATCGCGCGGCGTCCATAAATATTTTTAGCATTCGGGACGTTGATTCATCCTTAAAAATATGGCTTTTCTCGAGATCTGCAAGTCTGTTTTTGAATGAATTGATATCCGGTTTTTCGTTGATAACCATCCCGGTCTTCCTGAGTATATTGAGAATTTTGGCTTCATTTTTTCTGTTCCAATCCCTTTCGAACCGGGCTGCTTTTATCATGGCGGATTGTATGGCTGTCTGATCGTCGGCATTGAGTGATTGAAACCACGCAAGATTAGCCACGGCGATATGTGACGAATAGACATGTCGTGTCAAAGACAGGTATTTCTGGAGCTTGTAAATTTTATAAAGCCGGATCAGGAAGACGGGATTTTCCTGGGCTTCAACGGTTTTTGCTTTCAATTCCTTGTTGATGGGCCATCCGAGGGGTATGGGCGTTGCCCCCAGTAATCGCCAGATTTCCTGATGTATAATGGATTGCATGACCCGAATGCGCAAACCGGCGACATCGTCTGCGCTGTGGATCGGCCTATTTGCAGTCACATTTCGGAACCCGTTTTCAGCAAACGCCAGTCCCTTGAAACCGGCCTTTTCCAGGCTCTTCAGAAGCTGCCGGCCCGGTTCTCCATCGAGCAGCAGATCCGCCTGCTGATAATTTTTGAAAAGATAGGGATAATCAACGACACGCGCTTCCGGAACAAATTCATCGAAGGGACCTGATGTGACGACGGCCATCTGAATCTCACCGGACTGGACTTTCTTAAGAATATCACTTTCATTGCCCAGAGATCCGTTATCGTAAATTTTTACCCACCTTATGGTATCCTTTTCAAGCAGGCTTTTGAATTTTTCCGCGCAAACATTTTGTGCCCCTCCCCGCTTTGTGACAACGCCGAGCTTAATGATGTTTTCGGCAAGGCAAACATTACTGGCCCAAAAAGCAATGATGAGGACAATACATGCGATCCAACGGGTCTTCTTTGCATCCATCTCGCACCTCCTGATGACAGCAGTCATTGATTAACGACATTTCCAAGCTAAAAAAAACGTATGGGCATTTTCAGAAGCGAATATTATGAGAGCCTGCTTTTTCTGTCAATCAAAAAGGGATCAAATGTGAATCAACCGGATTGTGCAAAAAAATGTTCCGAAAATGAAAGACAAGCGGATAGTTTCTTATTGACATAGATAATCCCATCTTCTATATTCCGCACGCCAATAATAATATTGTTATCAATATAATAAGGAAAGGTCTTGTAATGAAAAAAATCATTATACTGATGTTTTGTCTTTTGTCTGTGGTCGTTGCCGGATGTTCTAAGAAAGATGACGACAAGATGATCAAGGTAGCCGTGTGTCCGATGTCGCCGCCGAACATGTATGAGGAAAACGGGAAGTATCTGGGCATGGATCTGGAAATATTTGAGGGATTCTGCAAGGCCCGAAACCGACAGTACAAGATAACCTCATACGACTGGCAGGGCATGCTGGGGGCCGTGATCGGAAAACAGGCCGATGTTGCCTTTTCGGCCATATCCATCACCGACAAGCGCAAGGAAGTGATGGATTTTTCCAAACCCTATATGGACAATACCTGGAATCTGGTCAGTCTGAAAAGCAAGAATATCGTCATTAAAGACCTGGCCGAGTTGAAAAAATATACGATCGGTTATCCTCGCGGCATGGCGTACACCGGCTTCATCAAGGACAAACTTGAACCGGAGGGCATATACAGGCTGAGCGATGTCAAAATGTATCCCACCTACAATGAAGTTCTGGCCGACCTGAGAAACGGGAATCTGGATATGGCTTTTCTCGATGGGTCGGTGGCCTCGGTTTACAAGAAAAAAATTGACATTCAGGACAGCTACGTTTTTACCGGGTTTGACATGTTTGGTTTTGCTTTTTCCAAAGGGTCGCCGTTGCGCGATGATTTTAACCGCTACCTCGACGAACTGGGCCCGGTGAAGCTGAAGTCCATTGTGGACAAGTGGATGAATTAGAGGAAACAAACCGCATAGATGACATTCTGGAAGATCCTGATAATTCTGGCCGAAGGCGCCGGATATACAATCCTGGTGACTATCGCCGCCATGGTCGCGGGACTGGCTGTCGGACTTCTAACGGCTGTATTGAGCAGATTGCACCGGAAGTATGTCGATATTTTTCTCGATGTGTATAAATACATCTTTCGTTCGATTCCCGTCCTGGTCATCCTTTTTCTTGTCTATTTCGGTCTGCCCGGCATTGGTATCAGAGTCCCGCCGTTTCTTTCAATGGTCGTCAGTCTGGGACTTGTATCCGGCGCCTATCTGGCGGAAATATTCCGGGGCGCCATGGCCGCAGTCAGCAACAACGAAATGATGGCTGCCGAAGCCGCGGGACTGAAACGCACGCAGATTTTTTCCCATATCATTTTGCCGCAGATGTTTCGCATGTCCGTTCCGGGCATGATTAATGAGTTCACATCCATTTTGAAGTACACCCCTTTTGCCTACACGGTGGGAATACCGGAAATCATGAAAGCCGCCATGACTCTGGCCGCCATGACTCTCCGAGGTCTGGAAATCTATCTGGCTGCGGGGATTATCTACTTTGTTATTTACAAGGGTTTCATCATGATGTTTGCGGCCGTTGAAAAAAAATTTCACATACCCGGACTGCTGGTGGAGTAAATAAGACTGACATGGCGTTGATCGAAGTTAAAAATCTTATAAAAAATTTTGACGGGAAGAATATCCTCAGAGGCGTCAATATGGAACTCCATGAAGGCCGGTCCAAAGTCGTCATGGGACCTTCAGGGTGCGGAAAAACGACCTTGCTGCGCTGTTTGAATCTATTGATCGCACCTACAGCGGGACAGATCATCTTCAAGGGAAACGACATCACCCGCCCGGGTGTGGACATCCGCAGGCTCCGTCAGGACATCGGCTTCGTGTTTCAGCACTTTGCCCTTTATTCGCACCTGACTGTCGAGGAAAACGTTACTCTCGGACTGCGCAAAATCAAAAAGATGAAGAAGAAAGATGCCGTCGAAAAAGCCACTTATGAATTGGAACGCGTGGGCATGTTCGATCATCGCAACAAATATCCTGCGCAGTTATCCGGCGGGCAAAAGCAGCGGGCTGCCATTGTCCGTGCGCTGGCTATGGACCCTGCGGTGATGTTTCTGGATGAGCCGACCTCTGCCCTTGATCCGCAGATGTCCCGTGAAGTGGTAACGGTCATCAACAAACTCTACCTCGACAACATCACCATGTTGTGCGTCACCCACGACCCTTTTCTGGCCAAATATATCTCCGACAGCATCGTATTCATGCATGAAGGCGTTGTTGTGGCGGAGGATATCGCCGAACGGCTTTTTTATGACCACGACGACCCACGCATCCGGCAGTTTTTCCTCAGCGTTATTGACCATAGGTAGCCGTCATGAATGTTTTTCTCAATGATCTGATTGCTTATTGGCCGCAAATCCTGATGGGGCTGAAAAACACGCTTCTTCTCATGGCCGTTATGTCGATAACGGGATTTTTCGGCGGCATCGGCGTTTTTTACCTTTCCATCAGCAAATGGGAAATTGTGCGGAAATGGACGCAGAGCTATATATCCTTCTTTATCGGAACGCCGCTTTTGGTTCACCTTTTTCTGATGTATTACGGATTACCCCGGCTCGGCATTCATCTGTCGGCGTTTACAGTTTGCGTTATCGGTTTTACTCTGAATGTGTCGGCATATAACGCCCGATATTTGATGACTGCCTATCGCGGTTTGCACAAATCGGAACTGGATGCCGCCCTTGCCCAGGGCTTTACCCCTTTTGAAACCTTCCGTCTGATCATTCTGCCCCAGGTGCTGCGCCTTTCCGTTCCTTCATTGACCAATCAGGTGATTCAGAATATCAAAGACACTTCCGTAGCTTTTCTGATTCAATACCCGGATTTCTTTACCCAGATGCAGGAGATTGCGGCTGTCAACTTCCAGTTTTTCAAGGCCTACATGACGGCCGGCCTGGTCTATATGGCCATGGTTTCAGTCATTGTCGTTGCGGCCCGAAAAATGGAAAGGCAAATAGCCCTGCCGGGTCTCCAGACGTAAAACCCTGACTTGCCGAACACACCGCGCAAGGCTCTTTAATCAAATACCGGTGCAGAGGATGTGATGATGTGATCTAAAAAATCGGCAACAACTAACCCTTAAATAGCAGTCTCGCCAGTAAAGGGCTTTCAACGGTTATGGCGCCTTCCGGGCACATTTCCTGGCAGCAGTAACAACGAATGCAGTGTTTATAAAAATGTCTGGGATATTTCTTATCCTGACCGGCCCAGTCGAGGGCCTTTATACCAACAGGGCAGGATTTGATGCAAATGCCGCAGCCGGTGCATTTTGATTGATTGACGACGGGGCGCGACGTCGCCATATTTTTGACAAGGCCTTTGATTCCAGCCGAAACGACGATGTCGGGCGGACGGCGGATGATGTCAAAATCCCGTGCAATGAAGGATTCCAGGGGATCGCCGACCAAATCGATATTTTCATCATGGTACGTACCCAGACCGGATTTTTCGCCCGGCTCGGATGTGGGTAAAAATTCGGGCTTCATGCGAATGATTCTGCAGGCTACGGCGTCGAGGGCGACGGGATCGGCGGAAAAAAGAATGACATTCATGGGGCGAGGGGTGCCGCTGCCCGGGCCGTTGCCTTCCATGGCCATAACGCCGTCCATCACGTAAAGACGCGGCTTCAGAAAGGTGTTGATGTCCGTAAGCAATACGCCGAATTGGTAAGCGTCGGCCAATTTCACATGATATTGGGCTTTGAGTATTCCGGGGACGCAGCCGAACTGGTTTTTTACGGCCCCTGTAAAACGGACCAGACCGTGGGTCTTGAATTTTGGAAGACTGATCAGGCCGTCGCAATCCAAGGCCCCATGCGCAATGGTTAGAAGTTTGTTTTGCAGTGCTTTGTCATGATGAACGCTTCTGCCGGCATCAAAATCGGCCAATCTCATGCCCAGTTCATCGGCGATTGCCTTCAATCCCGCCTTTTTCATCACAGTTGCGCTCGAACCAAATCCCGGAGAGTCTCCATAGTAAATATTGGCGCAGCTTTCCTTCAGCAGCATGCCCGCAGCTCTGAATACGGCCGGATGAGTCGTAACGCATTTTTCCGGTGGTGCGCCGGACGGGCCATTGGGTTTAAGAAGAATATTTTCACCGGCCTTTATGAAATGCGCCATCCCGCCCAGCAGTTCCATGCCTTTTTTCACGGCATTATAAACTTCAGCTTCATTGTAAGACATGCAGCGGATCAAGGCGACTTTTGATTTATCCATATAGGATACCTTTTATGCGCAAAGTGCTTGAATAATTTCCCGCGTCATCATAATACCGAGGCGTAAATTTTCAAGGGAGATACGTTCGTCAATACCATGGATGCGGCCGACATCGGTACGTTCCAGGATCATGGGCGTAAAGCCGTAAGCCGGGTAGCCTCGTTCGCGCCAATAGCGGCCGTCCGTTGCCCCGGCCATGAGAAGGGGAAATACGCCGGCGCCGGGGGCGTATTTTCCGACGACGGCCGTTACGGCCTGATAAAAAAGACTGTCAACAGGCGCAATTCCTGAAGGAGGCGATGACTGGATGATCTCCATGTCGATACGGTCGTCGGAGATTTGTCCGACAAGACGGCGATGAAACTCTGCCGCATCCGTTTCGGGGAGCAGGCGGCAATCCAGTTGGGCTTCCGCACGCTCCGGGATGACATTGATCTGATAACCGCCATGAACGACATTGACGCTGATGGTATCCCGCAGGAGGGCGTTGGTCAACTTATCGGCGGCGAGGGATTTTCCTGCCAGCTTCAGGATAACGGGATTGGCAAGACGGCGCAGCATGAATGAAGCGGGTAACTTCTGCGTGTCTGCCAGGGCGGAAAACATGGCCGCGGCTGCTTTGCCTGCCCGCATTGGTTGCGGCGCTTCTATAATTCTATGCAGGGCGTTAAGCAGGATGACGTTGGCGCTGTTCGGGTGCGGCATGGAGCCATGACCGGGTTCGCCTTTCGCTGTCAGTTTGAGCCGGAAAATCTGTTTTTCCGCCACGGCAACGGCAAACATGATTCCTTGTCCGAAAAGATCTTTCAGGCCGCCGCTGCCTTCATCCCAGACCCATTCGGGCTCGATGCTCTGCAGATGATTTTCAACAAGCCAGCGCATGCCGTTGTCTCCTCCCGTCTCCTCGTCAGGTACTGCCGTAAAAACAATGGGACGACGGAATTTTACGCCTTCTTTTAAAAGAAGCTCCAGGGCAAGCAAAAACATGATCCCCAGTCCTTTGGTATCCAGCGTGCCGCGCCCCCAGACAAAACCGTCGGCAATAAGGCCGCTGAAAGGAGGATGCGTCCACTGAGCCGAATCAGCGGCGACCACATCGATGTGATGATTAATCATGAGAGGCTTCAGAGCTTCCGTTCCCGCAATACGCGCCACGACCAGACCGCGCCCGGCGACGGGTTCGTGAATGCTGACAGCAGAGGTTATGCTGCGGCTGACTAATTGGTCTTTCATCCACAGGGCGGCGGGCATTTCATTGCCCGTCGGGTTGGTTGTATCGAACTGCACATAACGGCTCAGTGTTGCCGCCGCATCTTCCACCAATTTTTTCTCATCCATTGTTACACTCCTTGCACCTCACCACCCGCTGTTGTCCCCCGCCGGCGGGGGCAGGGGGTGGTTTTGAGGGGGACAACACCCCCGATATCGCCGCTGCATCTTCCATCAATATTTGGTCGTCCATAACGCCTTCCCCCGACCCTTGACTCTACTCCGCCAGGATCGCCTCATCTTTTACTTTCTGCAAATCTTCCGGATAGGTACGCGAAGCGATCAGGAAAAGAATTCCCGCCACGATGCCGAATATGCCGCACATCATGACGCCCATACCCAGACCGTCCGCGCCGCCGCCGAGAGTGTCGGAGACGGCACCAACCACATAAGGTCCCCAGGCGCCGCCGAGCATATACTGGGCAAATACGGCAAGTCCCATGGAAAGCCCTTTATGGGCAACAGGCACAACATCCTGCGATATGGCGGCAATGGCCGGCATGGCCATGGCTGCGGCAATGCCGTAGAAGACGGCAAGGGCAATCCCCAGAGGACTGAATTTCGTCAGGATAACCACGATGACCAGACACCCTCCGATGATGTAAGCAAGAGCCGGAATGTACATCCTGCCGCGGGGATTTTTCTTTTGCCAGAAATCGGCCAGAAAACCGCCCAGGGGCGCGCCGATGATGGCGGCAAGTCCGATGCCGCCTGTGATCAAGCCGGCCGTTGCTTCGGAAATATTCATCATGCGCATCATCAAACTGGGAAGCCAGGCAAGGACGGAAGACGTCATGAAAACGGCAATTCCCAATCCGAGATAATACCATCGCATGGTTGGGAGTTTCAAAACATCAACAAGAGCAAAATAGAAACTCTTGATGCCGCCTGCCGTTTCGGGCTGTTCGGCGGTTTTATAGTCTTTCATGAAAAAGGCTAAAATGCCGAGTAACACGCCGGGAACGGCAAAGAACAGGAAAGGGGTTCTCCAGCCCATCCTTGCGGAAATGAGGCCGCCCAACATAACGCCCGCCGCTGCACCGAGAGGGATGGCGATATGAAAGATGCCCATGGCCCAGCCGCGTTTTTCTTTGGGGTATGATGCGCTGATCATGGCCGTGCCGCCGGGTACAAAACCTGCTTCGCCCAAGCCGACAAAGAACCTGGGAATCAGGACGCCTGTAAAGCTGCGGGCAAGTCCCGTGGCAAAGGTCGCAGCGCTCCAGAAAATCGACATAAGGGTGATGGCTTTTCTTCTGCTCCAACGGTCAACAAGGTAGGCAACGGGAAAGGAAAAGAAGGCCATGCCGAAGATCAGGATCGTATTGGCCATGCCGCACTGAGCATCCGTCAAGCCCAGATCGATCTTCATGGGCTGAAGGATGACGGAAAAGACCTGACGATCCATGTAATTGATGATGTACAAAAGAGTGCAGACAATGAGCACATAATGGGCCCGCCATCCGCCTGTTACCAACTCCTTTGGTTGAACCGGCGATTCTTCTTTCATCACCTGCGGCCTCCTTTATTCGTTTGAAACTTTTAATAATTTTTATGTATCCCGTAATCGTCTCAGCATGATGTTTTCATTTTTTTCTATTCGGGAAGGGAATAATCATGGATACCTGTTTTTTGTAGTACAGAAAGTCATTGCCAAAATCCTTGAAGAGCCTTTTCTCTTCCGTTAATTTCAGATAGGGGATGGTTAAACCATAAAATAGAATCAACAACGCCAGGCAGGCGACGGAGTTCATAAACAGGGCGACAGCGAAATAATACATGTATGCCCCGAAGACCATGGGATTTCTCGTGTAGCCGTAAGGACCGGAGGTAACCAGTTTTTCCGATCTCGGAGAGATAGCCACATTGAATCCGTCGGCCGGTCCTCCTTTCCCGATGATGAATAATGCGGCATTGGACCAGAAAACGAAAAACAATCCAATGGCCAAAAAAAGGAAAGCGATGGTAAGGCGAAGCACCTCCGGGCCGAAAATTCCCGTATCTATGAATGACCCCGCCCATTTTGAAAATGTTATTAAGCCTGCGGGTATGAGGACGCCAAAAAGAGTAAATCCGACAGTATAGCCCATCATATGTCGAAGAACTTTTGCTTTTTCCATGGACCGATTCACCTCACGGTTTTTAAGGGAAAGGTTCTGCGGATGAAGCCGCGGAACCGGGCATACGCTGCCATGCGGCTGTAGGCAAACATGGCGCGTTCCGGTGTGGGGTAGGTGGGCACGCCGATTGCTGTGAAGCCTTCGTGTATGTGGGCCATCTCTTTGGCCGTCCCGCCGTAATAGCTCACGAAGACCGGTTTGTGCGGGTGACGGGCAATGATGTCGGCAAAGGCTTCTGCGATGTCGAAGATGCTTTCGGGCATGAGAACAAAGAGGATAAGCGCGGCATCGATATCCTTCTGGTCCAGGAGACATCGGGCGATGTGTCCCATGGTTTTCTTTGAGCCGTGCTGTTCGATGGCGGACCATGTATCGACGGGGTTGCGCACGGGTGCCCAGGGCGGCATGACTTCGGCCAGCTTCTTGAGCGTGGCGGATCTGAGCGGGGGCAGGGCGATGCCGTATTCTTCAGCGGCATCTGTGGCGGCCACACAGCCCATACCGGAAATGGAGGCGACGCCGAGGCGGTTTCCTCTCGGCAGGGGGAGCTTCTCGAAGGCGGAGAGTGTATCGAAGAAGGCCTCGGAGTCGTGCACGCGAATCAGCCCCGTCTTCAGACAAACGGCATCAAATACGGCATCGGAACCGGCCAGTGATCCTGTGTGTGAGGCCACGGCGGCAACCCCGGCTTCGGTGTGTCCGGATTTCATGACCACGACAGGTTTCTTTGCGCTTGCCGCTCCGGCGGCCCTGATGAATCGTTTCCCCTCGACCACGCCTTCGAGGTACATGCCGATGGTTGTCGTCTCGGTATCTGAGGCCAGGTATTCGAGGAGGTCGCTCTCGTTGACGTCGCCCTTGTTGCCGATGCAGGCGACTTTAGCCAGGCCGAAGGGTTTGGCGTCGGCTATCCAGCGCCCCCAACCGGAGGAAAATACCCCTGACTGACCGATGATGGACACCCCGCCGGACTTGATCGGTTCAAGTCCCACAATGGATGTTGCAAGACCGGCGGCGGGATTGAGCGTGCCGATGCTGTTGGGTCCCATGACGCGGATGCCTGCTTTGCGCGCCTGATCCATGAGGATTTTCTGCTCCTGAGCGCCCACGGCCCCGATATCCGAGTAGCCGCCCGTGCTCAGGATGATGTTACGGATACCTTTGGCGGCGCAATCTGACATGGCCTCTGGAATGGCGGACTTCGGGATGACGAACATGGCTAAATCCACCGGCGTCGGGACATCCCGAACGCTGGTAAAGGACGGCATGCCGAGGATTTCCTTGCTCGTCGGATTAATGGGATGAATATCCCCCTTAAAGCCCGCCTTCAGCAGGTTGCGCAGGATGATATTGCCGCCTTTCCCGGGGCTTCGCGATGCGCCGATGAGGGCAAAAGATGACGGGTTGAAAAAAGGCGCCATCGTTGCCGGGCCGGGATGTTTTCGTGAAATGCGGATACGGCGGCTGTCGAGGCGGACCAGGGCATCCACAGCCACAGCGCCGTCCGGATAAGCCATAAAAGGATTAATATCGATTTCGACTACGTCCCGGTGTTTGGCTATGAGGCGCGAAAGGGCTGAAACGGCCAGAGCAGCAGTGGAAAGATCCACCGCAGCCTGGGAGCGATAACCGCTGAGCAGGGCGAAACCTTTGAGCCGCCGGAGCATGGCCAGTGCGGCTTTGCTGTCTACAGGGGCAAGATCGATGACCGTATCGCGGAATATCTCGGCAAATATGCCGCCGATGCCGGCAAGGACGACGGGTCCGAAGACGGGATCGCGCCGGGCGCCAAGGATGAGCTCAACGCCCGGACGGGCCATCTTCTGTATGAGGAGGGCATGAGGGATGTTCATGAACCGATTGTTCATCTCACGGACGGCGCGTCTCAGAGAAACGGCATCCTGAATGTTTAGCATGACGCCGCCCTGATCGGTCTTATGGGCGACAGTCTCGGAACATATCTTGAGCGCAACGGGAAAACCGATCTGATTTGCTGCAGATAGAGCCTCCGCATCATCTTTTGCCATAATGCCGTGAATAACGGGAATACCCCACTGCGCCAGCAGGGCCGCTCCGTTGAACTCGTCGAGCACTTTCATAATGCCTTTCGGTGTTGCAGCAAGCCCTCGTTTTATTTTCATATGAAGAGGCTCTGTAGGATATGGATGTCAATAAGAAAATTTTCAGGAATTCGTCCGCTGAAGACGAAGTATAGGGAACGCACTATGGAATGTCAATAACAAATGCCTTAAACATATTGACCTTTCGTTCGTTTTTCTTATAGTATCGTTACCGTGATTGTTGTTATTTGGTCTATCGCAGAAAGGCAATGAAGGCTATTTGTAATTCAGCGTCATGTTGAGACCATGAAAAGTCAATTTGATCCCGGAAAATTAATAACGAGTTTAACTGCCGGTCTTATTTCCGGCGTTTTGACGATTACCATGGGGATCGCCTTTGCGGCGCTTATATTTTCCGGTCCCCTGTCTGGATTTGTTTCGAGGGGCATCAGTTTAATCCTTTTGAGCGCTTTGATTATCGGCGTCGTTGTTGCTTTGACAAGCTCTTATTCAGGAACCGTTGCACGTCCCCACGAAATCCCCGCAGCCATCCTTGCACTGATCGCCGGAATCATCGTAAGCCATATGCCTCCCGCCGCTTCCGGCAGCGAAGAAGCATTCATTACCGTCGTTGCCGCCATTGCCTTAACCTCTATGGCCACGGGCCTCTTTTTCCTTATCCTAGGATCATTCAAGGCCGGCAATCTCATCAGATTTATTCCATATCCCGTCATCGGCGGCTTCCTTGCGGGCACGGGATTGCTGCTGGTGAAAGGGGCTTTGGGCGTTATGACGGATGCGACGATAACATTATCCGCCATATCTTCCCTTGTCCAGCCGGATATTGCCGTGAAGTGGCTCCCGGGTATTTTTCTTGCCGCATTGCTTTTCGTCATTTTACGCCGCCGAAATCATTTTCTCATCATGCCTTTATGGCTTTTTTTCTCGATAGGTTTGTTTTATGCCGTTATATTGATTGCCGATGCGCCGATAAGCGAAGTCAGGGAGCAGGGCTGGCTGATCGGTTCTTTACAGAAAACCCAATTTGAATGGCCTTTTTCGCTGTCCAGCCTGGTCCAGGTTGATTGGAGGCTCATCCTTGCGCAGGCCGGCAGAATCGGAACGATCTTAATCCTCAGTTGCATTTCCCTCCTCCTCAACGCCAGCGGTCTGGAGCTTGTCGTACGTGAAGAGATCGATTTGAATCGCGAACTTAAATCCGTAGGTGCGGCGAATATCCTGGCAGGAATGGGGGGAGGCGCCGTGGGCATTCACTCACTAAGCCTGTCGGCCCTGGGATTCACGATGGGGGCAAAAAGCCGCCTGATCGGCATTTTTTCGGCAATACTGTGCGGTTCAGTACTCTTTTGGGGAAGTTCGCTCCTGGCCTATTTTCCAAAACCCGTTATGGGCGCGGTATTGATGTTTCTCGGATTTTCCTTCCTGTACCAATGGCTCTATGAAAGCTGGTTTAAACTGCCCAAGATCGACTGCGTTCTCATCTTTTTAATCCTCATTGTCATCGGCGTATTTGGATTTCTTGAAGGCGTCGGCGTCGGCATATTGGTGGCCGTTGTCATATTCGTCTATAATTACAGCCGCGTCAGCGTGGTTAAACAGGCTTTATCCGGCGTTCATTATCACAGCAATGTGGACAGGAGCGCTGAACAACATCGTACGATGAATGAAAAAGGCGATGCTCTGCAAATTTTAAAGCTGCAGGGTTTCATTTTTTTCGGAACGGCAAACAATCTGCACGAAACGCTTCGCAGGAGGGCAAACGATAAAGATAAGGTCCCCCTTCATTTTGCTGTCCTAGATTTCCGTTTCGTCAACGGCGTCGATTCCTCGGCGGTCAATAGTTTTACAAAGATGAAGATATATACGGAGGCTCAGGGGTATGTGCTGATTTTCACGGCTCTTTCGGACGAACTTCACAGACAGTTTTGCCGGGGCGGATTTATATTTGATCAGAGCGACCACTTTCTTACCTTTCCGGATCTTGATCGCGCCTTGGAGTGGTGTGAAAATCAAATTATCGCCCGAGAGGGCGCCCCCCTTGCGACGGCGACGCAATGTCTGGAAGATCAACTGCGGGAGTTTATTTCCGGCGAAGATCGGATCGCACGGTTTTTTAAGCATCTTGAAAAACGCCGGGCGCCTGAAGGATATTATTTGATCCATCAGGGCGACCCGCCTCATTCCCTCTATTTTTTAGAATCCGGACAGGTCACCGTGCAGCTGCAAAATGAATCCGGGCAAAATGTCCGCCTGCGGACCGGAGGCCCCGGAACCGTGGTGGGAGAACTGGGACTTTATCTGAGATCGCTTTCCACGGCATCGGTGATCACGGAGAAGGAGAGCACATTCTACCGATTGACGGTTGATGCCTTAAAACAGATGGAAAAAGAAGACCCGGAGATCGCCGCAGCTTTTCATAAATTTATGGTGCATCGTTTGGGAGAAAGACTGATATATACAAACAGATCGCTTCAGGCATTAATGGATTAACAAATGAATAAAGGAGGAAAGATCAGTGGAAGAAACGACCAAAGCAAAGCGGGTGTTGGTTATTCTGGGCAGCCCGAGGAAAAATGGAAACAGCGCTATTCTAGCGGATCAGATCGTAAAAGGAGCAAAATCGGCCGGCGCGGAGGTGGAATCCGTCTTCCTCCAGGAGCTTAAAATATCGCCCTGCCGGTCGTGCTACGCCTGTCAAAAACCGGACAGCAAGGGATGCGCCGTCAAGGATGATATGCAATCCGTCTATCCGAAGCTGATCGAAGCGGATGCCTGGGTCATTGCAAGCCCCGTATTCTGGTTTACCATGTCGGCGCAGACAAAAATATTTATGGATCGCTGCTTCGCCCTCCATTGTTACGGGAAAAATCCCTTTGCCGGTCGGCGCATCGCCATTGCCGTAAGCTACGGCGATGTAGATCCGTTCGTATCAGGATGCGTGAACGCCCTTCGCACCTTTCAGGACGCATTTACCTATACCCGGTCAAAAATTGTCGGCATGGTTTACGGCAGCGCCATGAAGGCCGGAGACATTGCCAAGAATGCAGGATTGATGGCGGAGGCAGAGGCGCTGGGCAAACGGCTGGTCGGGAAATAAACGGGAGCCGATGATGAAAACGGACATTTATTTTTATACGGGCACGGGAAATTCCTATTGGGTGGCCAGGACACTGGCAAACGAACTCGGGGATGCTGAAACTCACCCCATGTTCTGGAATGAAGAAGAAAAAGTCGCAAGCCGAGGCGACGCGGCGGGCCTTATCTTTCCTGTCCACATATGGGGTTTGCCCCGCCGGGTGATTGCCTTTGCAAATGCCCTTGCAAAAGACCCGACGAAATATTGGTTTGCCGTTGCCGTCAATGCCGGGCAGGTTGCTGCGACTTTGATGCAATTAAAAAAACTGATGAACGCAAACGGTTTATCTCTCAAGGCCGGTTTTGAGATTCCCATGGCGTCAAACTATATTCCCTGGGGAGGACCGGGACCGGAAGATGAAATCCGGCGAAAAATCAACGATGCGAGGGAGAAAATCAAGACCATATCCGCCGTTGTTGTGAGGCGTGAAACAAGGCCGGTGGAAAAAGGCCCTCTGTGGCAGAATGTTTTACTTTCCGGATTGTTGTATAAGCTTTCATTCCGGCATATCCCGGCCATGGACAAGAAATTTTGGGTCGACGAAAGATGCAACGGCTGCGGCATCTGCGAAATTATCTGCCCATGCCGCAATATCGAGATGAATCATGAAAAACCGTCATGGCTTCATGGCTGCGAGCAATGTCTGGCCTGTATCCAATGGTGCCCCCGTGAGGCAATCCAGTACGGAAAAAAGACGCCCGGATACGAACGCTACCACCACCCGGAAATCAAACTGAGCGATTTGACGTCTCTGGCTAAGGAAAAACAAAGGGGGCGTTCAGAATAATACTGACTCTCCACCGGCGGTGATGGTAAATTTCAACTTGACATGATTGGGGAATTCGTATAGAAAGAGCGCCTCAAGATATAAAAAAATTAACAAAATGGAGGATCTTTTTTGGCTACTCATAAATCTGCAATTAAAAGAAGCAAACAAAGTGAAAAACATCGCATAAGAAATGCTTCCATTAAAACGGGTGTTCGAACGATGATTAAAGAAGTCATTCAGGTTGCTGATGACAAAGATAAGGAAGGTTCGGCAGCCGCTCTGGCTAAGGCCATTCCGGCTATCAGCAAGGCGGCGGCCAAAGGCGTTTTTCACAAAAAAAATGCTTCACGCAAAATATCGAGATTGACAAAAAGGGTCAACAAGCTGTCTGCTTAAACAGGCGCCATGCAACATGATATCAGAATCCTGATGAAATCATCCTGAATGCCCTCTCGGCTGTATCTTTAGACAGTGTGATGAGGGCGTTTTTGCGTGCAGTATCCGTTGCCTGCAAATGAACGGCGTCGACATTGTAATCAGAAGTTCCTGAAAAATTCCGATCATTCCAGATTGTTTTTTTTGTTTTTACGTCTTCCAGGGCAATATCGAGGACCACAAGAATCCGTTGTACGGCGGCAATATTATCGCTGCGCTGAGCGATGGGATATACGGAAAGGTTCTTGATTTCAACCTTCAATACGGCATCGGCCTCTTCGCGGCCCGGCGCCAATCTGAATGAGTGTGTTTTGAGCAATTCATCCATGAAGCCCTTACGCATGTACGTCTCCAGATAGGCCTCGGCGGTGTTGTTCAGGAAATGATCGACGAAAACAGTCCGGATACTCCGGTCGGTGTTCGAGTTGCCCGGTCCGAAATGATAGCCGCATCCAATCATCAGGAGGATAGTTGATACGGCGACGGCGATTAAGGACTTTTTTTTAATCATGTTCAATGCTGCACCATTTTTCTTTTTCTTATTCCCTGACGACAATGTTAACCAGCTTCTTGGGGACATAAACGACCTTCATAACCTGTTTCCCCTCCAAGAGCTTGACAATCTTATCATCGGCTGCGGCCAGACTTTTGATGGTTTCGGCCTCTTCAGAGGCAGGGACATTGATCCGGCTTCTCAATTTACCGTTGATCTGAATGACGATCGTGATTTCGTCTTCCGCTGCGATGGCCGGATCGAAAGAAGGCCAGGGCGCATCGGCCAGGACGTCCCGGTGCCCGATGTCCTCCCAGAGTTCTTCGCAAATATGGGGGACGATGGGATTAAGCAGAAGGATGATCGATTCAATGGATTCGCGGATAACGGAAAGGGCGGTACGGTCGTCATCGGCGGGTTTCGGCACCTGGTAGAGAACATTGACCAATTCCATGACGGCGCTGATGGCCGTATTGAAATGAAACCGATCTTCGATATCGCCGGTTACTTTCTTGATTGTCTGATGGGTTTTACGGCGCAGGGTTTTCAACTCGTCAGGCAGTTGATCCCCGCCCTCAAAAGGCTTTATGTTTTTGACGGCCTCAAGGTAATCCATGATAATGCGCCAGGTGCGGTTGAGAAAGCGGAAAGCCCCATCGACGCCCTGATCGCTCCATTCCAGATCCTTCTCCGGCGGGGCGGCAAATAAACAGAAAATCCTTGTCGTGTCGGCGCCGTAATTCTGGATCAGGTAATTGGGATCGACGACGTTTTTTAATGATTTTGACATCTTTTCCGTTTTCCCGATGGCGACCGGCTTTTTGCAGTGGATGCATTTTCCATCTTCAACTTCTTCCGGGAAAAGGTATCCGTGGGTCGCACACTTCATACTTTCTTTGCAGACCATGCCCTGAGTCAGGAGATTCGTAAAGGGTTCGTCGCAGGAAAGAATGCCGAAATCGCGGAGCACCTTGGAGTAAAAGCGTGCGTAGAGCAGGTGCATGATGGCGTGTTCAATGCCGCCTATATACTGGTCCACAGGCATCCAGTAGTCCACCTTCGCCTTGTCGAGGCCGGGTTTTTCGTCATAATGGGCAGAGCAGTAACGGTCAAAATACCATGACGATTCCACAAATGTATCCATTGTATCGGTTTCTCGTAAAGCCGGTTGACCGCAGGAAGGGCAGGTTGTCTCGATGAAGGAGGGGTGATTGGCGAGGGGTGAGCCTCCTTCGCCGGTCAGCGTGACATTCATGGGAAGAACGACAGGCAGATCGGCTTCCGGAACGGGTACGGTTCCGCATTTCTTACAGTTGACGATGGGAATGGGCGCCCCCCAGTAACGCTGACGGGAAATGCCCCAGTCTCTTAAGCGGTACTGGACGGTCCTTTTCCCCTTGCCGATGGATTCAAAGTACGCGGCAATGGAGTCCAATGCCTTCATATTTTCCATGCCGTTGAATTGACCTGAATTGACGAGGATGCCTTCCTCGATGTAGGCCTCCGTCATCTCAGCAGGATCGAGAGGGCGATCTTTCGGCTGGATGACGACGATGAGGGGCAGATCATATTTCCGGGCGAATTCAAAATCGCGCTGATCGTGCGTCGGTACGGCCATTACGCAGCCCGTCCCGTAATCGGCAAGGACAAAGTTTGCCGCAAATATGGGCATCTTCTGATCGGTTACGGGGTTCAGGCAGTAGGCGTCAAGAAACATACCCTCTTTTTCATAATATTCCGAGGTCCTCTCCATCTTATCGTGCTTCTTGATTTTTTCGACAAAGTCCGAGACCTCCTTTTCAATGGATTTTCCCTTGACAAGTTCCATGACAAGGGGATGTTCGGCAGCGATGAGCATGAAAGTAGCGCCGAAAATAGTATCCTGCCTTGTTGTGAAAACCTTGATGGCGCCGTCGGTATCAGCCATGGGAAAGGTTAACTCACATCCGTAGCTCTTGCCGATCCAGTTTTTCTGCATCGTCATGACCCGTTCCGGCCATCCGGGGAGCTTATCGCAGTACTCGAGGAGTTCCTCCACATACGCGGTGATGCGGAAAAACCACTGATCCAGCACTTTTTCTCCCACTTCCTTGCCGCATCGCCAGCAGAGACCGCTTTCCACCTGTTCGTTGGCCAGGACGGTCTTGCACTGATAACACCAGTTCACGCTTGATGTTTTTTTATAGGCCAGACCCTTTTCATACATCCAGAGGAAAAACAACTGCTCCCAGCGGTAGTACTCGGGCTCGCAGGTTGACACTTCCCTGTCCCAGTCATAGCTGAAGCCCATCCTTTTGAGCTGCGCCTTCATATTGTCGATGTTTTCATGCGTCCATACCGAGGGATGAATGCCGTGCTCGATGGCGGCATTTTCAGCGGGCATGCCGAAGGCATCCCAGCCCATAGGGTGAAGGACGTTGAATCCTTTCATGCGCTTATATCTCGCAATGACGTCGCCTATGGTGTAATTGCGCACATGGCCCATATGGATTTTTCCGGAAGGGTAGGGGAACATTTCCAGGAGGTAATACTTGTTCTTGTTCAAATCTTCCGTGACTTTAAACGTGTTATTTTCTTCCCAGCGCCTTTGCCATTTTTCTTCAATATCCTTGGGATGATATTTTCCGCTCATTTTTTGTGACAGCCTCCCGATTCAGACGGATTATAGTTGTTCTGTGTTTGCATCGTTGATGTGATCAGGGCCTTTCTTTTGGATTTTTTCATAAAGGGCATCGAGAATGCCGTTAATGAAGGCCCCGGAATTTTCAGATCCGTATATCTTGCCGAGATCAATGGCCTCGTTGATGGTTACCTTCGGTGGAATGTCCTGACAATAAAGCAACTCATAAGCCGCCAGGCGGAGGATGCTTTTATCGACCCTCGACATGCGGGGCAGGCTCCAGTTTTCCGATAAGCTGATGATCAGTTCATCGATGCTGTCCCTGTTGTTCCATGCGCCTTCAATCAAAATCGACGAAAATTCCTTGGTCTCTTCCAATGCCTCAAAATTGCCCCAGAAGAGATCGACGGCCTCTTCGGCGTTGATATTTTTCAATGCATCGAGCTGGTAAAGAACTTGTAAGGCGACTTCACGGGCCTTTCTTCTTGTTCGCATTTACTCCTCTGACGGACATTGCAGCAGAATAGAATGATTTAAATCTTTTTGAAAAGATCGACCATTTCAATAGCCGACTGAGCGGCATCCCATCCCTTGTTGCCGGCTTTTGTGCCGGCCCTTTCGATGGCCTGTTCGATGGTATCGGTGGTCAGGACGCCGAAGGCTACGGGTATCTCCGTATCCAGGCCCACAGCGGCAATGCCCTTGGATACCTCAGCGCTGATATATTCAAAATGAGGCGTTGCGCCTCTGATCACAGCGCCGAGACAGATGACGGCGTCAAATCGGCCCGATTTCGCGAGCTTTTTTGCCGTCAGGGGCAACTCAAAGGCGCCAGGACATTTATAAATCTGGATGTCCTTTTCATCGGCCCCTGATCTGATTAAGGCATCCATGGCGCCGTCGATGAGTCTTCCACAGATGAAGTCGTTAAAACGGCTGGCAACGATGCCGAACTTCATTCCCTTGGCCAGGATTTTTCCTTCGATGATTTTAGGCATAATCTTTTCTCCGTTAAATTATTCTTTAATCTTTAATAAATGTCCCATCTTTTTCTTTTTCGTTGACAGATACCTGATGTTGTTTTCGTTCGGCTTGATTTCAATGGGAACCCTGTCCGTGACCGTAATGCCGTAGCCCTCAAGACCGATGATTTTTTTAGGGTTGTTCGTCATCAAACGCATTTTTTTGACGCCGAGGTCGACAAGTATCTGGGCGCCGATGCCGTAGTCCCGGAGATCAGGTTTGAAGCCCAGTTCGATGTTGGCTTCCACGGTGTCCTTCCCCTGTTCCTGGAGCTCATAGGCCTTAATTTTATTAACCAGCCCGATGCCTCTGCCTTCCTGATGCATATAAACGATGACACCTTTGCCTTCCTTTGCGACCATTTCCATGGCCTTATGGAGCTGATCTCCGCAGTCGCACCGGAGGGATCCGAACGTATCGCCGGTCAGGCACTCGGAATGAACCCTGACCAGGACATTATCGTCCGGAGTAATATCACCCTTGACCATGGCGATATGCTTCATTTCATCGACATCGTTTTCATAAACAATCATCTTAAAATCGCCCCCATATATTGTCGGCAGATTGGCCGTGGCCGCCCGTCTGATCAACGACTCATGCTGCATACGGAAATCGATCAGATCGGCGATCGATACGATTTTTAAATCGTGCTCCTTGGCGAATATTTCCAAATCGGGCATACGCGCCATCGTGCCGTCATCCTTCATGACTTCGCAAATTACGCCGGCAGGCTTGAGTCCGGCGAGTCTGGCCAGGTCGACGGAGCCTTCCGTTTGTCCAGTTCTGACGAGAACGCCGCCTTTTCTTGCACGGATCGGGAAAACATGCCCGGGACTGACGATGTCGTCCGCTTTGGCATTATCGGCGACGGCCGCCTGAATCGTTGTTGCCCGGTCGGCTGCCGATATGCCGGTGCTGACGCCGTGCCTGGCCTCGATGGAAACCGTAAAGGCCGTGCCGAATCGGGCTTTGTTGTCCCTGACCATGGGCATCAGCCTCAGCTTGTCGGCATGATCTTCCGTCATGGTAAGGCAGATCAGTCCCCTGCCGTAACGAGCCATGAAATTAATGGCTGCAGGTGTTGCAAACTGTGCCGCCATGCACAAGTCGCCTTCATTTTCTCTATCTTCATCATCCACGAGGATGATCATCTTACCGTTTTTAATATCTTCAATCGCTTCTTTTATTTCATTAACACCCATGTTTCACCTGCTTTATTTGTATTTGCTTAACGTATTGTTTTTTTAAATGTTTTCCAATCCCTGTTCCCTGAACACCGGCTCCCGATCCCGGCATCCTGATTCCTGACCGGGCCCCTGCTAAAGATACCCATGTTCTGCGAGGAAATTCAAGTCCAAATTCCGGACGTTCTGAGGGTTTTTATCAGTTCCGGACATTAAAAGTTTTTCAATATACTTGCCCAGAATATCCGTCTCAATATTAACAAGGGCATTCACTTTTTTAAATCCAATGGTGGTGGCCTGCGCCGTATGAGGAATGACGTTCACAGAGAACTGGTTTTTTTCGCATTTGTTCACGGTTAAACTGATGCCGTCGATGGTGATCGATCCCTTTTCCACGATATATCGCGTCAAATCTTCGTCAATACTTACGCCGATAATGAGGGAGCCTGATTTTTCCTTTTTCTCAAGGATTTTGCCTGTCCCATCAACGTGTCCGAGCACAAGATGACCACCCAGGAAATCCGTCAGCCGCAGGGCTTTCTCAAGATTGACTTTGTCTCCGATGCGGGTAGTCTTGAGCGCAGTCCTGCTTAGGGTTTCTGCCGAAACATCTGCGGAGAATCCCGTTTTCGTCTTGGCCGTTACGGTCAGACAGGCGCCGTTTACGGCAATGCTGTCGCCGATTCTGACATTTGTCAGGTCTATGGGGGCATCAACGACAAGAAGAGCGTCATCCCCTCTTATGGAAATGTTCCGTATGGTGCCCATGCATTCTATGATGCCTGTAAACATGTTAAATTCTATCTTCTTTCTTTTTTGCCTTCAGCAGGTCTTTGAGTTCATCCATGAAATCCCCGATATCGCGAAAAGACCGGTAAACGGAGGCGAAACGGACATAGGCGACGGCATCCAGCGATTGCAGCGCTTTCATGATTTTCTCGCCGATGACGGTAGAGGGGATTTCCTGACCCTGGAATTCATAGCAATCCTGTTCGATATTTTCGACGACAGTATCGATGGCTTCCGTACTGATCGGCCTTTTTTCGCACGCCTTCTGTATGCCGTTTTTTATCTTCGTGCGGTCAAAAGGTTCCCGGCGTCCGTCTTTCTTGACGACCATGGGCAGAACTTCTTCTACATATTCATAAGTCGTGAATCGCTTTCCGCAACCCAAGCATTCCCTGCGACGACGAATGGCGCTGCCGTCCTTGCTGATCCGGGAATCGATCACCTTGTTTTCACCGTTTCCGCAGAAAGGGCACTTCATAACCGGGTTACCTTGACTTTCGACTCTTCGAGCATCTCGATGGACAACTGGTCGCTGTAGCCTTCACAATAGAATATTTGGACAATACCGGCATTGATAAGCATCTTTGTACAGAGAATACAGGGGTGAAGGGTTACATAAAGTGTAGCGCCCTTAACGCTGACGCCATGTAAAGCCGCCTGGATGATGGCGTTTTGTTCGGCATGGAGCCCCCGGCAAAGTTCCACCCTTTCACCGGAGGGGATATTCATTTTTTCTCTCAAACAGCCGACTTCAGCACAGTGTCGGATTCCCGACGGAACGCCGTTATAGCCTGTCGCCAAAACACGTTTATCTTTTACGAGAACAGCGCCGACGCTGCGTCGCAGGCATGTTGAACGCTTGGAGACGAGTGTGGCAATATCCATGAAATACTCGTCCCAACTGGGACGATCCGCTGTTGCTCTTTTCTTCGTATTTTGAGCGGATAATTTTTTTGTCATGGTTTTTCAAACAGCAAAATAATAAATAATGCCCTAAAAATCGATTTACTGCATCGATGGTCATACGCTTTAAAACTGTTTATGCTCCAAATCTTTAATTTTATCAATCCTCTTTTGATGCCGTCCGCCTTCGAATTCCGTTACAAGCCAAATATCGACAATTTTTCTGGCTGTCGAGGCATCTGTCTTGCGCCCCGCTAGAACAAGAATATTGCTGTCATTGTGAAGTCTGCTGAGCCGCGCCATGTCTTCGTCAAGGCAGAGGGCCGCTCTGACGCGGGGAAATTTATTGGCGACGATGCTCATACCGATGCCGGAGCCGCAGATTAGAATTCCCCGGTTGATTTCTCCCGAAGAAATACGACGGGCCGCCAAGGCGCCATAATCGGGGTAATCGACGGAATCGCCGCTTGGAGCGCCCACATCGACAACCGTCATTCCCTTATCAATTAGAAAGGTCTTAATGTCCTCTTTAAGCTGATAACCGGCATGATCCGTGCCGATGATTATTGTTTCGGTATTCATCATCGTTATCCTTGAAATTTCTTCATAATAAGAACGGAGTTAACGCCTCCGAAACCAAAAGAATTGGACATGACGGTCGTTACGTCCTGTTTCCTCGCAAGTTGCGGAACATAATCGAGATCACAGGATGGATCGGGTGTGTCGAGGTTTATGGTGGGTGGAATAATGCCTTCATTAATGGCTTTTATCGAAATAATCGCTTCTATGCCGCCGGCGGCGCCCAGCATGTGGCCGGTCATGGATTTTGTGGAACTGACTGGGATCATTTTGCCGTAATCGCCAAAGACGGTCTTGATGGCTTCTGTCTCATACTTGTCGTTCAGGGGTGTCGAAGTGCCGTGAGCATTGATGTATTGAATATCGCCTGCCATCATGCCGGCATCCAGCAGGGCCGCTTTCATGCACCGAACGGCGCCTTCATGTCCTTCAGGCGGCTGTGCCATATGAAAGGCATCGCAGGTGGATCCATATCCTGCAACTTCTGCATAGATCCGGGCGCCCCTGTTTAAGGCATGGGTAAGTTCTTCCAAAATCAAAATGCCGGCGCCTTCACTCATGACAAAGCCATTGCGGTTCAGATCGAAAGGTCTGCTGGCTTTTTGGGGTTCATCGTTATTCATGGAAATTGCCCGCATGGCGTTGAATCCGGCAACGGCCAGAGGGGTAATGGCTGCTTCAACACCACCGGTAATCATGATTTCGGCATATCCGTCCGCTATGATGTGAAAGGAGTCACCGATGGCGTTGTTGCCGGATGAGCAGGCTGTAACCGTGCAGCTTATCGGTCCCTTTGCCCCGAAACGGATGGCCACATGGCCTGCGCCGAGGTTGGCGAGAGCCGATGGAATGGTAAAAGGGGAAACCCTCTTCGGTCCCGATTGCATCAGTATCTGTATTTCTTTTTCGATCGTGCCGAGACCGCCGATGGCGGAGCCGATGATGACGCCTATCCTTTCACAGTTCGTATCGTCAATCGTTAACTGGGCATCTTCAACGGCCATTTCGGATGCGGCCAGAGCGAAAATGATAAAATCGTCATAGCGCCGGAGTTCTTTTTTGCTGATATACTTGAGTGGATCGAAGTTCTTGAGTTCTCCAGCTATCTGAGTCTCGAAGTCGGCACAATCAAATTTCGTAATTTTTGCAATGCCCGATTTTCCGGAACATAAGCCGTCCCATGTCTCCTTTACGGAATTACCGAGGGGAGTTACGGCGCCGAGTCCTGTAATAACGACTCTTCTTTGCAAAGAATACCTCCGGATTTAAAATAAAGGTTATTTAACGCCCTTTTTCTTTAGAAAATCGATGACATCCTGAACGAGAACGATCTTTTCCAATTCGTCGTCGGAAATTTCGATGCCGAAGTTTTCCTCCATCTCCATGACGAGTTCCACAAGGTCCAGGGAATCAGCCCCCAGATCATCAATGAAGGCTGCTTCCGGCACGCATTCTTCTTTTGTAACGTCCAACTGCTCCACGATGATATCGATGACCTTATCTTTGAGTGACATGAATCTTCCCTCCTTCTTCTAAAGGCATATGATGTTCGAGTAGTCCTGAGAAATATAAAAATAGATTTATATTACGGCGATCGCATCTGCAAGCCGCAGGGAAACGTTCTCCGATGTCCTGCGGCTCGTAGGTACCCATGCCTCTATGCCGTCAAGATGCATCAGTCGTTCTTATCAAATTTCACGACTTCCCGACCCTTGTAGGTTCCACAGTTCGGGCATGCATGGTGGGGCAACTTGGGTTCATTGCACTGGGGACAAACGGAAGACGCCGGCGTTGTTAAAAAGTCATGGGCTCTTCGCATGTTTCTTCTTGTTTTTGAATGTCTTTTTACGGGGTTTGGCATAATTTATTTTCCTTCCTTCAGTTGATATACTTAATGTTTAACTTTAAGCTTTTTTAAAACAGCAAGTCTTTCATCAACAAATTCACTATTACAGGTGCATTTTGCCGAATTGAGATTGATGCCGCAATGAGGGCAGAGTCCCTTGCATGAATCAGCGCAAAGAGCTTTCATGGGTATTTGCAGGGCTATCTGCTCAAATATCATTTGATCCAGATCAATGATGTCGTTGTCATAATAACTGACTTCCAGATCCTCGACGCTTAACTCCATTTCTTCCGCGGCATGGTTCTCTGACGGTGCAAAGGTGTACTTGAAATCCGTACGGAGGATGTGGGTTGTTACATCGAGACAGCGGCAGCACTCAAGATCAACAGTCGTTATCGTATTTCCTTCTACATAGACCGTTTCGCTGATTTTCCTTAAAAAACAGGAAATATCAGCCCCGTGAAATATAAAATCAATTTTTTCTTGCGGCGGACAAAGGTCTGACAGCCACTTTGCATCCCTGGATAATTGCAGCTTCATGCCCTCGGCCGGTATATGGCTTACATTAATCTTCACAGCAAATACTTCTTAAATCGTTATAAAAAATAGTGATGCACTTAATTATAAATCGCCTTTAATGTCAAGCATAAAGTGCGGTAAGAATTGTGTATTTCTTATGATCTTTAACGAGAGAGCGTTTTCCTGGCTGTCTTACCTTTTACCCAGCAGCATAAAAGAAAAATTCCTGGATAAAAAGTGGCTGCAGATGAGAACGTTTTTTATCTGTTCGGGCCGAAGTGCCGGATTCACCAAAAAGGAGGGTACAGTATCAAGTCTTGAAAAAATGATTTCTCAAGACTTGATACTGTGTCAGCTCTCATTCAATAATTTTGCAGTTTGGCTTTCATGGCCGGGCTCAGGGGGATCATCAGTTCCGCGTTATACGAACCTGTAGGCATGGGCTTTACGGTAGGATCATTTGTGGGATTCCAATTCGTCGAGTTATCCCACGTTTTGACAATCTGTGACGCCGCAACGGCGTATTTGCGTGACGTTGCCGCAGGTGTTCCTTCTTGAACTGCCGGGTCAACGTTGGTGGTAACAATGGAAATGGTGGCGTCGCTGTTGAGATAGATTTCGAACGTCCGAAACTGCTGCGGGAAGTCACGAAGCGACGGGGTTTCCACATGCCAGAAGCCTTTCTCCGGCTGGCTTGGATCTGGCGACGCAAAGGCCTTCACGGTATTCAAATGACGGTGACCGGCCATCCACATAATCAGGTTCGGATGGCTTTGAAGTTCCGCAATGAGATCGGGCAAGGTGACGGCATTTTGCGGATTGGTCCACCAGCCCATTTGCGAATTGGGCGCCGTCGCTTCGACGCCGATCGGCACATGCGCGGCGATGATCATGAGTTGTCCTGCCGCCGTGCCGTCGGCCAGTTCTTTTTTAAGCCAGGTCCAGCGTTTTGCATCCAGAAAACCATGCCCGTGAATATCGACGGAGCCGTCGTCTGCCTTCTGTGTATTGTCCAGCACGATCACCTTGAGCGGAATATTCGATTTTGGAACAAAGCTGTAGCAGGCAAAGCCCTCTTTGGCGTCAGTCGGATTGAAACCGTGGCCAACGGGCTGAGACGATGTTTTGAAAAATTCCTGCATCCACTCAGTTCTCAAAAGCGAACGGCGGTCCGGATCGGCGGCAACTTTGGGAGGACTCTTGAAATCCCCGACAGGCCCGGCATGAATAATGTCCCCGTAAGGTGTCGAGCCGTCGAGCACACCCACATAGTAGTCGCGGCTGTTAATTTTCCGGGGGTCACTCAGGACATCTCCCGTGGCGAAGACTTCATCGGAAATGTAGGATTGCCGAAGGTCCTTGCGCGAGCTGTAGTCCACAGGAATGGAACCCATCCAGAAATGATCGTGATTGCCCAGTGTCTGATACCAGGGGATGGTCTTATCCAGCCCTGCCGCCTGATAAGGTTTCTGGTATTCGATGGTTTTGGCGCCCAGATGCGCGCCGGAGCTGGGGGTGATGACCTTGCCGTCGATGACATCGATATACCACCGGGTTTCGTTGTACTGCGCGGTGTTGCAGGCATCGCCCAGAGACAGGCCGAAGTCCAGGGGATTTTGCTTATGCAGAGCGTTGACGGTCTGGATGGCGGCATCGAGGACATGTGTGGTATAGAGCATGATGCCCGAATAGATAGAGGACCCCACCGGCAAATGGGGATGCAGGCGTTGAATATAGATCAACTGATTGGGAGATTCCTTGTCGGTGATATGAATATCCGAGATGGTGAAGAAATTTGAAAGTTTCTTTTTTCTTGTGACGGCAGAACCGCTGTAGCCTTTCGGCATGAGATCAAGCCGCTTGTCGTGGTGAAGCCCCGGGCCATAGGTCCAGTTGCCATAGCCGTATTGATCGTATTTGGAAATTTCCCAGAGATTAATCGGTGTTGACGGCGTCGGCCCCGGCACGATCGTCCTTTGAGCCGTCGTCTGAACGTCTGAAGCAATCGGGTATCCTTTGGGTTGACTTTGATTTTTCGCAACGCTTTTCGGGCATCCCGATAATGTAAATATCAGCAGGCCCGCTACAATTACTAACCATATCTTTTTGAATGTACCAGGTTGTTTCATGAGCCGCCTCCTTTTTGATCAGGAATTATTTTTATGTCTGAAAATAGGATTCGTGGACGCTTCTTTGGAGCACTTTGTTTTCATAAGATATTGTTTTTTCGTAATAAGAGTATATGAAGAGAAAATTTGTGCGTCAAGGATATTTCAACAGGGAAGATGGGCAATTCAGCACAGATGACTGTGTGGCTGCATAAGACCGTTCTTCAAAAAATTGCCGACAACGGCGGAAATATTCCAAAGGACCTTCTGGATTAACCGGAACGCAACCGGCAGGGGTAAAAGGGGACGTCCTCTTTAATCCGAACCGTCCCCTTTGATCTGTTTTTAATGGCCCAAGTACTTGTTTGCTCTTCTTTTAGAATTTTCCCGAATGTTGAAATAGTAAAAGGGATAGTCAAAGCTGTGGTAAACGCCCCGGGGAAATCCCTGTTTTGTCAATTTATATAGCAAATTTGCATCGGCTGTCGTGCAGATCAGCACACCATTTTTGATATCCAACCGGGCATCCGCGTATTGAGGCACGGGTTTAAATGCCAGTGTCGCCGGATTGGGCATGATGGATCCCAGACCTTCGGTGGCGGCGGCGGTTGTCTCGGTCCTCGTCCAGGTGATGGGATTGATCACAAGGCCCACCAGTCCGGACAAAACCGGATTGACTCCCGGCACAACATCCGGCGCTTGCGTGTTATAGGAAATGATCACCCCCGTGTCGTCCGGACCTTCGGCAAATTTCAAGTGCGGATGGTCTGCAATGATCCGGGCCGTAACGGGATAGCCGATCACATAGGCGGCAATCATTCTCTGATAGACATCCGGATGATCTTTCAGATATCCAGTCAGTAAATTAATCAATACGTTGGACCCCTGTGAATGACCAGCTAATATAAACGGCCGGCCCGCATTGAAATTCCTGATGTAGTAATCAAAGGCTGCAACGGCATCCTGCGTGGGAATACCGGCGACCAATGCGTCATGCTCCGGCAAGGGCAGCGATAAGGCATAGGCGGCATCTGCCTGCCTGTAGTAGGGCGCGTAAATATTGGCAAAGGTTTCAAAAGCGGTTGCCGATCGCCCAAAAGCGGAAGCGGAACCGGCCAGCATGGAGGGGTTGTCGATGTCGCAAATATTCGGATCGCTGGCATGAACCTTCCGCCAGGCCGTCGGATAAAGATAAAAGACGTCCACGTTATGGGACACGACAGGAATCGACAACCAATGTTTGGCCTGGGAGTAATTCGTAGCCGTGACTTCCGGCATCGCACCCTTTCCGCCGCAGGCGGTAAGTGACAGACAGACGAAGACGGCGATCATCAATGCTTTGATTTTCATTCGATTCATAGTTTATTTCTCCTGTGTTAATAGGATGGGGTGTGTTATTTATGACGTCGTTCAGGTATAACTTGCGGGGGCATTCACATCGCCTGCGCTGTTATATATTGGATACTGGCGATGCCGGCAGACCGGCCTTTTGTTTTTGATATGGCATTGATTTTTTTTATTGGAGTATATGAAGAGATAATATTTATGTCAATGGAATTTCAAGAGTAAGATATGTTGTATTTTATAGATTATTGATCAACTAATTTAGAACGACGGCTTCTTTTTGATAAATCGGACCATCTTTTTGTTTACTTCCCTGCCATGAAGGACATGTTCAGCAGCTTTCAGACAGACCTATCTGGCACGCCTCAGATTGCATGTCCAAAGCGATATGATCAAATATAGTCATCCCATGAGTATTTGGGATCGAGATAAGGGTAATCGTCATTGAAGGGCAGTTGAGAGTGCTCATCCGTAATGTACGGTGTGGAATATCGATCCGTGTTGTGTATGAAGACAGGCGGATCATGAATTTTCGGCAGATCAGCGCTCTTCAGCAACCGGTCGTTGTTCTTTTCAACAGCATGAATGAATAATTCCTTGATAGAAAGTGGTTGCAGATAAGGACGGTATTCATTGTTGCGGGCAGGACGGCGGGCTTTACGAGTACGGTATCCGGTATCTGCTGTATGTTAAGAATCATGGCGGCCAGCCAGAGGGCAAAGGAGGAAGCCGTGGCATACTCGCCGGTCAGGTGTTTGAA
>JAFGHS010000131.1 GCA_016930075.1 Deltaproteobacteria bacterium
CAGAATAGCTGTCAAGGAAAAAATGCACAAATGTTAAATTATTTTAAGCTGTTACGCTAATTTTTGACTTTTTACGAGGTCGTCAATATTAGCATCTTCTTCCATGTCGGAGTTTATTTCATCCTGATGATCAAAATAATACGCCAGTGCTGAATGAACCTGGGAAGGGGTCAAATGACGAAGGTTGTCGAGAATTTCATCAATACTCAGACCAAGCTGATAATATCCCGCAATGCAGTTTACAGTAATTCTCGTCCCTTTGATTACCGGTCTTCCACCAGCAATGCTGGGATTTGAGACAATATATGGATAATCAAACTTTCGTGCTGTTAGCGTCATTTCTCACCTTCACCCTTATCGATATAATGGAAGTTATTCTCATTTAATAGTATTTTCTGGTAGTTGTCGTTATGATAGACGAGACGTATGCATAAGTCAATTTCTAAATAGGTGGAAGGTAAAAGGTGACAGATTTATTTTTCTGCTTTCCTTGGCCTCCCTTGTCCTCGACATTCCACACGCCTTTCGATCTTCTTTTCAATTTCATCCACAAATCGTGGGCTGCCGGTCAATTGTCCGTAAAATGCACCATATTTTGCTGTTGAAATTCCCTTGACACACAAATTTTCTCTTCATATACTCCGACTACCCCAAAGCAATGTCTTATCAATAATATCGGTCTGGAAAATGAAATAGACGATTATGGGGGCGCTTGCTCGGCGGCATGCTGGAACAGATTCTGGCAGTTGTGCCGGAAAGTGGGAACCGATGCCGACACTCTTTGTGACAAGGATTTCAGTTGGTGTAAATATTAATGCTTTTGGCTGATGCCATGCTTTTTAAAAGGAGGGATTATGTCGAAAAAACATTTTATCATGATGGGTCTGGCGGTTGTTGTTTTTACAGCGGTTCTCGTTATGATGTCTAATTTGAATGCCACGGCGGGAGGGGGCGTCAACTGGAAGGTCACCATCACCAATGAAACAAGCTATAAAGTTAATTTAACAGTATGGGTAGAAAAGATGGGAATCGGAAAAGAAGACGTTTCAACTTTTGATTTGCAGCCCGGTGCGTCTAAGACTGCCGAAACCGGAGCATACTGTCCATGTGCTGTCGAGGGTAAAATCTACATACCAAACCAGGGATGGAGGAGCCTGGGAGTGTATAGTCTCGGAATAAGCAGCTGGTCTAAAAATAGCGGTGACTTTCACTGCGGAGCGGCTTGCTGGAACTCCAACATTAAAGTGGTGAAGATGGTTGGTGATAATGTAACGGAGTTTAGAGACTTCGATTTCGGATTCTCAAAATAACACGTCTTTTGCAGGAAGGTTGGAACGGATTGCTCATATACAGGGAGAGTGCGGAGTTGTACTTTCGCTCTCCTTTTTCATAATTCCTACAAGCCGAACTGTACCTGGCCGAACCGTTCAAATCATTTCGGGCGGGAATTGCAGATTTTCCCGGAGTCCCTCTTCGGCAGCAGCGAAATAGCGGTCAGACGGGGCGCCTGGAAGGAATAAGGGGACATCCATGATAAGAAATGTCAAGGGGAAAACGGAGATTTCCCTTGACCTTCAAGGATGCCGCCGTGTGGTTATTTAAAACGCCTTTTCTCCGTTAAATCCATTATTGACCTTTGCCGAAGATTGAGTTTGGGCCAACCTGCCGGTCTCGAAACAGATTTCATGGTGCAAGACGCTTGATCTGCACAGACCCCATTTAAGCGAGGACCGACGGGAAGATCATTCGGTAAAAAGGTTATGTCTGCTCCCTTCAGGCTGCCGCCAACACCATCGGTACGAAGTCTTTTTGTTGTCGTTCGACAGCCAGCATGCATTCTACTAATTTACGGGCAACCGACAGGGTAGCCCGATTACGATTGCCACGGGAAAGTTCTTTCTCGTGTAGCAATGCAAGCTGCGGATTCCAATGAGGCGCAAGCTTGGCTGCCTCGATCAGCATGGTCTGCAAATGTTTGTTACGCTTCTTGGAAATAGGACCACGCTGTTCTTTTCCTGCCGATTCCCGCTGGGCGCTGCATAGCCCACAATAACTGATCACCTGACATCCTGAAGAAAAACGGGAATGCTCCCCGATCTCCAGTACCCAGGTCAAAGCCAAAACTTCTCCGACGCTTCCAATGCTCATGAGACGCTGAACGCGTCAATCTCCTTCACACAGTAAGCTATTGTCTTTTTGTGAATGTCCAATCCTACTAACAGATTTGAAATCTGTCCCCTAATCCGCATGGCCACATCCTCACGACAGACGGCTGTTTCTATGGGACAGACGACAAGGGCCATCTGCGCAGAAGAGCTATCCTATAGTTTATTTTGAATATCCTTTTCATCCGGCACCTGATCGTCCAAGGTAGGTTCTTCCAGTAGATGTGAAGGCAGGAAGAACTTGTTGGCAATCAGTGTCGGAATGACGGCGCTGGCAATCACCGTGCCGACAATCAGCGAATATTGCTCCTGTGTGATAATGTTTTTGGACAGGCCATAGAGCGCCGAGATGGTTCCGAAGGTGAGCCCCGTACTCATCAAGAGCGTGTAATACCACTTCTCTTTCTTATCTTCCCGGAAGTGATGGATCGCCGGGTAGAGGCCGAAGATTTTGGAGGCCACTTTTCCTACGAAAAGCAGCAGGAAAATCCCTGCGCCCGAGATCATCGCGGAAATGGACACCAGAGCACCCGCGCGAAGAAAATAAAGCGGCGTGAGAAATCCGACCGTCAGCGTCCTCAGGCGACGCACAAAATGACCGTCCTGTTCCATAGTCCGTGCGAGCACCATTCCCAGGACATATGCCGGAAGGACCGGTTCGCTTCCCGACCAGGCGGCGAGCACGCCCATTGCCAGAAGGACAAAGAGGATCCATTTGGCGCGGATGGCCGCTGTTTTGTGAGCGAAGCGCCGGATGAGATGTACCGTCATGGGGCGCAACGTGAACATCAAAACGATGGTGACGGAAATGAAAATGATTGTTTTGTAAGTGAACGGCGCAAAGATCAGTCCCAGCGCGATGACGGTCCCCAGGTCATTGACGAAGCAGGCGCCTAAAATGCCTTTGCCGAACTCCGTTTTGTTGAATCCGTATTCCAGCATAACGGCATAGACGACCGCCATAGATGTTGTCGATAAGGCGATGCCGCTCAAAAGACTGGCCTGAAGATTCCAGCCGATGAGATAGTAGGCAATCAGAAAGCAGCCGACAAACGGCGCAGAAAAGCCGATCAGGCCGATGATGCTGACTTCTTTGATTTTGGTTTTCATCGCGTCGGGATTGAGCTCCGCGCCCGCCAGGAACGTCAAGAGAATGGCGCCCACGCCCGTGCAGAATTTCATCCAGTCAGCGCCAAGCGCCAGGTGGTCAAAATAGCCCAGCTGATGGGCGGCAAAACCGATGAGAGTGCCCACCATGATTTCCATGAGCGCGATAGATATTTTCAAACGGTTGGCTAAAACGGTGGCTAAAACGGCGGCAAAAAACCAGAACGCAGCAATCAGATTGATTTTTTCCATGCGATAACTCCTTATTAAAATATTAACAGGAGTCATCAGCATCAAAGGCAATTAAAGGCGAACTCCATCACCTGCGTGTCAGAAACGTGATCTTTCAGGCGACCGGCATGTAACAAATCACCATCGCCTTGTCAAGCCATATGGGAAAACGGAAAACAGGGACAGCCACTAATGAATATTGATGGTAGTGAAATAGACATGTATTAATTTTTCCATTATGGCACGCTTACCCCGAATAGTCGTTCCCCAATATCCTCATCACATTGTTCAACGCGGCAATCGCCGACTTGATGTATTCTTTTCAGATGAAGACCGACTTACATATTTGGATCATATAGGGAATGCCTGTAAGCGATATGGTGTTGCAATATGGGCATACTGCCTGATGAGCAACCATGTTCATTTTATTGCTGTTCCCTCAGAGATAGGTTCACTGGCGCGATGTTTTTCAGAGGCGCATGTTCGCTATACAAGGCGTATTAATCATCGGGAAGGCTGGAAGGGGCATTTATGGCAGGCACGGTTTGGCTCCAGTGTGCTTGAAGAGAATCATTTGATAGCGGCAGTCCGTTATGTAGAGCGGAATCCGGTGTGTGCGGGCATTGTGAAGGAAGCCTGGCAATACCCCTGGTCAAGTGCAGCTTATCACATTGGCAAGGTGCAGGAGCCTGGGATTCTCAGTTCGGATACTATGCTTCAGGAATTGATTGGAGACTGGAAAGCGTATTTGAGAAAGAAAGATGAACATACTTTTGTAGAATCCGTCCGCCGGGAGTCATTTGTCAATCGCCCTTTGGGTTCTGCGCCATTTATCAACAGACTTGAGGAACAGTTTCAACTGAAACTGTCACGAGGTAAAGCGGGGAGGCCGGCCAACATAAAAGATAGGGCCAAGTAATCGGTGGCTGTTGTCCCAAATATCCCGAATCATATCCCGCGGAATCCGATGGGATATGTATGAGATCGTTCCGGCTAATCGTAAATTGTAACGCTGATCTCTCCCGATGGCATGGAAACAGAATAGACAACTGATTGACAACTTGAAATAAAAGCATTAGATAAAGTTGTCTACAAGCAAATAACGCATGCAAAGATAGGAGCTATGGATCTCAGAACAATCATTCTCGACGCCATAAAGAAAGAAGGACAGATTAAAACTGCCGATATTGTCGGTAAAACGGGTGTTTCCAGGGCATACGTGCATCAATTTCTGAAGGCCATGACCGATGAGGGCATGATTATTCTCATCGGCAAGGCCAATCAAGCCCATTATATACTCGCGACAGAAAAAGAGCAGTGTCTCGCAGAAAAACCTTTAAAGGTTCACAGGATAATGATCAACAAAGGAATCTCAGAGGATAAGGTGTTACGGGAAATCAAAGATCGGAGCGCTATCTTTGCGGGTGTCACGAACAATGTTTCCTCGATTATTGACTACACATTCACTGAAATGCTCAACAACGCAATCGAACATTCCACTTCGGAAAAAATAGATTTGGAAATCCTGAGGTCCGCCAAAAATATCGGGTTTACCGTAACGGATTGGGGGATAGGCATTTTCAACAACATCATGCAAAAGAAGCGTATCGGAACAGCGATTGAAGCCATTCAGGCTCTCCTCAAAGGAAAAGAGACAACAGCGCCGGAAGCCCACAGCGGCGAGGGCATCTTTTTTACGTCAAGAATCGCCGACTTCATGAGCATCAGGAGTTTCGAAAAGAAGCTGGTTTTTGATAATGTGGGACATGATATCTATGTAAAAGATACCAAATCTGTAAGCGGAACAAGGGTCGATTTCGTCCTGAATGTAAAATCCAAAAAAAAGCTGATTGATCTTTTCAGCCAATACACCGACGCTTCTCAGCAATTCAGTAAAACGGGAGTAAAAGTAAAGCTTTACTATCAGGATGTTGACTACGTGTCAAGATCGCAAGCCCGAAGGCTGCTGATCGGCATCGAGAAATTCAAAACCGTTGAAATTGATTTTAAAGATGTCGATACTATCGGCCAGGCCTTTGCAGACGAAGTATTCCGGGTCTGGCAGGCAAATCACAAAGATATTAAGTTTGAAATCAAGAACGCAAACGAAAACATCATGCTCATGATCAACCGGGTACTATCGTAGTTTACAATTTGTTGACAACTCGCTTTTTTAACATCTATGAAAGTTGTCAATAACGGATTGCCAAACGGCGGAAAAATGGGGAAAATGGGGTCACCCATTTCTGACCCCATTTCCCCGCGGGATCAGGTGGAAGATCAGGTCGCCGAAATGTTCCTTCAGCTTTGTTTCCATTCGCCGGCGCAACGTCTCGATTTCCATGATGGTGGTGTTCTCACTAAAATACAGTTCAAGCTGTACCATCCGCGTTTTCCCGCTCATTCTGGTATAAATGGATCCGATGCCGTCGTAGGACTCAAATTCCTGCGTCAGGCATTCAAGAATCTTGTACTGGGATTTTTCACCAAGCGGGAGGTCCATCAAAGAGCGCACGTTTCTGACGATCATTGAAATACCGTTGTAGAGCAGATAAAGGGCGATCAGTGCAGCCACAGCCAGATCCATGATGACGGCCAGTCCGAGTTCGCCGCTTTTTTCCACAACAAACGCCAACAGCAAGCCGCAAAATATAGCGCTTTCATTGATCAAACCGGCGCGGTAATCGACATAATAGGCTCTGAATAAGGGGGAATGGACGGGATATTTTTTACTCAGACGCGTAATCCATACGGCAAATACGGCCAGCCGGATGACAGCGATGGAAAATAACATGGCGATGCCGAAGTTGATGGTTTCGGGGGGATGAATAAATCGCCGAACGGCAGCGGCAATAATTGTCAGTGCCAGCGGTATGATGCACACACCGTAGAGAAAACCGGCGAAATTTTCGAGTTTCCCAGTTCCGTACGGATATTTGAAGGCGTTTTGCCGCAGGATGATTCCCAGCGTTATCAGAGACATAATGTTGAGAACCAGGCTGAGACCGTAGTCCATCGTAATGGCAATGATGGACAGCGAACCCGAAAGGATGCCCAGCGTAATCACCATGGTCGTGACCGGCAAGGAGGTCGCGACAAGCCATGTGATAATCCGGTGAAGTTCCCGGTATTCGGAATAGGCGCCGGACATGTTAAAATCATTATTTGTCTGCATAGCGTGTCTCGCTGTCAATACGGAGGAAATAATATGGATGCTTTCCTATTTTACCCTGCCGGATTTGCCGTCCTTGGCCGTATAGACGACCTTCCCCTTCTGATCCGCCTGTTGCAAACGCTTCCGAATAAATTTGTGTCAGATTTCAATCATAAATTTCTTCAGTTTGCGATAAAGGGTCGCCCGTGAAATATTCATTCTTTGGGCGATCTTTTTTTTCTGATATTTCATCGCCAGCATTTTCAAGATCAGATTCTTTTCATTCTCCTCCGGCCCGTCGCCCAAGTTCATAAGATCAGGAATGCCCGATGTTTTGGTAATATGCTCCGGGATGAGATCATAGGTAAGTTCGTTTGATCTGCAGAAATTCATCATTCTTTCAACCACATTCTGCAATTCCCGCACATTGCCGGGCCAGGCGTACTTTATAAAAGCCTCGAAAATTCGCGGATCGATCTTCTCAATGCGCTTCCTCAGCGTTTCCTCATATTTCTTTACAAACCAGCGGGTCAGGAGGCTTATGTCGTCGGGCCTCTCGCTTAACGGGACCATGTCAATCGCAAAGACGTTGATACGGTAATAAAGATCCTCCCGAAAATTGCCTTTCCGGATTTCTTCCCGCAGATCTTTGTTCGTGGCGGCAATGATGCGGACATCTATTTTCCGGTTCTGCTTGCCGCCGATGCGGGTGATGACCTTGTCCTCAATTACCCGCAGGAGGGCTGTCTGCAATTCGAGAGGGGTCTCGGCGATTTCATCAAGAAAAATCGTACCGCCTTCCGCCAGTTCAAACTTGCCCTGGTTGCCGCCTTTTCGCGAACCGGTAAAGGCTCCTTCCTCGTAGCCGAAGAGTTCGCTTGCGATGAGGTCTCTGGGAATGGCGCCGCAGTTTATTGCAATATAGGGCCCGTTTTGCCGGTCACTCGCATTGTGTATCGCCTGAGCAAAAATATCCTTTCCCGTTCCGCTTTTCCCAAGCAGGAGAATGTTCGAATTATTCCGCGCTACCATCCGGGCCTGTTCTATCGTCAGCAGAAATCTTGGATCGACGCCGCAGATATCTTCAAAACGAAGAATGGCGTTAGCGCCGACCATCCTGGCCGCCATGGTTTTTGCCCTTTTGATTTCATTGAAGACGATGATCTTGCCGATGCGCTCGTTTTCAGCGGAAATAATGGGCGTTAACGTGAGGGTATAATCGTTCCACGAGTTTCGGGAAAATATCCGAACCTCTTTATCTATGAGGGAGTCGTTATTTTCGATCAATTTAAGCAGCATCGTATTTTCTTTTGCCAAGACGGCGCTCAATGATTTTCCCTCTGTGCGGATGGATTGAAAGGACAAAAGCTTTTTTGCCGGATCATTGATCAGGGAAATGATACCGCGATTATCAATAGTAATCATTGCCTCCGTAATGGAGGCGATGACCGTTTGCTGATATCTGTAAGCCCTTTGACTCTCGGCAAAGGCTTTCCTGGTACGAAGTTCATTTTCGACGGCATACGCGGCCGCAACAACCATACCGAGGGTATGTGGATTGACCCGGAAATTTCGCGCGCTTAAGGTAATGCCCCCAAGCAACTCCCCGTCCGGCGACAAGATAGGCGCGCCGGAGCCGGTTTCTCCATGATAGTCTTTGATATAATGCTGGCTGCCGAAGATCTGGACGGGCTTTTTCATTTCGATGATTGTGCCGGTGACATTGTGGCCGGCAGACCGTTCGTTCCACAGGGCGCCGACAACGCCGCCCGTATTCTTCATCGTCTCGGCAATATCGTGATCGCCCAAGATCTCCAGCAAATAGCCCTCCCGATCAAACAGAACGACGTGAAAACCGGAGCCCTTCAAAAACTGATAGAGGTTCTTTAAAAAAGGACTGCTGACGTCGATGAACTCCCGGTTTTTTGCCAGCAGGCCATCCAGTTCTTTCCCTTTCAGAATCTTTTTTTTCGGCAGTTTCAAAGGATCCATGCCGAAGCGGCGACAGCGGATCCATGCCGTCAAAACGTCAGGCGGAATGATCGCCTCATCAATGTCGTCCCTGCCGGCAATAAATTTTTTCCATTCTTTTCGTGTTCTGCGGTATTTATCTTTATAAAAATCGAGTTCGTAAAGCTTGGTTTCATTGAAAAGCTGAAGCTCGCTGGTTTTCTTTAATGCCATGATTTCATAATCCCGTCTTAAATATTCTCATATCTGTATCACATTTATATGGAGTGAGACACATATGATACAATACGCGTCTTCATTAATAAAAGAAAAAAATGAATTGATGAAAAAATCCATCGGGATAGAAATTCATGGCGTTATGACCACGATTGGTATATTAATTGCCTTGAAAAATGCTGCGCTTGCGGATATCGATCGCTGCTGCGGTCGTGAATCCTGCACGGATTGAGGCTTCATATGCTTGAACCCTCGCACCCTTCTCCCGACTCACCTGGAGAAGAATCAAAATGCTCATGGAGAAAATAATCGATGGGAGTTTTTCACTGTCCTTTTGGCTGCCCTTATTACGAAGACGAGGGATGTATAGATTGCGGCCTGTGTAATGCGACCACGGAAGAAGAGATGGTCGAAGCGTCGAAGAAAGTTCGCGCGTATTTAAAAGCCAATGCCATCCAGGGGAGGCCGATACAAAAGATCGCCGTTTGCGGCAAAGGAGGGACGGGCAAAAGCACCATCGTGACCCTGATGGCCAAAGCCTTGGCCGGACTGAATTACAGTGTCCTGGCGTTGGATACGGATGAATCCAATCCCGGTCTGTACCGATCCCTGGGTTTTGAAAAAACGCCTAAACCGCTCACGGCATTGATGAACCGTTTTTCCTACCGGGAGCAGCCGGAAGAGGATACCTACTGGATCATGCATCCTGAAATCACAACCGCCGATATCCCGCCGCAATTTATTCCCTCACAAAACGGCATCAAGTTTATGATGGTGGGGAAAATAGAAGATCCCTTTCAGGGATGCGCCTGCTCCATATCGGATGTGACCAGGAGTTTTGTTTTAAGGCTGCAGTTAATGGAAAACGAAATCCTCCTGATCGATACGGAAGCCGGGATTGAGAGCTTCGGCCGGGGCGTGGAAAGAAGTGTCGATCTGGTATTATCCGTCGTTGAGCCCTCGTTTGAAGCCATGGCCCTGGCGGAAAAAATCGTCTTTATGGCCGAAGGCATGGGAATCAACAGAGCGGGCGCCATATTGAACAAAGTTCCGTCCCAGGATATTAAAGAAAAAATGGTCAGGGAACTTCAAAAAAGAAATGTTCAAACCCTGGGGACCGTTTATTTCGACCAGGAGGTGCAGGAAGCGGGATTCGAAGGGAGGCCGCCGGTCAATTCCAAAGCCGGCAAGGAGGTTGAAGGAATAACGCAATTATTGATCAACATCGTCCAACAAACAACGGGAAACAAATAGTCTGACCAGCCGGATTTTCCGGATGAAGACGATTAACCTTAGCTCATCTTCTTTACAAGGAGGCCAAATATGACGGCGGATGATTCCTATCAGATTTTGATGAACCATTTAAAGTATCCTGTGTCCAATCGCCTGCGGGCCTTATTGGAATATGTATTGACCCCTGAACAGGCCCGGATGGCCGCCGCTCTTCCCGGCACTCCGGCGGAAGTAGCCGAGAAAACGGGATTTGATCCGGAGGTGGTCAAAAAAGAGCTGGATGCCCTTTTTTATGCCGGCGCCGTTTTTCCCAAGGGCGATTTCAATGACCGGCAGTCTTACCGCTTCGCCCGCGCCATCGGGCAGTTTCATGATGCCAGTCAGGCGCCCAAAGGAATCGACGTGGTCAAGGACCATGAACTGTACCGTTTATGGCATGATTTCGTCATGAATGAATGGTATCCGGACACGGGAAAGTTCTATGCCGCCTCCCCGCGCCCCTTTGCCCGCATCATCCCGGCCTATCGCTCCATCAAAGACGTGCCGGGCGTTCTGCCCATGGAAGATATTCGTGAAATCATTAAAGCCCAGGACCGCATCGCCGTCGTTCCCTGCTCCTGCCGGTATCGAACAACGTCTGTCGGCGAGCACTGCGCCCACACGGCGGAAGAGGAACAATGGCACTGTTTCCAGTTTAACCGCGGCGCCGATTACGCCATGGCCAGAGGCGCCGGAAAAGAACTGACCGCCGATGAAGCCCTGGCGCTTGTGGATAAAGTTGAAGAAGACGGACTGCTTCACACCTGGAGGAATCAATCCGCGCTCACCGGCGCGACGGTCTCCTGTCAGTGTTGCACGGACTGCTGCATGCTGGCCGTCCCCATGGCAATCGTCAAGGCGCCTCTGCATAAGTTATGGGCGAAAAGCCGTTTCATCGCCGTTGTCGATGAAAAGACATGCACCGGCTGTCAGACCTGTGTGGATCGATGCCAGTTCGACGCCATTGAAATGGTCAAGGCGGAAGGGGCTGCCAAATCAAAAAAACTGAAAGCCAAAGTTGATCCGGAAGCCTGTTTCGGGTGCGGTGTTTGTGTTGTAGGGTGCGACAAGGTCCAGGCCTTGTCCATGAAACTGGTTCGGCCGCCGGACCATATCCCGGCAAAGGAAGCTTAGAATCTACGTGCGCAAATTCATGACTTTGTCATTTCGGCCGCAGGGAGAAATCGGCTTTTGATGTTAGAGATTTCTCAGTCCCTTCGTTCCTTCGAAATGACATCTCCTTTCGGCAAGTAGATACTTAAATTAAATTTTTAAAGATCCCCGCCTCAGGCGTGGGGCTCTTCTAATAAAAATTGAAAGGAAAGATTGATGGCCAATATTGAACCCATTTACCAGGAGATTGCCGGCAAGATCACCAAGGATAAGAATAAGGCACTCCCCAGGGTGTTGAAAATGATCGCCAATCTGGAGCAGGCCAACATTTTGCGCGAACTGCCCAATACCGTTGAAGCCATTGCAGAAAAACTGGCAATGGATGAAAAAACCATCAGCAAAGAATTGCAATATCTGTATGAGCGCGGTCTTGTTAATCCCAGTAAGAAGGGCTGGAACCTCGTGAACCATATCGTCTTAGTAAAAGACCAGGTTGCATCAGCCAGCCACAAGTATGACGACAATGATCTCTTCGACCTGCTTCACGAGATGAGCCTTGAAGACTCGGATAACCTTGAAGAGCGTGTAAAAGCGGGAGAAAAGATTCCCGTATACAAAGTCATGAGGGTGGTGCCGAAATGGAAGTCCGTCAAGGATATTCCGGGTATTTTGCCTATTGAAGACGAGCGTGAGATATTTAAAAATGCTCCCATCGTCGTTCATAATTGTCCGTGCCGGGTGGTTTATAGAGACAGAGATTGTCTCGGTACTGCGCCGATCGACATATGTCTTGCTGCCGGAAGCATCGGCCGGAGGTTTCTGGAGCGCGGCGCAGGCAAAGAATTGACCTACGATGAAGTCATGGCTTTGCTTGACAAGATCAATGAGTTCCCCCTCGTCAGCACAACGGGAAACTCGAATAACATGCCTTCCATACTGTGCTCCTGTTGCAGCGATTGCTGCGGATTGTTTCTCAAAGCGGCGCGAACCAAGCCGGTTCTGGGGAAGGTCCCCTATGCCAAGAGCCGCTTTATCGTTGAGGACCATCCGGAAGAGTGCACCGCCTGCGGCATTTGCGCCGATGACCGGTGCCCCGTCGGCGCCATCACGATGAAGGATTCTCCTGAATTCGGCGAATGTTCCTATACGGATGTCGAAGAATGTATCGGCTGCGGTCTCTGCGTGCTGACTTGCCCTGCCGAGGCGCGTAAAATGAAGCTGGTCCGGCCGCCCGATTACATTCCTGAACCGGCGTCCATGTTTGACGATAAAGATTAAGGCGTATGAACGGAATCGGGCGGGCGTATAAACCGCCCCTCCTTTTCAGATTCGTTAATACTTGACGCTCTCGTAAAAAGTCGAATTCTGTCATTTCGAGGAGTCCCGCTGAAGCGGGATGACGAGAAATCTTTAATGATTTCAGGATTTCTCCCTGCGGTCGAAATGACATGAGCGGTGTGTTGCGCACTTTTTACGAGCTCGTCAATACTTCATACAGGCGTAATTTGATAAATAGAAAAGAAGAATCTTCGGATATTTTTATATTCGGTCATGAGCACTGCACGGTCATTGAGCACAACGGAAATACCCTCTACGTCAATCCGGGCAGTCCCACTTATTTCAATGATAAGCGCGTCCTGGGCACGGTCGCCATCCTGGATGTCAACGCGGGTAAGGCAGATGTGCGCTTTTTGCAGCTGTAATATCCGATATGCCGTTCATCAGTGCTTTCCTTCCCATAAGCCCGCTTTTATGATCTGGGGGTTATGGACACACGAGGGTCGATCGAAGGATGAAAAAATTGTTTTCACCGGCGCATACATCTCACTATAAGTAAAACAATACGAAAGAAAAGGGCGTATTCAAACGCTCAGGAATCTGTTCCGGCCCTGCAGCTGTCCGTTCTACCGATGTCCTGAAAATATGCGGCCCTGAGCTCCAATACGGTGTTCCGGTAAGGTAACCCGGCGTTCACGATTTATCATCGCAGTCAATATGCGGATAAACTAAAAAGGAGGTGGATATGGATTATAAACTCACGGACGAAGAGATGGCTTTGAAGAAGATGTACGGCGATTTTTTTAAAGAAGAGATGAAGAAAGCTCCTGCCGACACCCTAAAAGGTGGTTTAGAGGGGACATACTCGGGAGAGGGTTGGGAATTTACAAAAACCATGCGAAAAAAGCTGGTGGAGAAAGGCTGGTATGTTCAGCACTGGCCGACGGAGTACGGCGGCCGGGATGCCCCGCTCAATGAACAGATGATTTTTAACGAATCCATAGCTTACTACGGCGCTCCCGGAATAGACGGCTTCGGCGTCGGGATGTTCGGGCCGACCCTGATGCTGTATGCGACGGAGGAACAGAAAAAAAGGCTGCTTCTACCCATTGCGAAAGGAGAGGTGCAGTACTGCCAGGGTTGGAGCGAACCGAATGCAGGGTCCGATCTTGCCTCTCTCAAAACGATGGCGATTAAGGACGGTGAATATTATGTCGTCAACGGACAGAAAATATGGATAACGGTCGGCCACCGGGCAGACCATATGTTCCTTCTTGCCCGCACCAATCCGGCGGAAAAGCGCGGGCGCGGGCTCTCCGTTTTTAACGTGGATTTTTCCTGGCCGGGTATTGAAGTGCGACCCATCAAATACATGAACGGCAGTCATATTTACAATGAAGTGTTTTTCACTGACTGCAGAATTCATGAATCGGAAAGGATAGGTCCCGAAAACCAGGGCTGGTCCATAACCAGGGACACTATGAACTTTGAGCGCTCCGGCGCCGGCGCTTTTGCACGCATCAGAAAAGAGCTGGAGCATATTCTGGAATATGTCAAAACGACGAAACGCAACGGCAAGTTTCTCTGGGAAGATCCTCTCGTGCGTCAAAAACTGGGAAGACTCTATGCTGAAATGGAAGCCGGACGAGCTATGGCTTACAAGGTAGCCTGGCTGCAGCGGGTGGGGAATCTGCGATTTTCACCGGCGGCCGCCTCGGAAGGCAAGGTCTTCAGTACGGAATTAACGCAGCGCGTAGCCGATTTCGCCGTAGAGATCATGGGGCTTTCCGGGAATCTTGAAGGTTCGGAATGGGCTCCTCTCAACGGCGCCATGATCGGCACGTATCAGACCATCATCGGGTCGATTATCTGCGCCGGTTCGAATGAAATTCAACGCAACATCATCGCCTGGGTCGGCTGCGGTCTGCCGCGGTTAAAAGGCCAGGGATAAGGGAGGGACGAAACATGAATCTTGATTTCTCATCGGAACAAACAATGCTCAGGGACTCGGCGGCGAAATTTTTCGCCAATGAATGCAATTATGAAAAGGTCAAACACCTCGAAGAGTCGGAAAAAGGATATTCGCCGGAGCTTTGGCAGAAAGTTGCGGAGCTGGGATGGACGGGCCTGCTGTTTCCGGAAAGTTACGGCGGTTACGGCGGCTCCTTCCTTGACCTCGTGATCATTCTTGAGGAAATGGGCAAGGCGTGTTTCCCGAGCCCCTTTTTCTCGACGATTGTCCAGTGCGGCCTTTTAATATTGGAGGGAGGCACGGAGGAACAGAAACAAGACCTCTTAAGCCGAATTGCCGACGGCAGTCTCATCATGTCCCTGGCGCAATATGAAGCGGAAACCGACTTCAGTTATGAAAGCATTACGATGAAGGCCGAGGCGAAAGGCGACGGCTATGTGCTCAATGGGACCAAGCTGTTCGCGATGGACGCCAACATTGCGAGTAAGCTGATTGTCGCCGCCCAGGTGGGCGCCGCGGGACTTAGCCTGTTTCTTGTGGATGCGGATCACCCCGGCGTTTCCATTAAAAAATTGCCGTACGTGTCTTCGGAAAATGCCTGCGAGGTCGTTTTTAAAGACGTCGTAATCGGAAAGAATGACTTGATCGGAGCGCCCGGCGCCGGCGCAACGCTCCTCGATAAGATGTATGACAAGGCCGCCGTAGCGAAGGCTGCGGAGATGTCAGGCGGCTCTCAGATGGCAATCGGCATGACGTCAAAATATGCCCGAGAGAGGGTCCAGTATGACAATCCCATCGGCGGGTATCAGGCCATCCAGCATTTTATGGCCAACATGCTGATTGCCGCCGATACGTGCAATAATTATCTGTATCGGGTTGCCTGCATGGTAGACGAGGGTGATGACTTTGCCAGAGACGCCTCGGCCCTGAAGGCCATAGCGAATGAATCTTACCGGTTTGTCACGGAAAGGGCCGTCAAGGTCCATGGCGCCATCGGGACGACAAGAGAATGCGATATCGCCCTTTTCTATCGCAGGGCCCATCCGTTCTCGATGATCTGCGGCAGCACGGCCTATCATTATGAAAAAGTCGCCCAAAGCCTGTTGAAAGAAGGACTGGGGGCATTTTAAGACGTCGTTGTCCCGTTCCCGGAAAAAAATGCCGGGAACGGGACATCTAAGGGGGGGAAAACGTCCCGTCATTCCCGACCTGATCGGGAATCCAGTCTTAATATCCGGATACCGGCTTTCGCCGGAATGACGCTTCAGAGGCGCTACCGACTTTTTACAGCATCGTCAACGAATAAAGCCTATGGCGGAAGTAACGATACTCCATCAAATAGAAAAAATCCGTGATTATGAAAGAGGCTACAGAGCGTCTCATGTCTTAAATACGGGTTTTCGTTTTGGGTTGCTGAACGCGTTGGCTGAAGCCGTCGAAGGCCTGTCGAGTCCGGAACTTGCCGTCAAAGTAATGCTCTATGAACCGTATCTGAAGATATGGTGCCGGACGGCCTATCATTTTGAAATCCTGGACTGTGATCATCAGGGCCGGTTTAAGCTGCAACCTTTTATGGAAGAGGTTTTAGGTCTTGATCTATATGCCCAAACCTCACCGGCAAAGGCGGCTTTTGCTTCAGGGAAGGGGCAAGAATCGATGGGAAGCGATCCCCTTGACCAATACATAAGGACCGGAAGAATCTCACCATCATGTCAAACGCCCGATGCCTCCTTTGCCACACGGAGGGCGACAAAAAGCATGATAACCATCTTTGTCTCCATGATTTTCCCCGCCCGCGGAGAACTGAAAAAGCAATTATCAGACGGCGTTGAGCTTTTGGATATCGGATGCGGAAGCGCAAATCTGCTGATCGACTTTGCCCATGCCTTCAAGCGCAGCCGTTTTGTCGGCATCGATTCAGACGTACACGGCATTGAAATTGCTGAAGGTGAAATTGAGGAGTTTGGTCTTACCGACAGGGTACATGTTGAGAATGTAAACGCAGAGGATATGCATTTTAACGAGGAATTTGACGTCGTCAGCATGGTCTTGACCCTGCATGAAATTTTACCCGAATCGCGACCGGCGGCTCTCTCCAAAGCCCACAGGGCATTGAAAAAAGATGGCCGGATCATGATCCTTGATTATCCCTATCCGGGCCGATTGGAAGATTTTCGCAATCCCCGGTATGAATACGGCATCATGGAACAGTATTTTGAGGCCATAAACGGCATTGTCCATATCAGTCAGCAGGAACAGGATGAATTGCTGTTGCAGGCAGGATTTAAAGATATTGAGCGCATGCCCGTCAGCGAAGGCGGCATGCTGGATTTCATAACGGCGGCAAAGCCATAAACGCCTCGAATATTATATTTGCCCTGACTTGCACCTAAAGAGAAAAATGATACGGAATCCTTAAAGAAGAAGTCTGCCTGGTCGTCGCAGGTAACGCAAATCAGTTTATATTCTTCGGAAAGCCTTTTCTGAGCGGTGTACTCATTATAAGGCTGAAATGATCTTACCGACAGAACATCCATGATATCCATGATAAGAAATGTCAAGGGGAAAACGGAGATTTCCTCTTGACATTTCTTAATGGATATCCTCTTAAATTCTTTAAATTCTTAAATCTTTATGTCATTTTTGACTTGCGGGACTGACTCTGTCTCGGCATGAGAGGAGCGAAAAATGTCCTTTCTGCCGAGCCTATTTTTTTATTTCGGGGCGTCAGGGTTCTCGAAAATAACGGTCATGCCCTCACCGTCG
>JAFGHS010000016.1 GCA_016930075.1 Deltaproteobacteria bacterium
GCTTTCATCGACCGTGTCCAGGCGATGGATCAGGAAGCAATCGAAGCAGGCAGTCTGACACCGACGCATATGTATGCGGCGATGAAGGTGTCGTCGCCAGCGGTGCGGTATTTCGTAAAGCACCTGACGCCGGAATTCTGCTTGCGCAAGATGTCGTGAGTAGGCATGACATTGTCGCTCCCTTCTTGATGAGAGCTTGGCACTGGCCGTAGTCGTTAATCATACTTCCTGGCAGGGCCGGCCAGTCTCATCATATGCATGGGCCAATGACGCATTGGCGTATTTTTCAGGCGTAACGCGGGTTTCTCGATGAAGTGCCATGACAATTCCGCGAATGCAAACGTGATCGGCAGGGAATGTTTTGACAGGAATCATACATGAATCAAATATTCGTAAATGTTAGGTTGCGGACAACTTCAGCATCAGGAACTATGCATGAGTAAGCTGAAAATCTTCGATAAAATAGTAGCGCTGGTCATACCCTCTCTTCAACGCCTGCTATGGGCAGACAAAGAGACTTTGGAGAAAATACAGAGGGATGGCGTCAATATAGTACCATGCAATTTTTATAGCAGTACGCCCTCGATAGAGGAGATTGAGAACTCCTACGAATACACTTCCGATAAGCCGCCTTATTTCAATGCGCGCATCTTTGAAAAAGATCTGTTTAGGCAAACATTAGATCAGATTAGCGAATTCTCAATCGAATTTAATCCCCCGGTTGATGGGGACGAAGAAAATTGTAAGGGGTTCTTCTGGGAAAATGACCAGTTCATTTATAGTGACGCAATGTCGTACTATTGCTTCGTCCGTTTCCTAAAGCCAGCCAATATCATAGAAATTGGCGCCGGGTTTTCCACGCTGGTTGCGCTCGAAGCGATTGAAAAAAACCAAACAGGGTCTATACACTGTATCGAGCCGTTTCCACGCAAGTTTTTGATAAATGACAACCGAATATTTCTTCACTCTGTAAAGGCGCAGGAGATAAATCCACAATTTCTGAATGATACTCTTCAGGATGGCGACATTCTCTTCATCGATTCAACCCACACCGTAAAAAGCGGAAGCGATTGTCTGCACATATACCTCCGCCTGTTGCCGGAAATTCGCCGAAATATCTTTGTCCACGTTCACGATGTGTTCTTGCCGTTTGGTTTGCCTAAGGAGTGGCTCCTGAAAAGGCAAATATTTTGGACAGAGCAATATTTGCTGTTTGCCTTCCTCATTGATAATCCCAAAGCGCGCCTTGTGTATGGGAGCATTTTCAATTCAACTTGGAACCAAGAGCTGATGGAGGCTTTTATGGGAGGTAAGTACCCGATCGGAGGAGGAAGCGTCTGGTTCAGATATAACGGCAATACCAATGCCCATTCGCTATGACAGCAGCCAAACTTGAATTGGATAGCGGGTATATAAATGCTTTTCAATTGAGCCGTGCCGCTTTGGAAAGGAGGTGATTGCGGTTTGCATATCGGTTTGCATATCTTGATGTATAGTTGACAATATTCTAATATTCTAAATGTTTTCTTAAGAAGGAGGAAGTTTTATGAAAGCTAAATTCATCAAAGCATTTTGGGTTGTTTTACTAGTATGCTTGATTCCTGTTTTCGCAGAAGCTGAAACTTATGTATGGGATCAGTTTACTGATATGTGGAAACAGAGGGCGGGGGAACTTTGGAATGATTCCAACCCTCCTAATGAATGCTATGAACGATATGCATGGGTGCCTGACGCCAATAATCATGTTTCTCAATTATACTCTTCTTCAGTATGCTATCCTTTAGATCCAGTAGATCCAGACGATCCACCTGTTTGGCCACCTGTGTATAATGAAGTATTCGAACAGGATTCTAACTATGTGCGGCTTTTAGGTGCATATGATGAGTGTCACGATCAGGTTTGCTTTTATAGATATAAGAACATAATACAAACTCTTACTCTTAATGGTGTAACAACTTCTCTTCCCAATAATAACGGAGAAATTTATGCTCTTTATAATCTGCCTGTTGATCAAAATGGCAATCCAATGAGTTATACAATCGATGTAGAGGGTGAAATTTGGCAGGAGCCTGAGGGCGGAGTTGCCGCTCTCGGAGCAAAATTCCGCCACACATCCCGGTGGTCCGTACCTTTCTATATCTACAACCCTATATGGGAAAGCGGAGGATGGGATACGAGACGTTGCATTGAACTGGATGAAGACTATTCTCAAAAGTCGAGAATATGCGATTTGGATGGAATTTGTGGACCATGGGGAAGTTGGGTCACAATATACACACATCGGAAGGTTGCTTATGCTTTTGACACAGGGCTTTGGAGGGTACAAAATAATTCGGAAACAGGCTATGTTCGTTGGGCATGGATTTGGTAGTAAAAACTTAGAAACAACAGGCTCTTAATTATGATTGCCACAGAACAAAAGAGGGTAAACTAAAGGACGACGTCCATGATAAGAAATATTGAGGGGAAAACAGATATTTCCCTTGACATTCTAAGGATGCAGTTTTGCGGTTACTTAAGCCACTCTTCCGCCGGTTGATCTTTTCACTGGCGTTGTACCGCCACGGTGGCACCAACCATTTGGGTGAGAGTCTAATACCATGGCATAGTGCCCCAGTTTCGGTTTGCGAGATGGGGCACTTTAGCTTTCTGTAAAGTTCTTGTAAGCAATCAACAAAATATGTACTCCTTGTGGATCTTTAGGTTATTGGGCTGTTCGGCATCATCTGAGTTATTACATGACGGAGGTATCTAAACGTTTAAAGATTTCTTTGCCGACGGTCAGCGTCGCTGTCCAAAAGGGTGAGAAACTGATTCGAGATGAGTGATGGGTGCTTGAAGAATGCCTAAATAGAAAATTTTTGGTCGCCCAAATCCGAAATTGATTGCCTCGCCTTGCGCCTTGAGTTAACCCGGTAGCCGGCAGAGATGACGGCATCAAGATTATAGAAGGATGTCCGGTATGTTTTCCCTTCAGCCGCAGTATGCGCAAAAATGCATTTACTGAATCCTTCGTTAAGAAAAACCTTCAGGGATTCCCAGGCACGGCGGCTGAGATCGGCAAGGAGCTTTCGATTCCCGTATCAAGTACGGGACAGGCTCCATGAAAGCAGCGGCGGAGGATTTTGGGGAGGCTGAAGACGAAATTCCGGTGGGGCGCTTTCTTGAGGACGTTCATGCACCGCTGCTCCCCAAACTACACCACGCACTTCTGATGGCCGGAGGGGCAAAAATGGCGGCGTCGGTAGCGGAAGAAGCGGCGCCGGCCGATTTTTAACCGGCACCTTCCACGACCCAGGTCTGGTCGGCCAGGGTATCAAGGTAAACAAAATCGGCTAAAGACAGATTGCACTGCTGATCCGTCGCTCGTCGTCTCCAATGTCGGGGCATATGCCTGTGTGGCAGGGACTATGCCGAGCGTCAGGCAGATCATCAGCCCCAGGGTATTTAAGCAGCCACAGCGCTTCATAGATCCTCCTTTTTGTGGGGGTGCGAGAGGAACTATATGAGTATACATTTTGATAAGTCAAGGGGATATTAGGTGTAAAATATGGGGTCTTTTAGCGGTCATCGATTGAACGACGGACTACTTTGATTTTCATCCCCGGTCCCGCTACAGCATCAGCTTCTGCGGATCGACTTCATCCCGCAAGATCCTCAGGTCTTCCGCCGCAGGCGGCGCCGCTTCCACAGCCTTCGACACGTCAATAGCAAATCCTGTGCTCTCAACAATCCTGCGAACGGCGATGCCGGGATAGTACTCCGCGAGAACCATTTCTTTCGTTGCGTCATCGAAGGTCATAACGCCGAGATTTGTGACCACCGCTATCGGTCCTCCCCGCTTGAGGCCGAGCTTTTTCCGCGAATCGCCCCCCCGATACCAGCCCACGCTGGTCAGATAATCAAGTTTTTGGACAAACCGTCTTTTCTCATGCTGCATAAAAACAATCACCCCTGAAGCGAGGCAGGCCGCGTCACAGGCGCCGCCGCTACCGGAAAGCCTCGTTTTCGGTTTATGATAGTCGCCGATGACGGTTGTGTTGAGGTTTCCGTATTGATCGATCTGCGCGGCCCCCAGGAGGGCGATGGTATGGAGTTTCCGGTGTCCGACGATGGAAAAAGCTTCGATAAGCCCCGCGTTGAGAGATGTCCCGCTCATGACCCGCAGGTCGGCAACGGACATGGGCATTTCATCGAGGGCCGGATCAATGCCGCCCGTCTCGAAGAAAATGGCGGCCCGGGGCGCGTAGATCCTTTTTGCGGCTGTCGCGGCCAGCATGGATACCCCCGTTCCCGCGAAGACGACGTCGCCGTTTTTTATCAAACGCCCCGCCGCAAGGGCCATCATTTCGTTGTCCGTATAATCCGCCATGGGAAAACCTCCTTATTTCCTGCCGAGACCGCGAGCGTATCCCAATACCGGGTCTGCTTTGAGGGCATGAAGTATACCTGAACCGATCTTTTCCAGGTACGCCTCGTGGGATTCAACCCCATAGACCCATTCGTCCAGGTACGCCTTCCAGGTGTCTTCAGCGCCGGCCGCCTTCCTGTACAGGTTAAGATGCCCGGGATCGTAGTCATAAAATCCGTAACACGCCGTCGGATGGGCGCCACAGGGCGCTTTGACGATGGCGTCCACGAGAAAAACAGGCAGGCAATTCTGATCGGGGTCTTGTCTTATTATGGGCACCGCTTTGAATATCCCCCGATAGCAGCGATTTGATTGTCCCCTCTTTGGTTTTTCATTTACTTCCTATTCACAAA
>JAFGHS010000132.1 GCA_016930075.1 Deltaproteobacteria bacterium
GCCGTGGCGAAATTTTTATCTGACGGGGGCCCTTGAACTCCGGCAAGACATACCGGAAGGATCGACAGCCCAAATCTCCGAAGGCATGGCCCGCGGCATCCCGCTTAACAACTTTTTCCAGTCCATGGCCATACGCCTGAACGGCCCCAGGGCAAACGGAAAAACCCTGGCCTTCAACCTTTTGTTCACCGACACGGCGGAATCCTGGTTGCTGACCGTGAAAAACGCCGTTCTGCACGTTTTTCCAAACAGGCAGGATTCCAATGCCGGCGCGACATTGCGCCTCGCGTCCCTCGACTTCAAGCTCATGATGATCGGCCTTAGAAAACCCCTGGGACTGATAGAAGCGGGAAAACTGATCATCGAAGGCGATGCGGCAGCGCTCATGGGTTTTGCAGAGCTGTTCGACGAATTCAACCGGCGGTTTCCCATTGTCACACGATTCGACGGTCATTCCTTTTCATGAGACATGCAGCTACAGGAGTTAAACTATGCTCAATTTTCTGCCCCCTCCCTTAATCGGCATCATCTCATCCGTTTTGATGGGATTAAACATCCTTTTCTGGGTTACCATTTTGTTTTTATTCTCGATTTTCAAGCTGATTCTGCCGTTTAAACCGGTTCGCAAGATGATTGATCCCATTCTCCACGGCATCGCACAAAACTGGATAAGCGGCAACAGCGGCTGGATGCGCCTGACGCAGAAAGCAACGTGGGACATTCAGGGTGTTGAGGATTTGCATTACGACGGCTGGTATCTGGTCAACAGCAATCACCAGACCTGGGCCGACATCTTTGTCTTGCAGCATGTCCTTAACCGGAAAATCCCCTTCATGAAATTTCTGACCAAACAGGTGCTCATCTATGTGCCCCTCATGGGCTTTGCCTGGTGGGCCCTGGATTTTCCGTTTTTACGCCGGTACAGCCGCGAATACCTTGAAAAACACCCGGAGATGCGGGGCAAGGATCTGGAAGCAACGCGCAAGGCTTGCGAGAAATTTTCCCTGACGCCGTCGAGCATCATGAATTTTCTTGAAGGCACCCGTTTTACGGAGGAAAAACGCAAAAAACAAAACGCCCCCTACCGGCATCTCCTGAACCCGAAAGCCGGCGGGCTCGCTTTACTGCTCAATTCCATGGGCGACAAGTTCCGCTCCATGCTCAATATCACCATCGTTTACCCGGAAGCCGTCCCGGATTTCTGGGACTTTCTTTGCGGACGGATGACGAAGGTTATCGTCCGGATCGAACAAATCTCAATCCCCGAACAATTCATCCACGGCGACTACGAAAAAGACATGGTCTTCCGCGAGGCCATGCAGCAATGGGTTCACCAGTTATGGACGGCGAAGGACCGGGAAATCGACCAGCTTCTCGCAACATCAAAACCCCCGTCATAAGCCGGACGGCACAGCCACACATTCCCAGAAGGAAAATCGCGACCACCTTTAATCCTGCCGGTTCTTCCAGTACTCCATCAGCCGGGGCTTCATCCCGCATTTGATGGACGCATAGGTTTGCCGGTTTTTCTTGGCCATCATGCGCGCCCATTCCATCGTCTTGTCCCAGAGTTCCTCCTGCGGATAGGCGGCCATAACGATTTTCTTTTCCTGCGCCTCTATGCCGCCGATGCGTTTGCCCGTCAGCATCATTTCCGACATGGCCAACCTGTCGGGCATCAATTCGAGCACAGCGTGCATAACCGGCGAAAAAGGAATATTGATATCCACTTCGGGGAAACAGAAAAAGCCCCTGTCCGCTCGCATGAAGCGAAAATCGAAGCAGGCGGCAAGGATGGCGCCGCCCGCATACGTATGACCATTGAGACAGCCGATGGTGGGACAGCTCAGCAAGGCCATGCGCAGATAAAGCTTATCCATGAATTTCCCGAAGTTCGGCACGCTCCCCTCCGGCTGCGATCTCAGCCAGTCGAGATGAATGCCGTTGTTCCAGAATTTCGGATCGCTGCTGACGACAACGAGAGCGGTGCTCCCTTCGTATGATTCAACCGCATCGAGGTTCGTCAAATATTCATTGATGACGTCAATGGTCAGCCGGTTTTCCTCGGCGCCGTTGGTCAGGGTTAAAATGTGCACATCTCCATCTTTTGTAAGCTCCATGTAAGACATAAAGAATCTCCTTTTCCTGTTTTTATGGAATCAAAACGACCCGTCCCACCGCCTGGCGGCTTTCAATATAGGCATGGGCCTCCGCCGCACGGGATAACGGGAATTTCTTATCGACAGGCACTTTTAATAAGCCCGCAGCAATATCATCCAGTATCCGGATGATCATTTTTTGCGACCGGTCGGTATTAATTTCCGCACCGAGATAAACGCCGGTCAGCGATTTGTTGGCCACGGCAAGGCCGCCGACATCAATCTCTCGGGCGCCGCGACCGGCAGCGCCCATAGTAATAATCCGCCCCCTGGGACCCGCGGCCTCAATGCTTTTCTGAAGCACCTCGCCGCCGACGGGATCGACGACCAGATCGACGCCCCTGCCTTCCGTCAAACGTTTTACCTCGGCAACCAGATCCTTTTCCCGGTAGTTGATGCCCTCATCCATGCCGTATTCCCTCAGGCGCTCCAGCCGGGCATCGCTCGATGCCGTAGCCAGAACCCTCGCGCCGGCGCGCTTTGCAAACTGTATCGCCATCAGTCCCACGCCGCCGGCCCCGGCCTGGATCAAAACGGTCTCCCCTTTCTTGAGCCTGCCGAACTCATGGATGCATTCATGCGCCGTCCCGATCGTCACGGGAACACAAGCCGCCTCTTCAAAGGAAACACCGTCGGGAATGATCCAGGTCGTGATTTCCTGGGCGGCCCGCTTCTCCGCATGGGAGCCGAAGGCATTCAAGGTCGTCACCCGCTGCCCGACACGGCGATTCTTCACCTTTTCGCCGACCTGAATAATAATACCCGCCGCGTCATACCCGACGCAATGGGGAACCGCCGGCATGGGTCCGCCAGCCCGATTCAGCACATCGCCGCCTTCAATAGAAATGGCCTTGACATCAATGACAACCTCGTGCCGTCCGCATTTCGGTTCCGGAACGTCCTCGTATTTGAACACATCGGGCGGCCCCGTTTGATAATATACGGCTGCTTTCATCTTTGTTTATCATCCTTTTCAACCGGTCATGAGACGTGCGTATTTTTAATGCTTTCACCGGAGAATATCAAGGGGATTTCGACAAGGCCCCTGATTGAATGAATCCTAGTAAATTAAAACGTGCATACAATTATCCATTATTCATCATCCGGGAATAATGATTTTGAAAAGAAGATTGAAAAGCTGACGGGTCGTATATTACAGAGACAAAAGCCAGAAGCCAAAAAGAAAAAAATGACCATTACGTGTCGTGTCCGCTGATCGTCCCTGATTGTCCCCGGCAGCATTTTCCCCTCATATAAGTCCCTGATCAGGATATACGGATTCCACATATCCTGATATTACGTACAAAATACGGACATCAGGCAGTTTCCTCATTTGGATTTTTTTTTGGCTTTGCAGAACATTCCTTCTGTTAAGTCAAGAAATATATTAATAAAAATGTCGGAATATCAATAATAATTTCTCTAATAATTATTTGTAATTTTTGTTTTCATATGTTAATTTTTCTCCCAATTTTCAGAGAATACGGAATCCGTATAACAATTGTTAAACTAGGATGAAATAAATGAAAATTAAGATCTTCCTCTTGGTCATGTCTTTAATCTTATCCTTGACGATCTCAACAACATCCGCATCTCAAAATATATGTGGCGTTTATGTAGACTCAGCGATCAAGAATTTACATTCATGGCAAGACCTTCATTCTTGGTATCAGAAATATCATGAATGCGATGACGGCTATTTTGCCGAAGGTGTCTCCGATTTCGTCGTGAGGGCTCTTGCAAAGAACTGGCATACATTACCAATGCTTCAGCGAGAGGTTATCAGAGATTCGCAGTTTACGGATTTCGTCTTGAAGCACATTGATTCAACTGGAGACAATGCTGATTTAAGGATTATTACTAAGAAGGCGAAGACGCACTGTCCAGCCAAGCATCAACGCCTATGTCATGAAATAAAAAAACGTGCAGAAATTGCCTTGCAGGAAATGACAAAAACAAAATCGAGATAAAGAGGTTTAACTTCTCAATCAACCCGACTCGCTGTGCTCGCGGGTTATTTCGTCGTTATCAAAAAATAATCTTGAAATATATGCATATAATGTGCATACTATGGCATCACATTTGTATGAGGTTAAAACATGAGAACAACACTGAATATTGAAGATAATTTAATTGAAAAAGCCACAAAAATTACCGGAATAAAAGAAAAAACAACACTAGTTAAGTTAGGATTGGAAGCGCTTATTGCCAGAGAAAGCGCACGGAGGCTTGCAAAGTTAGGCGGAACGCAAAAACAGCTACAGGAAATACCGCGAAGAAAAGGAGCATGATAGGTCATGGTTCTTGTGGATACCTCTGTTTGGGTTTCACATTTGAGAGATGGGAATACTGAATTGGCAACCTTGCTCAATAATGGCACTGTATTATGCCACCCGTTAATTGTCGGGGAACTAGCATGCGGAAATTTAAAAGACAGAGCCGTCATACTTTCTTTTCTTAAATTGTTGCCCATGTACATTGAAGCAGAACATGAAGAAGTATTATCTTTTATTGAGAATAACCGCATAATGGGCAAAGGTATCGGCTATGTAGATGCTCAGCTTGTTGCATCCTCTGTATTAGCGGGCGTTCCGATCTGGACACTTGATAAGAAACTGGCACAAGTCGCTGACGGTCTGCATATAAAATATAAAAATTGATAACAAAATCAATCCACCCGATCGCTGCGCTCCGGCGTAGCTTTTCGTTATAAGGGAAGATAAGACAAATTACGCTACTTGCATATCTGGAAAGGGGGACTGTTCTTTTTTTTGGTGCTGAGAATATAGAACCGTTCCCTTTATATCCCGTTTTATATCCTCATACAGTTCCTTGGTCACTTTGTCTATGCCTACGGCTGCATCACTCCTCAGCCGCTTGAAGCATTCCCGTAATAGTTCCTCGTTCATCAGGTGGTACAAACTGGTGAACTTGAATAGAGGCTCTTTGCGGAAGGGAAAAGGGGACAGCTCTAAATTTCGGTGCTTAGAATATCGAACCGTCCCCTTTATACCTCAATGCTGTCTCAATATTCCTTAAATTTCCAACAGGGCGGAGGTATGACGCTGATAGCCAGTCACATGAAATGCGAGAACCTGAAGCAGATTATGGAGATTATTCCAAACGCATCAGACACTGCTGTGCATGAAGAAGAAGCCGAGAAAAATAAGGATATGAAACCTATTCATCAGAAAAAGGCAGTACCAAGTATCTGGTTCGTCGTTCATCACCGGGATCTTTGGGACATCGATGATAGACTTATGGGATTTTATAATAGGAATCAATTGACACCTCTTAACGTAAAAGATGTGAGTATCTATTAAAGGGCTGGGTTTAAGGAAATTATGGACGTCTTTAGGAGAACTGAAAAGGGCATAAATCTGAATAAGGATTTTCATGTGGAGGATATAGCTGAAAAGACCGTTCATCATTGCCGGTTGGAGCTGTTGAGTGACGATATTATCTGTGATCGACCAACGATAGAGTCAAGATTTTCTTTCTTCAATTCATGGGTAAATGCGCGGTACGGCTTGCGGAAACAAGTGTTTTGTGCAAGACATGATGATCTTGAACTGATATTGCGGGACAAGTCCGTAATAAATAAGGTTTGAAAAATGGCAAAAAAGGCAGTAGGTAAAATGGGGTCGGGTCCTGAAATACAAGTTATTCAAAAAGGCTGAGGCTCAGAAAGTGATAATTCAAGACCCCAGTTCCTCTGGACGCTGCTACAACCCAAGCCAAATTCGGCTTGTCAGAAATGGCAGCGAATAAGTCAGTAATCCGGAAGCTGACCAACTGGCTTTGGATTAGTGCCATCTTGAAAACGTAATGGAATAAGGAGGGAATCATGAGGAAGAAATTACTTAGTGTGTTTCTGGCTGTCGTTATCGGTGCCGCCATTTTCATGTCTGGGATGGCATTTCAGGACGGACGGAGAAACCAGACAGACAAAAGCCAGACAACGTTGTCAGGGTTGTCCGTGCCGGGAGACGCGATTGCTGCTGACAAACGTTACGCTGAAGTATGCAGCAGAACCCTTAATACAATAAAGTCTGAATGTGAGAGGGATTGCCAGAACCCGAGCCTCTCTGGTTTTATCACTGATAGGGAAAAGGGAGCCTGTTATATTGGATGTAGTTACTTTCAGAAGTATGCAGCCTTTTGTTCCGACAAAATAATAACCGGCTCGTGGTGGTAACAGTCCGAAGCAGATAATTTTAGGCTCATCTTCTACAGTTTGCCTATTCCGCTGATTCCGCCATGCGATTCCGAAGGAATCCGGCATGGTGTTCCGAAGGATGTCGTCACCCTTTTCCGGATCAAGCCGCCACCCCCTGATCGTGAAGGAAAAGGGGACGGTTATATTGTGCAGCCGGGCAAGTGTTGTGTCCCCTAATTTCCATCCATTTTCTTCATTGACAGTAAAAAAAGCATGTCTTATACTGTTTTTGCCTGAAAACAGCATCTTACCGACGGCCAAACGTCGCCTCACCCTGCTTTCCACGAGCCAGGCACGAAAAAAAGCATCATCATATCCGGGCCGAAACCGGAAGCGTAATTGATCAAGCGGGCTTTTCACAAAAGGAGGACTTCAATGAAAAGAAAAACGGTTGAGAAGAAGGGCGCCGGCGGCGGCGTGAAGACCCCTAGGGGGAAACGTGCGATATCGGAAAAATCCACGGAATCGGCCCATCTGCTGCAAAGCATCATCCAGGGCTTTTCCATTCCCGCCTTTGTCATCGGAAAGGATCATAAAATCATCTACTGGAACCGCGCCCTTGAACATCTGACCAATATTTCCATGAGCGCGGTGGTCGGCACCAATGAGCAATGGCGAAGCTTCTACGCCGAGCCAAGGCCGTGCATGGCAGACCTCCTTGTCGATGGAGCCGAAGGCCGGATTCCCAAATGGTATGCGGGGAAATATCGCAAATCCGATCTCCTGGAGGAAGCCTATGAAGCGACCGACTTCTTCCCCACCTTGGGCGAGAAAGGGCGCTGGCTTCGCTTTACGGCTGCATTGATCCGGGAGGCCGACGGCGAGGTTGTCGGCGCCATTGAAACACTGGAGGACATTACGGAACGCATGGCCGCGGAGTTGACGCAGCGCGAAAGCGAACAGCAGCTCTCCAGCATCATCGAAGGATCGCCTATTCCGACCTTCGTCATCGGCCTTGATCACAACGTGATTTACTGGAACCGCGCTCTGGAGAAATTAAGCAGAATCCCGGCAAAAGATATGATCGGCACGAACCGGCACTGGCGCGCTTTTTATGCGAAAGAAAGACCCTGTATGTCCGATCTCGTTGTCGATCAGACACTGGAGACCATTCCGGAATGGTATGGGGATGTCGCCAAGTCGAAGCTATTGGAAGATACCTACGAGGCGGAAGGGTTTTTCCCCGATCTGGGAGACGGCGGGCGCTGGTTGAAGTTCACCGTGTCGCCCCTCCGCAGCTCCCGAGGCGCTCTCGTCGGCTGTATCGAAACACTGGAAGACATTACGGAACGGAAAACGACGGAACAGATGATCGTCGACAGCGAAAGGATTCTTCACAGCATCCTGGAAGGATTTTCCATCGCTGCCTTCGTCATCGACAAAAACCATAAAATCCTTTACTGGAACCGGGCCCTGGAAAAGCTGACGAGGGTGAAAGCCGCCGCTGTTATCGGAACTAATCAGCAATGGCGGGCATTCTACGGAAAAGAGCGCCCCTGCATGGCCGATCTGCTGGTTGACAGTGCGGTCGAAAAGGTTTCCAAATGGTATTCCGGTAAATATCGTAAATCCGATCTCATTGACAATGCCTACGAGGCAACGGATTTCTTTCCCGATCTCGGAAACAGCGGGCGCTGGCTGCGCTTTACGGCCGCCCTCATCCGCGATTCTCAAGGCGAGCTGGTCGGGGCTGTCGAAACGCTGGAAGACATTACGGAACAAAAGCTGGCGGAGGATGCCCTGAAACGGAAAGGCAAGAACCCGTCATCGTGAAGCCGCGGCAAACAGGCAAGGTCTTTAAAGCGTTTCCACCCATACTGCAGAAAAGAAGGAGGTCAGGCCATGACAACAACACATACGACAAAATTGATTGAGACTATCGAGCATAAAGCACAGGAAATTGCCGAACAGTGGTATAAAAATGTAAAGATCAACCCCAAAACCCCCATATTTCACAAGATGCCCCAAAATGACGCCATAGAACTGGCGCTGAAATTCTACAGCAATTACCGGAAACTCTTCGATACGGACAAACCGTTTGAGGAGGCCCATGCCATTTTTTCCAAATACGCGACGACATGTTACGAAATGCACATTCCCCTTCCCCAGGCCATCTATTCAATTATTTTGATGAGACGTCATATGTGGCTTTTTGCGGAATACCAGGCGGTCTTCGAAACGGCCGTCGAGCAGCGTCACGCCCTGGAGAGCCAGAGCCGCATGATCCTCATGTTCGACTATGCCGAATATGTCGTTATCCTGACTTATGACGACCTGATCAGAAATGAAGTTGAAGGCCAATTCAAGACAATGAAAATCAAAAGCCCGTTTTTTGTGCTCTGGCCGGGCGGCGTGAAGGAAAAAGGGAAATAGATCATGCGCCGGCAAAGACGATTATAGATTTCTTTACGGCACATTTTTATTCATGAAAGCTTCATTTTACAATCTCAATCGCAATCTGCAGGTTTCCTATGGTTGACAGGAGATTAACGATAGAAACATTATCGCTTTGTATGCTGAACTTTTCATCAGACAAATTGTTATAAACAACCGGCGGGTGCGATTTCAGTTTGACATCCACCGTTGAGAGCTTCGCGCACGAATTGCCTGAAATAATGTTTACAAATTCCGCAACGGCGTCACAGGATATGTCGTCAGGCTTTGCAATTTCCTTTTTCATCATAAGAGAGGCAACCTTTAAAAGCGTCGGCGTCGATAAATTAAGCAAAAAACCATAATTTTGCGCACCGGTGATTTTCTGAAAGAATGTCCAGTCCATCAGATTCACCTTGTCTTTTGACGAAGAACATTCACCGATCTTAACGGTTTCCCGCAGCATGCGCAAAAACATCTTAATGGTAACGTCGACAAAGATCTCCACAGTTTGAGACGCCGTAATGCTCTTGAGAGCGGCATTGACTACGATTTCATCTTTATCCTGCTCATCCTTGAATAATTTCAGTTCACGCTCCAATTCTTCCAGGGCCAAAAAGCCTTTTTGAATTAAGGATTCTCCCAAATATATTTTTCTTGTCTTTTGCATCCGCAATATCTCATCGATGATTCCCTGAGTAAGATACCCGAAATCAATGGCAATCTCGCCAAATTTTTTATCTGTTCTTATTTGCTCCTTATTGATCTGCTCCACCTGCTGAGAGGAAAGATAGCCTTGTTCGATGGCGATTGTCCCAATGGATACATTGATTTCTCTTTGATGTTCAACGGCTGAAAGTAATTGCTCCGGAGTAATTTTGCCTTTCTCCAATAAATATTGGCCAAAAAATTTAATCGCCATTTCGCTCTCCTTTTTAAATTATTTTTTAAATTAAGAACGTACCTTATGCAGAAGGAATATAAAAAAGTCCCCGTAGTATGTCAATTAAAAACTGGCTGTAAAACGATCACAACCCGTAAATGTGCCGTGAGTGAGTCTGATCGAGCGTTATCTAAAAGAAAATGATCGGCCCAGGAAAAGCTAATCATAAAGCAGTTCTATCTCCTTTCTTTTCTGGCACTTAGCTTTCTATCCTACTGAAAACTTAATAACTTAAGGGCGTCCCCCCACCCACACAGAAAACCGGTCACATCCGTATTTAAAAGAGGCTGGGATGGTAAAGAAACGGGGGTTTTCGCAACGCGAACCCCGGACCGGCTGTCGGGAATAGGCATCCAGGATGTCAAGCTGTTAAAAATTGAGGGAACGACGCTTTATGTCGAAGGCCTCGACGCCATCAACGGAACCCCCGTCCTCGACATCAAGATGTGCTGGAGCGCTGTAAAAAATCCCTGATGCGTAAAACCTATTTTGGCCGCGGCCAGGCATATATTATCACTCCGGCGATTCAACATTAAAAATGAATTAAGTGCAATGCCTGTATTTACCGGGGATCGAAATGGTTAACCTTACGAGTCCTCGGCATAACCGGAGTTTGCTCAAGATCATTTATCCGGCTTGGCATGACCCTGTGCCGAACCAGCACAAAGGATACCGGCAGACTTTGCAGCCTATGCATAATCCACCCTCGCCGTAGCTGGCGATTTCCTTTTTGGTTATTTCAATTCCGGCAAACACCCGCGGCAGGAATACATCGAGGCTTGTCGTGGGGAAGTGCATGGACGCCCCTGGGACGCCGATCAGCATAATCTTGTCCAGATAAGAAGCCATGGTCAGCATATTTCCCGGTTGCATGGGAACCCCCTGGGTAATGAGCCGCGCCCCGGTTGCCTGAATCGCTGTCGGCGTGAGATCGTCCGGATCCACCGACATGCCGCCCGTTAGAAGGATCAAATCCGCGCCCGACGACACGAAGGCCTGTATCGCTTTCAGCATCATGTCAAGGTTGTCAGGGCATTTCGTAAAGCCGAGGATCTCCGCGCCGTATCCGCTCAACTTTTTTTTGAGTATGGGTTCAAAGGCGTCCTTGATGCGGCCGTAGTATATTTCGTTTCCCGTGATGACAACACCCGTTTTGAGGGGTTTGAACGGAAGCACCGACAAAACAGGGTAGTTTTCCTTTGCTATCCGCACGGCCTCATCGACACACCTGCGCTTCGTGACGAGGGGGATGATTCGGGCGCCGGCCAGCGTATCGCCCTTCCGTACCCGGGTATAACCCGGTCGGCAGGCGATGGTGTAGTCGTCCACCATATTAATTTGCCTAAGCGCTTCACGGTTCAGGCAGAACAGGCCGTCGATGGCTGAGCTTATCGACATCTTTCCCTCGGAGGGTCCGGAGCAAGTCACGTTTTCGCCGCACATGGCCTCCGTCAACGTTGAGGCGGCTTCATCCTCGTGCACCTCTTCCGCCTCCGGTTCCCACACAAAGACATGAGATTTTCCCATGTCCAGCATGACCGGTATGTCCTCCGCCGTTATAATGTGGCCGCGTTTAAACCGGGCGCCTTTAAAGCCGCTTTCGACTATGGCTGTCATATCGTGACACAGGATCTCGCCGATAGCGTCCTCGATCCTCATTGTTTTCATTCCACTACCTCTATCTCAGTGCTTTCGTACAACGTCGCTTTCTGAACAAATTGCCATTCTCTATGGGTCCGATCAAAAATGGAACATGCCGCGGGAACAGCGATATCATCTGGAAAATCAAAGATAATCAATATGAAACCAGAGGCCCATAGGAAGCCTCCGGAAATTCATTGTGAGAACCCAAAATAATGGTCTTAACCGTTAATCGATGCCGATCATCACATTGGATGCTTTAATGATGGCATAGACATCTTTGCCGGGAGCCAAAGCAAGATTTTCCGCGGCCGACTTTGTAATGATGGATACTATCTCGGAACCACCTGGCAGCTCAACAATAATTTCATCGTTCACAACCCCTGCTTTTACTGTTTTGACTTTTCCTTTTAATATGTTGCGGGCACTTATTTTCATGGCATCCTCCTTTTCTTCACCGACGTCTAATCATTTAAAAAATTGATAAAAACCCTGCTGTCTGACTCGGGAGTATACGTCGTGGAAAAGAGATATGTCAAGTGTCTCTTGAGAGTACAAATATGGGAATTTACTGCAGCGGGAACAGAAAGCAGTCCATCTGTCGAAATTCTTCAAAAAGACTTGAAATACTCCTTGAACAGAAGATGGCATTGTGGTTATCTGTCTATATGGCCAAATGCGATTGGAGGTGCGACGTGGCTTACATTCTTTATCTGATTACAGGTTTTTTAGCGGGTGTGGTAGGCGGGTTGCTGGGCACAGGCGGTTGTGCGCTCATCATGCCGGTAATTCGTTTTGGTTTTCACTTCGATCCGGCAATCGCCGTGGGAACGACGCTCACCGCTGTTGTTTTTACCGCCGGCTCCGGTGCGGTGCAGCATTTGCGTATGAAGAACGTGGACAAAAAAACGGCTGTTCAGGTTGGCGTGAGCGGCGTTATTGGCGTCATTATTGGTTCCCTTATTTTCGCTTATATAAAAGATTACGGAGACGTTATTGATCTTATTATCGGCATTGCTTTTATCATTGTCTCTCTACGCATGCTTTACGAAGGGCTTTTAGGGAAAGCGCCTCCCCCGCCCGCCGGAACATCCATGCCCGGCACAGTCGCCTCGAAATCCCTTCTTGGCGCGTCCGTTGGCACCCTGACGGGCATCATCGGTCTTGGCGGCGGATACGCGTTGGTTCCTTCATTTCTTTATTTCCTGCGGGCACCCATGAAACTGGCCATTGGAACGTCCATGGCAGCCTTTGTCTGGATGGCGCTGGTCGGCGCGGCCTTCAAGATTTATCAGGGCGTGGTAAACATTCCTGTGGCTGTCACGCTGGGCATTGGAGCACTCATCGGCGCATTCTTTGGCGCAAAGCTTGTCGCCAAATTCAAACCAAACGCCCTTAAAGCCCTGTTTGGGTTTTTGTTTCTCTATGTATCGCTGAAATACATACTGCTATATTTCGGAATTCACATTTAATAGCGCAAAACTGCACGACTTATTTGCGGGAAATCAGTCTAACCATCAATAAGGTTCATCCGGTTCTTGCATCCATTTGGATTTGATAATCCGGTCGAGATGAGCCTTACCTAAAAAAGGCATTTCGGTTTACGGAAGATACGAAGGGTTTTCTCCGATCCTTCCGAAAGCGTTTTCCATTTTTTCATGGAGGGGATGTCCCAGGAGATACGCGTAGATTTCATCCGCCTTTTTATCCATGTTGACGTCTTTAAAGTTTTTAGGGTAAATAATTTTGCCCACCGCATAGGCGTCAACGATGACCGTTTCTATATTGGTCATATACCAGTTAAAGGCATAAAGCAGATAGACCTTTTTGTTTTTAAATGCCTTCAGCCCATGATAAAAAGGCGGCTTCTTTACGTAATCCTGACGGATCAGATCGTTGCCGCCGCTGTCGATAAAGATGATGTCGGGGTTCCAACTCAAGATTTTTTCCCTGTCTACAAAAAGGTGGCCTTTCTGTGAGTCCTTTTTGGCCGCGTTGTTGGCTCTGACCCATTCAAAAGGGACATATTCGGTTTCCGTGCTCTCAATGCCGTGTGTGCCCCGGAAACCGATGCCTCCAATATAGACGGAGGGTTTCATCTTTTCAGGAACGCCGGCGACCCGTTTCAGAAGGTCTTTGCGGGAATTCTCAATGAAACGAATGACCGCTTCGGCTCTGTCCTGTTTATCAAGAATGATGCCGCACAGACGCAGGGATTCATACACCTTTTCATCGAATGTTCCGAAAGGGCCATAGGTCAGAACGACAACGGGAATGCCGATTTTCTTTTGCAGGGCTTCGGCCTTGTCGCGATCCATATAGGTTATGAAAATCATGTCAGGCTTCACCGCCAGGACCTTTTCCAGGTCCGGTTCCTTGTTGATCGCGCCCGGACCGCCGGGTCCGATGGAAGGAAGAGACGCCAAATCACGGCCATGAGCAATCCAGTAAGGCCGTGTCATGGGAAACTGTTTTTCAAAATCTTCTACGCCGACGAGTTTATTTTGCTTTTCCAGATAGACAATCAAACGAAGCGTTCCCGTTCCCAAACAGATGATCCTGTCCGGGTCTGTGGGAACGGAGACCTGCCGGCCCGTCATGTCTGTAATCGTGACGGTCTTACCTGCCTCGCACGGACTCCCATAAATGGCCATAATCAAGATCAGGGTTATAGAAATGACTATCGTTTTATTCAATCTTTTCATAATGCTCCTTCTGAATTTTCGTTTACCGGGATTACAATTTTATATTGATCCACGTCGCCAAGAATAACTTTCACGCCGTAAACCTTTTCGATGTCTTGCGCCGTCACCTCTTCCCTGGGCGCCAACAGATGAACGCGGCCTTCCCGGAGCATCAAAAAATGATCCACGAATCGGAAGGCCAGGTTAATGTCATGCATGGATACAATGGCCGCCATGTTATGCTCACGGACGGCTTTGGTCACCAGCTGCATGACCTGGAGCTGATTTTTTAAATCGAGGTTGCTGGTCGGTTCATCCAGAAGGAGGACCTCCGGTTCCTGGGCCAGGGCTCTGGCTATGATGACCTTTTGCATCTCTCCCCCGCTTAATTGATTCGTCGGCCTGAGGGCCAGATACTCAATATCCAAGCGGTAGAGAATGGCCTCAACGATGCGGAGGTCATGGGAAGTGGCTTCCCATTTGATATAAGGTCTTCGACCTAAGAGAATGGCGTCAAACACAGTCAAAGGCTCTTCCTCGTACTTTTGCGGAACGTAGGCAAAATGCTTGGCTATATGGTTCCTGCTCATGTCTTTGACATTTTCTTCATCCAAAAATACGGTTCCCATCCTCAGGCGAAGAATCCGGTTCAGGCATTTGAGCAGGGTGGTCTTTCCCGCCCCGTTGACGCCCAATACAGCCATGATCTGACCTTTTTTGAGTTCGAATCCGATATTCTTCAGGACAGGGCGTTCATGATATGTAAATTCCAATCCATTGACTTTCAAGATCATCGTTTTAATCCCCGGATAAGCAGATAAAGGAAAAGGGGCGCGCCCATGAAGGAAGTCAAAACGCCCACCGGCAAAGTTCCCGAACCGACGATGAGACGACCGGCTGTGTCGGCAAGCAATAACAATAAGGCGCCGATCAGGCAGGAATAAGGAATGAGGAACCGATGATCGGCTCCGATCAACCGGCGTCCGATATGGGGGGCCAACAATCCAAGAAAGGCGATGACGCCATGCAGGGCTGTGGCCAGAGATGCCGCGAGCGCGGCCAGAAGCATCCCGTATAAGCGAAACCGGTCAACATCCAAACCCAATGATCGCGCCGTATCTTCGCCTGCGGAAACGGCATTGAGGTCCCATCTGACGAAAACAAAATAGACAATGACCGCGAAAGTGACCATCGTCAAAAGACCGATTTCCGGCCAACTGGAGCGGGTGACATCCCCGAATGTCCAGAAAACCACGGAGGCGATTTCCACCTCAGAGGCAAAATACTGGATCAGAATCGTTCCCGACGTGAATAATGAAGACATGGCCACGCCGGCCAGGATAATGGATTCCGGAGACATTTTTTTTAGTCTGGCCAACAAGAGGATGACTGCCGTGGCGATCATGGCGCCCAAAAAGGCGCATAACGTTACCATGTAAACATTTTTTAACATCAGCCCTTCGACGCCGGTCATCCTGATCGTGCTGCCCGCCGTCATGCCTGCACCCAAAAAAACAATGGAAAAGGCCGCGCCGAATGCGGCCCCATGGCTGACGCCCAGGGTAAAAGGTGAAGCGAGAGGATTTCTCAACAGGCTCTGCATGGCGACCCCCGATAATCCAAGGGCGCAACCGGTCACGATGGCCGCAACAATCCGGGGCATTCTGATATTCCAGATCACAATATTTCCGGACCCGTCGCCGAATCCCAACAGGGTCTTTATGATTCCAGGCAGCGACATATCGTAATACCCCACGGCGATGGCGTAAACGATCAACACCAGCAGGAACAGAAACAGAACACCGAACAGAAAGATTTTTTTGCGGATGGACTCCTGATAAAGATCGCTTATGGACGTGTCGCGGTTTTTCAACGCCTCTGAATGATCGGCGGAAGTCGGTTTTTCAAGATGACTCATGAGCTACCCTTAAAAGAGCCGGGGAGCTTCTCATCCATTGCTGAAGAGATCATCCCTCACGGCCCCTGTGCTTTATAAAATATATTCGTAGCAAATAATAAAACTTCGTGCCACTGCTGCAATGTGTTTATGACGTCTCAGCACGGGTGTCAAGTCATTTTAAGGAAAGCCGTTTGACAAGCATATTTTTATTGCGGCTTTGTCATTTTTCTTCGTCAAGATCACATTGACACAGGGGACGGTTATCCCTATAATCCACCGGCGGACAAGGAAATTTCCGTCGATCAAAATTCGGAGGTATGTCTGTTGGACGACTATCTGAAAGCCACGGCGCCTATCGAGGCCGATCACCCGCTGATCCGGTCCAAGGCTGTCGAACTGACCGGAGAATGTTAATCCGCGCACGATAAGGTGTTGCGCCGGTTTGCCTTCGTGCGCGACCGAATCCCCTACAACCTGTTCATGATCTCGATGCATCCCGATGATTTCCGGGCGAGCTTCGTGCTGGCGGCGGGAAAAGGCTACTGTGTGCAAAAAGCCGTGCTGCTGTGCGCCTTGGCCCGGTCCGCCGGGATTCCCACGCGTCTGGCCCTGGCGCGGATCCGCAATCATCGCATCCCCGCCGGCCTGCAGGCCCGCCTGGGACGAAACGAATTTCCCGGCCACGGCTACAACCAGTTCCTGCTGGACGGTCAGTGGGTCTCGGCGGCCGCCACCTTCGATGCGGTCCTCTGCCCATCATCTTCCATTTCCAGCGCAAGATCAAAGAGGCCTTTGATCCCAACGACATCGGCAATCGGAATTATCCGACCCCGCCCGCATCATACGAGACCAAGAAATAAATCTACCAAAGAAGCCAGGCCGGTCCGAACCAGGGGACGGCCTAGCCCATCCCTTCACAATTTCCCTTGACAAAGCGCGTGGTGGGGTTTGGGGAGTTGCTGTGCATGAACGTCCTCAAGAAGGTTCCCCACCGACATTTCGTCTTTAGCATTCCCAAAATTCTCCGGCATTACTTTTTTTATGATCGCAAGCTTCTTGCTGATCTCAGCCGCTGTGCCTGGGAATCCTTGAAGGTCTTCCTCCGGGCGGCCATTTTGCAGAACGATCCCATCCCCGGCGGCGTGATAGTCTTCGTTTCTGTTCATGTCGATAAACGCCTCGATGGACGGGTATTCGTGGAGATGGATTTTACCTCTCTGGTTTATGACGGGCGAAACACGCCCTGCCGGCTTTTTTAACGCCCGGCTAAAAAAATGATTTTCGGATGATCTTCTTATTTCCAGCCGGCAGGCTGAAGCACATGCCGTCTTCAACAATGGTGATCTTCCCGCGAAAATATTTTTCCGCGTCGCCCATAAAAGCCGCCTTGAGATCCGCGACGGGCAAAGGCGGCAGGATATGGCTCATCAGGAGCTGTTGAACGCCGGCCTGCTCGGCCATCTTTGCCGCATCCTCGGCGGAGGTATGGTAGCTGACCATGTCCCGCATGATGTTGGCCGTCTTTGGACGGTTTGTTTTTCGCTGTATCGCTTCAAGGATACCGGCGACGGCAGGCTGAAGAGCCTCATGAATCAGCAAATCCGCCCCATTGGACTGTTGAACAAGGTTCGGACAGGGGACCGTATCTCCGCTGATCACGACGGACCGGCCCTTGTAATCAAAGCGGTATCCTACGGCCGGCTTGACCGGCCTGTGATCGACCTCGAAAGCCGTCACCTTGAGGCCATCCGCTTCGATGATGACCGCTTCTTTCTTTCCCGCCGGAAATTGAAACGTCCTGGCAACGCCCCCCGCTCCGGACGGCGGCGCGACATTCGGGCCATGGTGCAAAATCCGGTATTGCGTGTCCAGGGAATAGGCATGATTAAATCCCTTGACGACTGTTTCGACGCCGTCCGGGCCGTACACATCGAGAGGGCTTTTCATCGACCCGCCCGCCCAGCGCTTGAGCATCAGCTCGCCCAGGTCGCCGATGTGATCGGAATGGAAATGGGTCAATAAAACGGCCTTGACCGCTTCCGGCTTGATCTTCATGAGCTCCAGCTTTCGCTCGCTGCCGGGTCCAATGTCGACGACGTACATGTTTTTCCCGGCGATAACGGCCGTGCTGAACCCCACCCTTCTCGGATCGGCTAATGGGGCTCCCGAACCGATGATGACGGCGTGAAGGCCCTCAGGCAGTGCATCGACGGCATTCGCCGTCATAATCCGCGTTGCCATCCGGTTGACCATGGCCATGCCGATTTGTTTCTGAAAGCCAATCAGGGCGGTCAGAATGATCGCGACGCAGACAACAACGATCAGGACGTTGAAATTGAAAATGTCCGACAGAGATAAGTCTTTCCCGTTTTTTACGGTTTTGCGGGTGAAAATAAACAAAATCAGAAAGACGGCCAGCATGACGGCCTCTGCTTTTAACGACTGGGTTCCCGCCGCGGAAAATCCGTCCACGCCCAAGCTGATCGCGCGTCCGATGATGACCAACATCAGGAATAAGGCCGGCACGACAAGCCAATGACGTCTACCGGTTACCGCTCCAAGCAGGGTGAAAAAACCCATTCCGATAAAGATGCCCCCAAAATCTCCCCGGATAGCGTTCAGGCCCTGTACGGTCATCGGCTGGACACCGAATCCCACGGCAAAACTGTCGGGAAACGTCATGAAGCCGATGCCGAGACCCAGAAATAAAAGGCCGATCAGCCCCACCAGAAAACGCATGACTGTTTCACCCGAAAATCGCTGTGACCCGTTTTTCATCATCGCGGCCCCCCCTTGGCTGTCATCATCATTTTATTCGCCACCTCGGCCCCTGCATTCTGGTTCTGTCCCGTCACCAGGCGGCCATCTATGACAGAGTGGTTGGCAAACATATCCCAGAAGGCGGTTTTGCTTTCATACAACGCGCCAGCCGCGCGCAGCTCGCGCTCCGGATGCTGGGGGGTCATCGATATCCCCAGCTCGCGCACCTGCTTGTCCGTTACGGCGGTCAGATGCCGTTCCTTGACCAGAGGATTGCCTTTTTCATCTTGAGCCGTAAGCAGGCCGAGAGGACCGTGGCAGACGCCGCCGATGATCTTGCCCGCGCCGTAAGCCTGGCTGATTTTACGCCCAAGGGTTTCGGACGTCCCTAAATCGTAAGCTGCCCCCCATCCGCCGGCCAGATAGATGATATCGTATCCGGTAAAATCAACATCATCAATCTTGAGGGACTGATTAACCTTTTGTTGAAACCCGGCATCTTTTAAATAACGGTCGTCATATTCCGACTTGATGAACCACATGAAAGACATGGGATCGATAGGGATGGGGCCGCCTTTGATGCTGGCCACATCGACCTTCAACCCGCCCGCGATGAACTCATAGTAGGGAGCCGTCATCTCTGACGCGAAGACGCCTGTCCGGTCGCCTTTCTCCCCCAACCGGTCGTGGCTTGTCGTGATGATCAGGGCCTTGCCGTCGGGAAGCTGATATTTCGGCCCGGTATAAGAAGGATGGAGCCCCATGGCCTTAAGACCGGCCGGAAGACCCAGCCAGACAGCGAGTCCCAACACAATCAATACTAAAACAATGATACCCAGCGTTTTCTTCATTTGTATACCTCCTGTGATAGTCGTTACCGTTATATGACTGTTTTCGCCGTCACGTCTTCTTTAAAAGCGCCTCCGGAATAGTCGATTCGCAGGGCGTACCCGTCGCGCACAGTCCGCAGCCGTAAATGAAGATATGATATTTTGTGTTGCAGTATTTCGTGGACGCCGCTACGCGACGCATGCAGGCCTCTTTATCGTGGGCGGTTTCTTCACTGATGGCATTTACGGGACAGCGGCTCTTGCATTTCAGACATTTAATGCCCTGATATTGAAGACAATACGCATGAATATCGTCCGGCCGGTTCCTGTTGGGATGAAGTTTCAGATGAACAACGAAGCTCGCGACTCTGTGGGCGCAGCCCTTTTCCGTAATGAGAAAATCGTGCATCCCGAACGTGCCGAGACCCGCCGCATAAGCCATATGACGGTGGGACCAGGGAGACGCCCAGCCGACAACGGGGTATCTTTTTTTGTTGAACATGGGGGTGACATCGGGAGCTATGGCCAGAATGCCCCGATTCATGAGATACTCGACCATCTCGCGGACAATGATCTGACTATAGATTTCGCCCAAAAGCCGTGTTTGCGCCCAGCGCTCGGACACCCAATCCTTTCTTGCCGCGTTGTCGGTTTTCGTGTTTCGCGTGACAGGCATAACGAAAGAGACGACCGAGATGTCTTCCGCCTTCGGCGCCGGAACCCCATTTTTATCAGCCTGCCATTTCATGATCTCCTCGGGCGTGAAGTGGTGGGGTCCGATGATCCTCTTGTACTCCTGAAGCAGAGGATCATCGCCACGCACAAACCCCACCAGAGGTTCCTCGTAGATCTTTTCACCGTAAAAAGGAAATTCCATGCTGTTGTCGGGATGGTCGGCAACTTTCTTTTTGATGGTTTGGACGAACCACTCTTCGTTCAAATCAGGGTCGGCGCTTTTCGGTTCATACGTCTTATTGAGCAAAGGCTGGGGCGGGAAACCGATGCCGCGCGCTTCGCCAATGGCGCTTTTGATGCCGCCGAGGTCGGTTAAAAAAGAGAAGCGGCGGTATCGGTCCCTCATTTTTTTACGCACGTACATGGCGGACTCCTTTACTGACGGGTCGTTTCACTGCGCCGCCGCGTTTCGGCCTCTTCCTTCGTATCGGTTGGACGCCGGTGTTGCAGCAAGTTGACCTCAACCCGCCGGATGGCGCCCGCAAAGGCGAAGGGCGCTCTATATTCCGCAGTCACCGGCGACAGGCTGTCCCGCCCTCGCGGCTGAATCGCACTTCAAGCCGGCTGTTTCCCACGGGCAGCTGCCGATCGGATCGGACGACGTGGTGGACGGCGAATACATGATAAAAACCCGCTGTCTGACTTGGGATTATATGTGTCACGAATGAGATGTGTCAAGCACATCATGAGAGTACAAATACGGGAATTTATTGCAGCAGGAACAGAACGCAGCCCATCTGGTGAAATTCTTTAAAAAGGCTCGGAAACTGATTTGCGACAAGGTCGTCTAATCATAAATAGGCTGCGGTTTTATAGAGCGTAGAGGCCATAGAGCAGCATCTCTTAAAAGGCATTTCGGTCTACTCAGGATACGGGGGGTTTTCTCCAATCTTTCCGAAAGCGTTTTCCATTTTTTCGTGGATGGGGCGTTCCAGAAGATACGAATAGATTTCGTCCGCCTTTTTATCCATTTTGGTTTTTTTAGGGTTAATAATTTTGCCTACCGCATAGGCATCGTCAATGACGGTTTCTATATTGGTCATATACCAGTTGAAGGCATAAAGCAGATACACCCTTTTTTTTATGCGTTCAGATTTGCCGATACGGATTCATACATATCACTGTGTGCTATGCATCCGGAAAGTTCAGGAACAGCGGCTATGTAAGCTTGATCTTCATCTTTCTCGAATCGGGAATAGCCTTCCGTTTCCATACCGCATTTTTTTGCTTCCTTCATATCGTTGCTTACGCTGAGACGCCGTTTGCTTTTTCAGCCAACCGTTTTCTGATGCCATCCGGTACGCCGCTGTCGGCGGCAATGAGCGTCACATGAGGCACTCCGCCCAAGACGTGGCAGGCGCGATTGAGGACGCGGTCATCTTTGACGGAATTGAGGTCATGCTTGGTGAACTTTTCGGAAGACAACATGGACCGCCATCCGCCCAGTTTATGGACGACGTAATGATTGCCGACTCGCGCGACCAGGGGTTCATGGTCCCTGATCCAATCCATTCCCTCTAACTTCAGATTCAGCCGGTTTTCCAGAAGCCAGGCCAGTGCAACCATATCATGGGCGACGACCGATGTTGATGCCATGATCAGTCCTTGATCCGGCTCGACGATGCGGCCCTCATCCGGACCGAAGGACGTGAGAACTTTATCGGCGGCGGACAAAACCAGTCGCTGTTTTTGCAGCAGGGTAGCGACGGTATTGCCTTCGGCTGTTTTTTCATGAAGGGTTGATGCGTCGTGATGATATTCCAGACGCGTGTCGGTGCGCCAGTAGCCGACCGCGGCTTTCAAACCCAGCGTGCTGCCGGTCAGAACGTGACGTGCGCATCGGGGCATCAAAACGATATGATCAACTGCCTTGAGGATATTGGGCATCATCAGGCCGCGCTTCCAATGAGATCCCCTGCAGGGCTCATCTTCATAAAACGCGTTCCATCCCGCCTCTTCAAAAAAATGGTTTTCTCCGCCTGCCGCCGCGACAGCTTTCGCCATGCCGGAAGACGCCATCAAACGGCGGGTGCTGCCGGTTAGACCGTCAGGCGTTAGTTTAACATGTTCAATGCCGGACATATCCCCCACAATAACGCGCCCCGCGCCTTTTTGCTTGAGGAGTTCGATCATCGCGCCAATGGCGACCGGACTGGTCGTCGACGGATAGGCAAGGCCGGAATTCAAGGCCGGTTTGATGAAAACGGCATCGCCTTTGGACAGCCACGAGAAATCCGTCACGGCATTGGCGGCAGCCCGGACGGCCGATTTCACTTCCGAATCGGATGCTCCTTTTCGCGCGCCGGCCAGGGCAACAATGGTTTTAACTCCCGGTTCAGGCGGCATCGTCTTTGCCGGGGATTGAGATTGCGCCAAACTTAAGGCCGGACGGGCGGCAATCAGCGCCGTAAAAACACCCAGAGATTTCAAGAATGCCCTTCTTTTCATGATGGTCTTTATCCTTTCGATGTGGCCGGGCTGCATTTCATAAATCAACAGGCCGGATCGGTCAAATATGGACTACACCGGTTATCGGCGGCACTTGCGCAGGGCTAATCCAAGCTGATCTTCGCTTTCCGGTCACTGATCTGCTCAGTCGCAGCTACACGGCGGTAATAGGGTCCCCTGGAAAGATACAAAGCCGCCAGCGGGTTGTGGCCCAGCACCCTGTCTTTGACGGCCAGCACCGTACAGGGAACCTGACAATATTTCAGGAAGAGCGTGTCGTGCCCGACGCAAAGACCCAGCAATACGGCAAGATCAACGTGTTCGGCGTTGAGAATCTCGGCCTGGGCGATGGGATTGCACATGGGTTCCATAAGATCCGGCCCCATGATTTTCTCCTGACCCTTAAGACCGATATTCTCCTTGGGGACACGCCCCACTTTGCAGTTCACGGAAACAACATCGAAACCCTTTGCCTCGAAAATGTTTGTCAGCATCCGTGCCTCTTCCTTCAGCCCTATGCAAAAGGCGATGCCCAACCGGGTATATCCGCACTTCTTCGCGAACTGCACGGTCTCCTCGATCCGGGGGATTTTTGTCCTCAGACCCGAGACGGTGAGTTCATAACACTCGGCCTCCTGGATGGAAGCGAGACGGGCAAATTCTTTTATCTTGGGCTTAGCGTATTCTTCAGCAACTTTTTTCATGATAGACGGAAAGCGCCGCATAGGGCAGAAATCAGGCGCATCTTCCAGGGGAGGCAGAGGCGCCTCCGTCGCTATCAGGGGATAACATGAACGGCCATTACACTTGGCACAGACGGTTTCTTCTCTCTTCATATTCGTAACGCCTCCTTTTTTTGAAGACTTATATCTTTTATCAGCTGTTCCTGCGGCAAAAGAAAGTCAATATGATATTGAACCGATCAGGGTTTGAAAGGTTGTTGCCCCGGCAAAACCAGAGCATGCCCTGTTACGGAAACGATGCCGCTTAAAATTGATTATGATACATCACACAGAAAATGTAAATTTTATTTTGACAGAGCTGTTACCCCGTATTACGCTGCATCCTTCAGAGAGGGCGTCCCGTCAAAACAGGGCGGAAAGGCGAATGACCGCAGAAGGAGTGGCTATGGATATCTATACATCGCTGTGTGACATAACGGGGAGCGATTACGTTTCCCGGCGGCAGGAAGAGCAGTACATCTATTCCCGCGATTCGGGGGCCCAGCCTCCCCGACGGGTGGATTATGTGGCGATGCCCGGCGACGCGGAAGAGGTGCAACGCATTCTTATGCTGGCCAACAGGGAAGGCATCCCCGTTACGCCCCTGGGGGGCGGTTTCACTCTGTCGGCCCTCGTCGTCCCCCAAAAAGGGGGGATCGTCATGGACATGAAGCGGATGGACAGGATCCTCGAGGTCAATGAAATCAGCCGCTATGCCCTCATCGAGGCGGGCGTTTCGCAGGCCGCCCTCCGGGCCTACCTGAAAAAATACCACCCCCGGCTTCAGCATTCCACGCCGGAAGCGCCCCCGACGGTGACGGTCACGGGAAACGCGATCATTCAGGGGCATGGGCACCTTACCCCGCGCTACGGACTCAATTCCGACATGGTCAACGGGATGGAAGTCGTTTTGACGACGGGGGAGATCTGCAAACTGGGATCCGCGGCGGTGGCCGACTTCTGGTACACCCGCGGGCCCATCCCCGACCTGCCCGGCCTGTTCATCGGCTGGTTCGGCACGACCGGCGTGGTCACCAAGCTCTCCCTGAAGCTCTACCCGAGGCCTCAATACCGGGATGTTGTCGTCTTTTCCTCCGATGACATCGATGCGATTCCCGAGGTCATCTTTGAATTGACCCAGCTCGATCTTCTGGAAGATTTTTTCCTGATCGCGCAAGAAAAACCCGACTGGATGAATCACATCTTCTATGTCGTGATCCTCTCCGCCCATTTTGAAGAAGAGCTGGCGATGAAAAAACGGATTTATCGGGAGGTGGCCGGGAAAATCCGCGGTGGCGAAGCAGTCAAACCGGTCGATGATTTGCATCCGGCCCTGCGGACGCGCTTTCTCGATGTGCCGCCCAAGGCCGCCGTGGCCGCCGATTTCAGAAAGGGGGGCGGCTTCCAGTATTCGGCCGCCATCCTCCCTTTCGACAAGGCGCCCGCCGCCTGGCGCAAGGGGATCGAAATCGCCCACGCCCACGGCATGGTCGCCTCCTATGTCCACCAGGTCCTGACCTGCCACAGCATCATGTTCGGCTTTAACTATTCCTTCAACCGGGCGGATAAGGCCGATATCGAAGCGGCGAGGCAGGCCGTGGACGAATCGAACCGGTTCACCCTCGCTATCGGCGGGATGATCTGGAAGGGGGAGGCGGAGGCGCAGAAGCTGGTCATGGAAAGGATGGATCCCAACACGGCGCGTCTCATCGAAAGGATCAAGAAGGCCATGGACCCCAAAGGGATCATGAATCCCGGAAACTGGGAGGCGCCGCGATGAAATACGAAGAACTGCTGCATCGCTGCTTCCGATGCGGGTACTGCAAACTGACGGACGACTATGACGGCTTCAACTGCCCGCCCTATATGAAATACCGGTTCGAATCCTTCTCGCCCGGGGGCAGGCTGTGGCTCACGCGGGCCTGGCTGAGCGGCGACGTGGAAACCAGCGAACGGTTCCAGCAGATCCTCTATGCCTGCACCCTGTGCGCGAACTGCGTCAAGCACTGCATCTTTCCGTTCAATGACGATATTGTCAATATGTTCATCGCCGCACGCGAGGCCGTTGTCGAAGCGGGAACGCTGCCGCCCGCCGTGCGGGATTATTTCAAGGCCCTTCAGGTCCATGGGAATCCCTATAAGGAACCGGCCGAAAAACGCGGCGACTGGGCCCGCGGTCTGTCCGTTCCCGTTTATGACGGGCACGACTATCTTCTTTATGTCGGCTGTGTCGGTTCATATGACGAACGGGGGCAGAAAATCGCCCGGGCCGTCGCCCGTGTCCTGAATCGAGCAGGCGTCTCTTTCGGGATTCTGGGCCGTGAGGAATTATGCGACGGCAACGAAGCGCGGGCGATGGGGGAAACCTGGCTGTTCGAAGATCTGGCCAAAAAGAATATGGCGCTTTTCAAGGCCCGGGCCGTCAAAAAAATCGTGACGCTGGACCCCCATGCCTACAATGCCTTCGCAAAGGACTACAAAAAGCTCGGGGCCGACGGAGAGGTGTATCACTACACGCAAATTTTAGCGGAAAAAATTGACGCCTTGCGTCCTTTGCTGAAAGCATGCCCGGCGACCGTCGCCTATCACGACCCCTGCTACCTCGGCCGTCACAACGGCGTCTATGAAGCGCCCCGGAAGCTCCTGGCCGCGCTGCCCGGGGTCACCCTGACCGAAATGGATGCGAATCGCGGCAACGCCCTGTGCTGCGGTGGCGGCGGCGGAAACTTCTTCACCGACATCCTGGGGGGCGGAAAGGACAGCTCCGCGCGCATCCGCATCGCCCAGGCCCGGGAGGCCGGCGCGGATGTCCTTGCCGTTTGCTGCCCCCAATGCGCCAAGATGCTGGATGACGCCGGAAAGGTGGAAGACCCGGAGAACCGGCTGGAAATTGTCGATGTGGCGGAACTGATGGTCCGCTGCCTCAAACAGGATGAAACGCCTTAGAGGCTCGGTTCCAGTAAGCCAAATATTTTTGCTCAAGAACCCATGTTCAAGAACCCATTGACACATGAAACCGTTGCCCCTATACTCCGGCTGTGAGTAGAAAATTTCTGTCGATCAAAATTCGGAGGTATGTCTGTTGGAAGAATATCTGAAAGCCACGGCGGCTATCGAGGTCGATCACCCGCTGATCCGGTCCAAGGCCGTCGAACTGACCGGAGAATGTCAATCCGCGCACGATAAGGTGTTGCGCCTGTTTGCCTTCGTGCGCGACCGGATCCCCTACAACCTGTTCATGATCTCGATGCATCCCGATGATTTCCGGGCGAGCTTCGTGCTGGCGGCGGGAAAGGGCTACTGCGTGCAAAAAGCCGTGCTGCTGTGCGCCTTGGCCCGGTCTGCCGGGATTCCCACGCGTCTGGCCCTGGCGCGGATCCGCAATCATCGTATCCCCGCCGACCTGCAGGCCCGCCTGGGACGAAACGAATTTCCCGGCCACGGCTACAACCAGTTCCTGCTGGATGGTCAATGGGTGTCGGCGGCCGCCACCTTTGATGCGGCTCTGTGCAAGCGGATCGGCGTGCCCGTTGTGGAATTCGACGGGCGAAACGACGCCATGCTGCCGGCCAAAGCCCTGGACGGCGGCCCCTACATCGAGTACCTGGAACACTACGGCTACTTTGCCGATCTGCCCCTGGCGTTTATTACCGAGCGCACCTCCAAGATCTGGGGGCGGGACAAGCGGGCCTGGAAGCGGCCGGAGGACGACACCGGTTTCCCGTGAACCATCAAGCCGATCAGGGGACCTTTCCGTGTCAGGCACCGGTGTTTGCCGGATTTGTCTCCATGCGGATCGGCCTGTCAAGACAAACGAATATTTTATTCATTTGACCTTTGCCGCCAAGTTCCCGTAAAGTAAAGGGGCTTTAAAATATTGCCGTTATAGGAGGGTTCATATGGAAAAAGGACGCAGCGAAATTCTGGAGGAGGCGTTTCATAAGGCGAAACAGCATGAATTAAAAAGCGGCGGGTGTGCACAATGCACGATCGCCGGCATTTTTGAGACCTTGGGCGTTAAAGACGAAGGGGTATTCAAGGCCGCCACGGGTCTGGCCGACGGTGTCGGGCTCACGGGCGACGGACATTGCGGGGCCCTCTCCGGGGGGGCCATGGCGATCAGTTATTTTTTCGGCCGGCCGCTTACGGAGTTTGACGACATGATGAAGCAGGTCCGCGCCTGCCTCCTGGCCAAGAAGCTTCACGACCAGTTTGTCGATGAACACGGCACCTGCCGGTGCAGGGATATTCAGGAGAAGACCTTCGGGCGGTTCTTCAATCTCTATGATCCGAAAGAGATGGAAGCGAGCGTCAAGGCGGGTATGCCGGAAAAATGTTCGACCCTGGTAGGGGAGACGGCCCGGATGGCCGTGGCCATCATCCTGGATGAAAGGGAGCGGCTGGAAAAGAAGACATCGAAGTCATGACGACCCGCTGCGGTTCAGGGGAAAATGATGGCCGCCAAAGCCGGAGCAAACAAGAATTTCAAATTGGGAGACAGGGCCATGAAGAACCGGTATGCTGTTGTCGAAATCGGCTATACGCCGCAGGGACGGCTTCCGGGCAAGAACGGCGCTCGGCTTTCATCTTGATGCCTGCAAAATCTATGACGGCTTTACGCATACCGTTGAGATCACCCTTCAGCATTACGAATTTTTCAAACCCGGGGAGGGCAGGGCCTGGCTCCGGGACGGCGCCATTGAGCAAGGCGGGATGAAGCAGGGTTTTTGCTTTAGATGACCGACCAGGAAAACATGGGCGTGGGGAAGCTCTGAGAATATTAAAAGAAGGGCTTTGATGGACATCGGATCAGCCCTTTAATTTCGGACAAAACCATTTCCAGGTCAAAACCGAATTTTTCCGCGGCTTCTCTGAGGGAGAGGAACAAGCCCTCACAGCAGACGCAGGTTCCCGTTTCCTCCTCAAGCCGCCTAAAAATCTGTTCCGTTTCGCGATGTCCGCTGATGATGTCGATCAGAGTGGTTTCAGACGTCACGGCTGCCGGTTTATCCATGATGGCATCCTCCTGTTTTCGTTCTTATTCGGCCTGCCTGCCGCATTCGCTCAGAACCGCTTCGAGCGCTCTGGGGATGTGACGGATGATGTCCCCGATTTGCGTGGCCGGCGTGGGCTTGGCGCGCTGGCCTGCCAGGCGGTTTGTCCGCATGGCGGCTACAGCCGCCTCCCGGACGGACATCCCGGCGTCGATGAGGACGGAGACCAGGCCGGTCAGGGTGTCCCCCGTGCCTCCGATGGCCTCCAGGACTTCCTCGACGGGGTGATCCACCGTCTCCAGAATCCCGCTTGCGTCGGCCAGGTAATCTTTTTCCCCTTTGACGATCAGATAACGGGCGGCGTTATTGTGCCGGTACGCCCTGGCAATCAGATCGGGGACGCGGTTGTTTTCATGAAGGATGAAGCCCCGGGTATAAAAGGGATGGGGCGCCTCCTCGTCGGCCAGGAAGGCGAGTTCCCCGACGTCCGGGGTAAAAAGATCATAGAGAGCCGCCTCGCCGCTCATTTTGGCCACGTACATGAAGCCTGCGTCGGCAATGAGACACGGTCGGGGGGTCAGATCGCCGATGACGGCCTGCATCTTTTTGTGCCAGTGGATGAGGGGCTGGAGATAGTGCAGGGTGATGGTCTGAAATGCCTTTTGGGGCAAGACGTCGATCATGTGACGATATAGTTTTCTGCTTCCCTTTCCGTTTCCGGTGTCCCCGACGAGGCAGGCTGAAGGCGCCGGTTGCTTCAAAACCGCAGCCGCCGTCGCCGCCGCCGCCAGCAGAGCGGCCGTTCCCCGGTTGACGCCGACGGACGCCTGCCCGATACGCAGTTCATTGCCTTGAAGTTCGACGGTCCCTTGCGTCAGGGTAAAACGGTCGTCCGGGACGGTTCCGACTATACAGAGCATCGTCGCCGGACCTCCTCGTAAGCAAGCTGTAGGGCATAACCGCAGAGGGTATGCCCGATCTCCCGCGGGCTCGGCGCGCCGGCCAGGGGCTGCCCCACCATGGCGGCGGCCAGGTAGGGGACATCGGGGCAGCCGCCGCCGGAGATGTTGACGATGATGTTCGTTTCCCGGTCCACCGTCAGTTTCATGTTCGCCGCCCTAACCATCAGGTATTTCCCGTAATCCCGGATTTGGAAAATGTCGACAGGCTGCAGGAGGGGACTGGTGACGGGCACCGTTTTCAACGGCGCCAGCCCGGCTGTCGTCAGGATTTTCAAGATCCTGAGCTCTTCGATGAGGGGAAATTCGATGACCATGTCGCATCCCTGGCGGATTTCCGGCGGCGGCCCCATGACCCGGACCTCCCAGCCGTGCTGTTTCAGGAGATTTTCTGCCTGAATCACCTCGCCGGTGTTTTCAAAGACCAGAATCCCCCGTTCCGTCCGTTCTTGTTGATCGGAAAGATTTTCCTGTGTTTTTTTCTTTTTTAAAAATCCCAAATGCGCCACTTTGCCTATCCCTTCGTGATGGTGATGTTATATATGCCACCCGCTTCGCTGATTTCCTTGACCTTCCATCCCTTGCTTTGGGCGGCCCGGGACACGTTTTCCTTCGAGGCCTCGTTATCCACCATGACAAGGAGCTCATCCGCTTTGTCTTTCTTGATCTCGTCCAGGGTCATGAGGACCGGCTGGGGGCAGGAAAGCCCGCGTGCATCTATCGTGTTGGCCATATCTATATTCTCCTTTCTCTATGCGATTCTTTTTCTCACGGTGAATCCGATGAACAGGCAGACCAGAAGCCCGATGATGACGGCCCCTATGCCATGAGGGCCGATGCCGGCCGGCGAGCTGGCCAGACCGAAATTATGACTGATGCCGGCCCCGGCGATCATGCCGAGGACAAAAACGGCGGCATCGCCGTCCCCCTCGCCGGCCAGGAAGAGCTGGCGGCCCGGGCAGCCGCCGGCCAGGCAGTATGCCAGACCCGACAGGGCCATGCCGGCGAAGTTCCAGATGTGCATGGTGTGGGCCACAGGCTGCCCTTCAAATCCCGCCTTGAACTGTCCCAAAATGAAGTTGACGACCAGGGCGGTGACGATGAGGGCCAGAAACCCCGACAGGAGATGCATCTGACGGAAGAGGACGAAATCGCGGATAGCGCCCATGGTGCAGAAGCGGCTCC
>JAFGHS010000133.1 GCA_016930075.1 Deltaproteobacteria bacterium
AATTCCTTTTCAAAAAGAACATGAACCGTTCCAGCAATACCTGCAAACAATAGTGATAGGGGTCAAAGCGCCATACCCTATAAGTTTCCTTATGCTTTTTCTTGTCAAGACAAACTGAAAGTACGATGTATTGCCAAACCTTCATCAGCCGAAGAAGATCATCATCGAAAGCTTGTCTGATAGCCTTGCTTGATAAGGCCTCAAATGGATGGCGGTTGTTAAACATTTCTTTTCGGTGGAAAATTATCGGCACATCAGGATGCGCATGAAAGTAGCGCTGTTTTAATGCCTCCATCTGAGGATGTAAAACCGTGGCGGCGTAATCCAGATCAATAATCACACCCGTAAGACTGAGAAATTGGTGGTTTGGATTTTCCGAACTATCCAAATCAGGATTACCGACTTCGTCAATGTAAATCCGGTATTTCATCGTCGATCCATAGCCGCCGCAAAGCATGTCCGTTGTTTGGAAAAGATGCGTATCTATAGCACAATATGACAATTTAGCAAGACGACCTGAATAGAATTCATTTTTTTTGCCGATTCAATCTTGCAGGTTGAACAAGTGGAAATTCGGATTTAATAACAAGGCGCAATCAACATCAATCCCCGCTAATTTCCCAGTGCCCGCCTTTGGCCGGACCGACGCGTTTTAAACGGCCTGCCTGGCGAAGTTTTCGCACGGCTCGCTCTACAGCGCTTACTGACTTGTTAATTTTTTCAGCGAGTTCGGGAATGGATAAAACGGGTTTTTCTTTCAGAAGCCATAAAATAGCATCCGGCGTTTTCCCCGGCGTTTTCCCCGGCGTTTTCCCCGGCGTCACGTCGGCTTTGCCGTCAATGCCTTTTTGCGAACCTTTTCTCCGGAACCGCGCCACGAACAGCATTGAGCCGACTTCCTCGAATTCTGTTGCCGGTTCCCGCGCCAGAATCAGCTTGATGCCGCGCCCCCATTTTTCGATCAGATGGCTGCGCTGGAAAAGTTCCGCCAGCAGTTCATTGCGCCGCAGAGAAACCATCTTTTCCCGGATATCGGAAACGGTCAGCCCGCCATAAAGCAAACCGGGATTGCGAATCTCCAGCCGATCCTTAAAGACGGCAATGTTGACCGAATCGTATTCACGGTAATCCCGATGGCAAAAAGAATTGATGACGGCCTCGCGAAACGCTTCCCGATCAATCTCGGGAACATCAACCCGCCGCAGGCCTTCCACGCGCATACCGATATTGATGTGCTCCAGAATATACTCTTCCGCTTTTTCGATCAGCGTAAAGACATCGCCTACGATATCTTTCATATCCAGAGTAACGGTTGTATCGTTTGTTCCGAAGGTGGCGCAACGCAATTTGGCGTTGGCAAAGAATTTCTCCGGCTTCTTGGCAAAGCACAAAACGGCGGCGTTCAGGATCTTATGTTTCTTGATCAGGTTGAGTTTGTCGAGGGCGTTTTGAGCCGTATCGTATTTGAGTCCACAGGCTTTCAGAAAGCGTTTCAACTTGGCGCTGCTGATGTCGTCCTGGGTTGCCTGAGCGCAGATTTCCATGTCCCAGCGAAGACGTTCGCGATTTTTTTCGAGGATGATGTTTTCCAATTCCCTGGCGCTTACCTGCCGGTCTTCGTCACCCACCCGGATATAGGCCCTGCCGTATGCGTAATACGGGACGTCTTTTCCCTCCACCAGCGCCCGGATACAAGGCTTTCCGTCCATCATGACCTTTTCCACGGATGGATAAACTTTGGGTTCGATATGATCGCCGATAGATTTCCCGACTTCCCGCAAACTGGCATCGGAAATGCTCTGGCCGACGGCTGTCCCATCGTATCTTATGCCAAACCAGAGCTCTCCGCGATGATGCTTGTTGAGCATCGCGACAAGAGAAACAATGCCTGCTTTCAACTCACTGGTTGATTTCTTCAACTCCAGAGTTTCCGATTCAATCCATTGCATTTCGCGCCCTTGTGCTGGATATTAGGAAGAAACGTTACACCAACTGCCGGCGGATAGCAAACGCTGTTGTGCTTGAATCCGTTGCTGCCGACGTGTCTTTTTTTGCCGGCTCAATTCCCTGATCCGTCTTTGGCTCTCTCTTTGCATTACCGGATAAACGCTTTTCTCCACCGTTTATAGGGCGGATCGAAAACAATGGCCTTCTTGTCAAATTTCTCCGGGTCCCAGTTTTCTCCAACCCACGTTTTCATGTCTTCATATTCGTCGTTTGCGGGATCCGCCAGAATCTCCAGCAGACTTAAGTAGCCGTCCACGCCGCCGCAATCTTCCGGGGGGCATGCCCACGAATCGTCGAATCGGTCAAAATCGGGAATGCCGATGCGTTCTTCTTTCTTTTTGCCTTTTCCTTTGATCTCGAAATGATGCAGATGGCAATCCAACCACCCCATGGCGTCCTGAATGGCCACATGCAAATCCCAGAGATTATACTCCGAAGGAACCAGTATCCGCCGCCAGATTAAGGGTTCGATATCGTTTAATTCGATTTTGGAATTCATGGGACATAACTCTTAATTCAAGGAAATAGGCAAACGAAGCGGGACTGCAAGAATTCGCATACGGCCAAGGACAAAAAAACAAGTAAGAGTTTCCCCGCCCTGGAATAGCTGGCGGCGACGCGTGACATTCAGGTTATGTGTTCACATATCCCAAACCGAGGCGAATCCCGCAACTGGCGGGAGTGCGTTACTACGGTTATTACAGTCCCGCGTTTTTCGGGATCGCTGGAGGTAAACGGATAGCAAAAGGTGCAGACGATGCCATCCCCTGCATTCCGTGGTTATAATTTTCTTGACACACAAGACGGAGGTTTCTATGCTTCACTCCCAAAAAGGAAGTTCTTATCAGGAACTCAAACACTACTTTTAATTATCGTCCGGATATTGATGGCATGCGTGCGATAGCCGTTCTGGCGGTCGTCTGCTTTCATGCCTTCCCCCCTTTGGCGCAAGGGGGATATGCAGGCGTTGATGTCTTCTTTGTTATTTCCGGTTACTTAATCTCATCTTTAATTTTTCAAGAGACACAGAACCATCGTTTTCGTTACGCCGATTTCTACGCACGGAGAATCCGGCGTATTTTCCCGGCCTTGATTTTGGTATTCATGGCTTGTCTTGTATTAGGCTGGTTCATCATGTTTAAGAATGAATATCAATTACTGGCTAAACATGTTGTTGCCGGAGCGGGATTCATTCTGAATATCGTCTTGTGGCGTGAAACAGGGTATTTCGATGGAGCCGTTGCAGAAAAGCCCCTTATGCATCTGTGGTCTCTCGGCATTGAGGAGCAGTTCTACATCATATGGCCGCTTTTCATTGTTTTTCTTTTTACGCGTAAGAATAAACAGATCATCTTGTGGAGTTTGCTGGCTACGTTGTCTTTGTCTTTCCTGTTGAATGTTTTGTTTATAAAGTTTAGACCAGCGGCCACGTTCTATTTGCTTCCAACTCGTCTTTGGGAGCTCTGTCTTGGCGCCGTCCTCGCCTATTTGACGCTACAAGGAACGGGGATTCAATCTCTCATTCGGGTGTTCGGGAGCAAGGGCACGACCCTCAACCTTTACAAAATTGTACCGGACGCGGTGAGTTGGCTGGGGCTACTATTGATGATGATTTCGTTTCTAATGGTCGGCCCGGGGAAGGCTTATCCGGGTTGGTGGGCCCTGCTTCCAACCCTGGGCGCTTGTCTGCTCGTATCCGCCGGCGCCGGGGCATGGATAAACCGCCACATACTTTCACGAAACGTCCTGGTCGGGATTGGCCTGGTCAGCTATCCATTGTACTTATGGCATTGGTCTTTGTTGTCTTTTGCGCACATCTATTTTGCAGGAACACCGGCAAGTGCGATACGTATTGCGGTTGTATTGGCCAGCTTCTTGTTGGCCTGCATAACCTATAAGCTGATTGAACGGCCCCTTCGATCCGGCAGGGCAGGCCAGGTTAAGGCAGCCGTTCTGTGTGTCCTGATGGTTTCAGTGGGTTGTCTTGGCCTGAATCGATATGTGAATCCTGTTACCAATCTAAGCTTCGACGAAACCGCGTTCACCATCGACGAGCCCGGACACGAGAAAAATCGTGCCGAGTGCAGATCGATATACCCCTTCGCTCAAAACAGCTTTTGCCAAATGTCTAATGTTTCGGGAACGCCTTCCGTCGCCCTGATCGGCGATTCACATGCAAAGGCATTATTCGGGGCCATCCGCTACAGTTTAAACAGGCACAACATTGACGTCGTGCTCTTCGGAAGGAATGGCTGTCCCCCGTTCCTGGGCATTGAAAGAGATCACTCCCCGACCTGCCCTGAAAGCACGAGCCGGATTATGGAACACGTAACGAACAATCCGGACATTCGTTATGTAATCCTCGCAGGACGTTTTGCCGCGACGCAAAGCGGAGTCGATTTTGGGGGAACGGAAGATAGTCATTACTATCGAATCAGGTTAATGGATAATCCCGGGATAAGAGATCGCGACAAGATATTTGAAATTGGTTTAAACAATACACTGCAACAACTCACGGATGCCGGCAAAGAGATCATCATCGTACTTGATTATCCTGAACTTGATTTTAGTCCAAAGAGGTGTGTCAGAAATCAGGCGAGCAAATCCTGCTTTATCGATAAGAAAACGGTTGATACCCGCCAAAAAGCATATAGAAAGATTGTTGCTGAGTCCATAAAGCGTTTCCCAAACGTAAAGACGGTCGATTTAGTTCCCTATTTCTGTGATGACAAGACATGTTTTGCCAAACATCATGAAGACATTCTATACATGAATCGCGGTCACCTCGGGGCAAACAGTAAAATTTTCCTGGGTAACAGGATTCAATTACCTATTCCGTAAACTTGATGTAATGTGTTACGTTGCATGTAAACGATGTCATGCATTGGGAAAATAAAGATGACTAATTCCAGCACAAATCACCCTGAGCGCCTGAGTGTCCATCTTGCCCTGACACTCAAGCGCTAACTGACGGACACTGCCCAATGGTTCTTCCCACAGTCTCAGTCATCATCCCCGGCCGGAACCGGCCTGCCTTCCTGCGGGAGGCTATCCTGTCAGCCATCAACCAGACTTTGCCGCCCTTGGAGATTCTGGTAATTGATAACGGCTCCGACCCGGGCCTCCGGCAGGACATTGCGCGCCTTGTGGCACTGTATGACTGTGTACGCTTCATCGCGCTGGATCGGAACTATGGAGCAGGCTATGCCCGGAACGTGGGGCTTGCAGCCGCCCGGGGAGACTGGATTCTCTTTCTCGACGACGATGACATCCTGTTTACGGATTTTCTGGAACGATGCTTCGAGGCGCTCACTCGCGAAGACAGCGCCCAGGTGGTCGTGGGCCGCGCTCTTGGCTTTCAGAACGGTCGGAGCACATCCTGTCCAAGGGACCTGATCACCGGTTTTAATCTCGCGGCCTACCGGAAGGATGCCGTTGCCGCCCGACTGACCCAGGGTGTCGCCATGGGGTCCTTCCTGGTGAGCCAGGAGGCCATCGGCCCATGCCGGTTTTATATCCACCCATGTTTAGGTGAGGACACACTCTTCTTGCTGCAGGTCTTCCTCCGCGCCGCGGACCCTCCGGCGCTTGCCCCACAAGCATTCGTGGCGATCCGCCGCCATCCGGAACAGACCACCGCCACGAAGCTGCGGGCGGATGGTACGCCAAGGCTTTCCTTATTACCCATCATGCCCCTGGCCCTGAAAGCGCTGGAGCGGGTGGATCCCTGGATTACCTTCTGGGTGCGCGTCTCAGCGCTATACCACGATGGAAGATCGTGGCACGAACCCGAGTTCCTTCGCCTCCTGTTGGGGCGGCCGGATTTTGCCTTCCGTATCGTCTGCACCCTGGCGGGAAGGCACCTTACTCGGGCGGGAGTCTGGCCATGGTGGCGCCCAACCAGTATCGCGGCCCCCCTGCCCGTTGGACTGCAGAGCGTGCGGCCCTCCCTTCTCTTCCTCTGCGGCGTTGTGCCTTCACCATCCGGGGCCGGCGTATGCATGCGGCCTTACCACCAATTGACGGCGCTGGCCCGGACTTACTGTGTACATTTGCTCCTGGCCCTGCCCAATCCGGGAGAGGCCCGGATTCCCGCCTCCCTGCGGGGCCTTTGTCAGGACATTGAGATTATACCCCGCACCCGGCACACGGGCTGGAGCTACCGCTTGTGGTGGCGCTGGCGGCGCTGGCGCGGAGAGGTCCTTGCCGGGGAAATGGCCTGTCCGGATTTCCTCCGGAAGACCCGCGCCTGGAGCCGCTCCAAGCCCTTCTCGCATATCCACGTTTTCCGCCTTTATTTGTCCCCTCTGGCGCAGGCCCTCATGCGCCGCTTTCCCTCGGCGCCCACCAGCCTGGACATGGACGACATGGAATCCAAAACCCGCCTGTCCATGGCCGCCGTGCATCACCAACGCAGAGAGCGACAGATGGCCCTCTTCTGTCTGCGGGAAGCCAGACTTTATCGGCGCATCGAAAACAACTTCCTGCCGCAGGTGCAAAAAATATTTACCGCCTCTGCCCCGGATCAGGAAATCCTTGCACGGCGCTTTCCCGGCAAACGGGTTGAAGTTTTGCCCAACGTGGTGCCTCTAAATCTCAGGCCGGTTCGGCCTTTGGCTGAATCAGGACGCTGTCTTTCCCTGCTGTTCGTGGGCTCCCTGCGCTACTTCCCCAATGCCGACGCCCTGAGACATTTTGCCGCAGACATTGCGCCGGCACTGGACGCCCTCGGTCTGGCCTGGCGCCTGCGGGTCGTGGGCACGCCGCCGCTTCCCTGGGAACTGGCTGCGCGAGGCGACAACCGCTGGACATGGGCGGGCTGGGTGGAAGACCTGGGGCCGGAATACGCCGCAGCGGATGTCGTGGTGGTCCCCATCCGCTGCGGAGGCGGCACCCGGATCAAGGTTCTGGAGGCCTTCGCCCATCAGGTTCCGGTGGTGGCCACCTCCATAGCGCTTACGGGATTGCCCGTAGAGCACGGCATCCATTGCCTGGTGGCGGATACCCCCTCTGCCTTCGCCGAGGCCTGCGCCCGCTTGGGACGTGAGCCTGCTCTGGGCAGCGCCCTGGCGGCCCGGGCAGCCGAGCTG
>JAFGHS010000134.1 GCA_016930075.1 Deltaproteobacteria bacterium
AGACTCGCTATCCGGTGGCTGGCCTACCTTCCGGAGCGGGATTTCCACCCGCCTGATTACACGACCTTGCCCGGCCGCACGTTAACAGCGTCCCCATGCCCTCCGTCCCCATGCCCTCATGCCCACTACGTGAACCTCCAAATAACAGTTCCTTCTTTATTAATGAACGCCCAGCCTTTATCATCCTTGACTTTAGCAACATTGTTCTCAAATGGGAAAGCAGTTACATATTGTTCACTAATCCGCGTAACACAGGAGAGTGTTTCCGATGCGTCTTTTAACCTTTGCGTCAAGTCGATCAATATCCTTGATGGCCCGCCGGGTATAGATCAATCGGTAGCTCAATGACCGAACACCTCATCATGAGTCTTGACCCGCCCTGCCTTATAATCCGCCCTGGCATCTTTGATGCTCTCAATATATTCGGGTGAGGTTGCCGCCAGCAATTCCTCCAGAAATGATTCGCGTTCCCGCTTCTTCATGGCCTTGACGGCGCCTATGATTTCCTGTCTGGATAGATTTATTTTAATGGCATTTAACATGGCCCACTCCTTTTCATGATTGTTGATGAGAGCATTCTTTTTACGATGGAAGCATATTAAGAGATAATTTCTGAGTCAAGGTGATTTCGAGAGGTTGGAAGAATTCGACGGTAATTGGTGACAACTCCCTATTTAAGCATCCATGGACACGAAATGGAAGAGTGTATCTATTTCCCTCTTCGCCTGCCTTGCTCGTGCCAATAGGCCAGTATTGCGAGGGCGAGCATGGGGGTTAGTCGTCAAACAGGGCTTCAAAGTTGCGTGGATTAATGATGACAATATCATGATAGCTCTTCAGGATCAGCAGATCTTCATCACCGGTAACAATATAATCGGCCTGCGCATTAACAGCACAGGCGATAATCATATTGTCATTCGGATCCCTACAAATATTCGGGACAGGACTCAGATCATGAATTATTTTAGATGCTGCTTCGGAAACAATGGCCGAAATTTCGGAAATATCGGTCGGTGTGATTTTGAACTTTTTTCTCAGGATACCTTCAAATTCGCTGATAATCTCATCACACAGAACAAGGCTGAATGACTGCTTGCGCGCCCGGATCATCAGACCGGAGCAAAGCCCTTCCGTCAGAAAGGCGGCAATAAGAATATTTGTGTCAAATACCGCCCTCACGATATAACCTTAAAAACATCATCATCCGTAACCAGGCCTGCTGCTTTAGCTTTGGGGTTCAGGCTTTTCTTCATCCGGCGGAATCTGGCCTCCCATAAAAACTCCCCCAGTGACTCTTTCACGATATCGCTCTTATTTCTTCCTGTTTCCCTGACAATGGCATCCAGTTCCGACGCCATCTTCTCGGACAAACTAACAGACAGAACACTCCTCATCATGCACCTCCGGCACTACAATACACTACAGCATTAAATGATTCAAGTTGAAAAATCGGTGACGCTATTTAACATCCCGGACAAGAAATTAAGGAGCTTATCTATTTCCCTCTGAGCGTTTGCACAATCCATGAGGCAAAATTTCTTGGCGTCAGAAAACAAACATTGCAGCCATTAACCTGAAGGGTTGTATCCAGGTTCATGTTCAGGATGGCAAACTGATCCAATTTATAAGCGTCGAGAAAACTGTGAGCGGATTTACCGATTTTCGGCTGCTTGACGGATGCATATTTAACTTCCAGGGCCATAGTCTTTCCCGATTCTTCGATGATAAAATCCACTTCTGCACCGGCCTTGCTCCTCCAGAACTTAATGGAGCCGCTCAGCCCGATGTTTTTGTAAATTTCTGTAAAAGCCCAGTTTTCAAAAAGCTGTCCACGATCCACGCGCAAATCCGTCATCGGTGAAAAATTGTTGAGCAATTGATTGCGAATGCCGTTATCCACAAAATAGACCTTGGGTGCGCCTGTAATTTCCCGGCGCTTTCCCTCTGCAAAGGGAATGATCTTTTTGACGACGTGACTTTCTTCCAGGATTTCCAGGTATGATAATACCGTTCCGACATCCACATTACAGACAGCGGCCAGTTCCGATAGATTGACCAGGCTGCCGATCTGACCGGCCAGCAGCATCAGGAGCTTGCGAAAAGCATCGATTCGCTTGATCCTGAAAATATCCGATGCATCGCGGAGAATCAAAGCCTCCACAAGATCACTGAGCAACATGTTTTTCGTTTCGGTCTTGTCGGCAAGATACACGGCCGGGTAGCTGCCCCAGACAAGTTGATGTCGAACGATTTCTTCTTCCAAAACGCTTGCCGCCACGGGATTCTTCGCCTTCGTATTTTCAAGGATCTCCGTAAAGCTAAACGGCAGGAGTCTGTAGCGCGTCGCTCTTCCCGCCAGTGATTCCCGTGTCCGGCTGTTTAAATGGAAAGACGATGACCCTGTAACCCAGAGGGAAATTCCGAGTTTGGCATCGATCAGCGCCTTCACGAAAAGGCCCGCCTCTTCCATGTGCTGAACTTCATCCAGAAAGATGATTTTGATGAAAGGGTAGATTTCCCGGACGTGCTCGATGAAATCGATGGGATCTTTCAACCCGATCCGCAGCAAAGCGTCTTCCATATTGAGAAACAGGATTTCGGGTGCTTTTGATTTAATCCGGTGCCAGACCAGTGTTGATTTGCCTGCCTGCCGCGGTCCGATGACCAGAACGGCTCGGTCGTTTGCGGCAGGAACAGCCTCGCCTTTGCGCAAGACATAATTTTCCGGAAGCCGCTGCTTGATTAGCGAATCGGCATCTTCCGGCTTGATGACCCATGGATTCAGTTGCCTGATCCTTTGTTGTACTTCGGGTGAAATCATAATCCGCATTTATCATGGCTAATATGGATTGTCAATCTATATCAGCCATGATAAATGCGGGTATCGGAAATATCGGGACCGGTCGTCCATTCGATAAATGCTGAGTTCCAGCGGGCAGCATACTATTTTAATCTCGCAAACCCCGGCCAAACAAGACTTTTCTCATCAATATAAAAAGTCCCTTTACACGAAGTCCGCTGAAGTTGTGCTATTTTTCAAGAAGGCTTTTTTCCACCTATTGTGCGGGTTATCAAATTTAATGGAATTCTTGTCGAACTTATCAGGGGCCCAATCCTTGCCGACCCATTCTTTCATTGCTTCATAATCTTCATCTTCAGGATCGGACAATGTCTTCAACAACTCAACATAACCATGTTCACCGCCACAATCCTCCGGCGGACAAGCCCTTTCGCCATCAATACAAATCGGGTATTTCACATTCTTCTCTTTGAACAGGTATCCTTCGAGTTTAATGCTGTGCTGCCATGAATCACCATAATCGTAGGTATATGTCGCGGTCGCACCCAAATCATGGAAATAAGAAAGGACGGGAATTTCCCATCCCGGAAAAATCTCCTGCAGGTCATTAAACCTGTCGAAATCAGGTATGCCGATATGGTCTTTTGTCTTTTTCCCTTTTCTCTTAATGGCAAAATGGTGAAGATGATAATCAAGCCATCCCAGTGAATCTTGAATGGCTACATGCAAATCCCAGAAATTGTAATCTGAAGGCACAAGTATCCGCCTCCAGATCAACGGGGATATTTCCTCCAACTCTGCCTTGAATTGAAGGACGCAATTTTTGAGGGGAATACCATCAATGCCTTTCCGGTAATGCATTATGTAACCTTGCTCCGTGAAATTCTTGTCATATTTGCTCGGCATATGCTCCTTTTGCTTCCTATTATAATTTGTATCGGGATTGATTATGGCTTTATCAATTCCCATTTCCCCTTTTTCGTCGAACCCGTATGTTTGATTACTCCCCGCTTCTTCAGCAACTCCAAATGATACTTCACGCCATGCCGACTCAGACCGGTTTGATCAGCCAGATCATTTCGTGTTACAGAAGGATTATTCTTTATCAGTTTTAAAATTATTTCTTGGGTAGTTTCTTGGGTGGTTTCTTGGGCAGTTGTTGCCACAAATATTTTGGGCCGTGGAAAAACAGCTTTTACGTAAACCGGGTTGAATTCGTACTGTATTGGCGGAACTTTTGCTGCTTTGAGGGCCAGCCGTTCTACAAACTCCATACGGTATCCTTCACCTTCCTGTAAAATAAACGATAACCTTCTCTGGTCAGCGCCACTTCTCACCTCACGATCAGCCATGTTACCAGTGCAAAATCGTTTATTTCATCATAAAATGTGAATCCGGCCCCAATTACCGCCTTAATGTCCGATCACAAAATATCCGCCGCTTTTCCTGGGACCTGTGAAGGTGATTTTCCCTTGTTCCCTCAGTTTCCTTATCCAACGTTCAATAGTTTTTGATGGGACATTCGATGCAACGGCGATTTCAACCACCCGCTTACCGGGATTTTTGCGAATAAATTCCAGTATCCGATTTATTCCCTCATTTATACCGCCATTTGCTCCCTCATTTACACCCTCACTTATTCCCTCATTTACTCCCTCACCGGCAGGTTTCCGGATAAATTTCACGACAAAAGCGCCTGTCATTTCTTTGAATTCCGGTTTGGGATTGCCGTTTGTTGCGCACCCCTCTATCATCCGCTGAAATCCCGTTCCCCATCCCTCAATGAAACCAATGTCGTGAAATATTTTCGCCAATCCCCTGTTGCGTGGGATGGAGGCATGGGTCCGTATGCATCTTGATCTTATTCGCCATTTCTTCCAGGGTGTCTTTACCGATTCTCAAATCCACAGGATTTCCCTGGTCATCCACGCCGACAACCACCTTCCAGCCTTTTTTATTGGCGAAAGCTCATAAAGAAATGACAATCTCCTTCCAGACACTGAAAGATGATTTAGTTTCCATGATCTCCGATTCTCTGCACATGTTCTCCCCCTCTTCTAAAGAGAATTAATGTTCCAATTTTCCAGAATTCTAAGCATCTTGAAAGTGGCGAACTCCTTGCGGATCAAATAATTAGTGGCTGATCACAATTTCTGACCCCAATTTCTTGCAATTTCTTTCGGGTGGTCAGCAAATTCATTTGTGTACGTCCTGGCTATTTGGAGACGGGGTGCTTCTTTCGTCATCAGAAAAGTCATCCGAACGATAAGGCTTAATTTCCTTATCGCATACTGGACAGCGATCATTGCATGTACAACTCCAGCAATCGATCCAACATGCACCACAAGAACAACTATAGTAGTTAATATAGGGGGACATGACTTTTTCCCTAATCATTATTACAGATTTCATAGCGCATGTGTCGCGTGTTGCCTACCGTCCTCGTTGAACAGAACCATAAAAAATAGACGCGTAATGACCTCTTCCAACAAACTCAATGAAACCGGCATCCCTTAAAACCTGCAGTTGCTGCCGAATTTTAGCCCGGATGAAATTGTTGCGGGGGAATTTCTGTTTTAATTGTGCCTCAAAGCCATATATTCTCTGAAGTGTGAATTCAGGAACGTTTAGAGACTCGATAATGCGAATGATTTCCAATGCCCATCCTCTGGCTTCAAGGCTTGTTTCTCCTCGTAGGAAAGTAGTACGTCCCCATGTTTCTATGACTTTCGATCTTTCTTGTATTTCGCGGTTTCTTACATAAAAAACCTTCCCCGCTTCTGGAATACGCTTCATTATGATATTACATCCTACCCAACCCGCTCGTCTCGCATTGTGGCCCAGCGGCTTTCGCTTTTCGACTATGGTTGAGTCGATAAAATAGGTTGGGACTGCAAAGAAATTAGTCACACAAGAGGATTTGACGTCGTACGTGAGGAAAAAGAAATCAGGACTGGATTTATCAGTTAAGCGGTTCATCATAGAACTAAATGCTCCATCAGGTAGCTTACTTGAGAAATTTCCACGTGTACTCTTAAGTTCAAAGCCATTTTTACATTTCATGCATGTAAAATCGAGTACGCGAGCGTTATTTTGTCCTCGCAATAGCGCCCCCCCGCATAAAAAGCAAAATGCATTTTTTTCGGTCCACGCTTCTGAAATAACCCTTGCCTTTTGGGTCTCACTTTTATATTGCTCACCTAAAGCAATATTTAGATTCAAATCTATGTCATGTGTAAGTTGTGGGGCAGGGGGCATGTTTTTTGATGAAAGGGGTGATAGATTTACTTTAGTTATCCAATTATTCATGATCTTTTTGGCGCCAGTTCTTCAACCGGTATCCTAATATCGAAGAGCACTTTTTCCAGTTCGTCGACAGCAGTATACATATCATGCTTTAGAATTGCTTCTGCATGATGAAGTGGCATCACCTGAAAGCCTTTTTGCTTGATTTTCTCAAACATTAAAATCCTCTTTGTGACTAATTAGCGTCAGTGATTATGCGTATAATTGGGATGGTTGTTCATATTCGATAATTAGGTAACTCTTTTGGTACAATAAGTAAAGGAAGAAAAATAAGATGGATATTTCTATTATTGGCGATATCGGGACAGCCACCGATTCTTTTTAATTGAGTGACAGCGCCCTATTTTTAAAGCGAAACGGGCTTACATATTCTCAATCCGGCTCAATCAACCTGATCACAGTATCAACAAACATTTTTGCATCACGGAGCCAGGGCTTAACGTCTGTTTCCTGGAAAGAGACATAAACTTCGTAATCACCCTCCTGCCTTCTTTCGTAAAGGGAGTTATAAATGATTGCCGTTTCTTTGGGAACAATGCCGGTCTTGACAAAATGGTGATTGAAAAAAGAGCGCAAACCGGAATGCTTTGAAGAAGAAGATAAACGATACTGTATGGGATCGTTTAATTCCTCATTCATATACGTATGCCTTCCCTTTCAATATTCCTGCGTAACGGCACTACTGAATACTTGGGGCTGTTCCACTCCTGACGACTGCGAACGATGGAGCTGATGATTTGATCTGTATTCAATTCTATTTCATAAAGGGAATTACGTATTGCGTCAGTGCGTTTTGTATCTACCTCACCGTCCAGCAGAATCAGGAAATCCCAATCGGAATAGTCGCGATAATCGTCTCGTGATCGTGAGCCATAAAGAATCACTTCGGCAGACGGCTCCAATTTTAAAACGGTCTCTTTGACTTTGTTTAAAATTTCTTCTCGCATACTTGCTTCCTGACTGTTCAACAGTGATCCGATATTAACAAAAACATATTTCACTTGAAGGGCGCTTATGATGCATCCTTTTATCTTGCTGATTTATGAACGAAATTTACCTGAATTGTCCAAATTTGTCGAATATTTATTTTAAAGGCCGATTTCTATCTTCGGCTTTGGAAATCGCTTCCTCATTCCAGCAATTTTCCCATCGGTATGGCACACAACTCTTCTGTCATAATCAAACACGGGATAGTGTCATTTTGACACTATGTCATGGTTAATTTTGACATGAGTCATCAGCGACTTTTTTCCCTAAGGTCATTCCAACAACAGAGCATTTATCAAGAACAGATGCTCTTTTCACTCAAGTACGATTTCCGACAGCCAGTTTCGGGCGGTGCGGATTTCGGTGCCGTCCGGATAGGTTTTTTCCCGCTTGAGTTCCTTGACGAGTTGAATTTTCTTGACGCCGGCAAGATATTTTTCAAAGAAAGAGAAATTGGGACTTCGCTCCTCGTCGCTCCACTTGACTTCGATCATCAGCGCAGGCTTGTCCTGCCTGGTCAGAAAGAAATCAATCTCTCTGCCGTCCTTGTTTCTGAGGTAATAAAGATCCCATTTTTCACCCAGGCAATCCGCCCGAAAGTGTATCTCTTTCAGCAACGAACAGGCGACCAGGTTTTCGAGCTTCATTCCCGCTTCGTCCGGGACCTGGCCCGTATCATAAAAATAATACTTGGGGGATTTGAGAAGGGATCGGGAAATATTCCTATGAAAAGGGGGAACCTTAAAAACGATATACAGGGTTTCTAATAAGGTCAGCCATCGTTTGATGGTCTTGTCCGAACACTGGAGGTCTTCGGCCAAAGCCCTATAGGATATGGGACTGCCGATCTTTTTTTTTAAAAGCTGGATCAGGGTTTCAATGGATGTAATGTTTCGCATATTTTCCAGATCAACCAGATCCTGTTTTAAGATAATGTCCAGATGACTCCTTTTCCAGCGGTTATAATAGGTCTCGTCACCCTCAAGATAGGGTTCGGGAAATCCGCCTATCTTGAGCAGTTTATCGAATTTCTCTTCCAGATCTTTCGGTCCCAGAATGTTTTTGATCTCCTTCAGGTCGAGGGGATGCAGCCTGAATTCAAAAAATCTTCCGGCCAGAGAATCACCGACTTTTTTGTGAGCATCGAGCTTTGCACTGCCTGTAACAATAATGGAGGGCGGAATTTTTTCCGTATCATAGATACCCTTGAGCCACGATTTCCAGTTCTTCATCTTATGGAGTTCATCAAAAATGACGAGGTCTTTGGAACGGTCCCAGGATTTTTCCAAGAGGCTTAAGCGATGCTCGGCATTGTCGTAATTGAAATAGTCAAAGCTTTCCGTCAGCATCTTCGCAAGCGTCGTCTTGCCTGTCTGTCTCGGACCGGTAATCAGAACGATTTTTCTTTTCAGATCTTCCTGAATATATTGCTCAAGGTATCGTTTCATGGCGACCATTTTAACCTGCATTCCGAAAAAGTCAAGACTTTTTCGGAGTTGATGCCGATATGGTCAAGGAGTCTACGGGGACGGAATATGGATCTGCGGTTATTGAGAGAATTCAGATCATGGATCATCCGGCAAGCGCCGGGTCGCGGAAGACGGGGCGGCCCTCGAAGATGGTCAAAAGGACGCGGGTCCGGGAAATCTCCGCGGGGGGTATGGCAAAGAGGTTGCGGTCTAAAACGATAAGGTCGGCGGACTTGCCGACGGTGAGCGATCCGGTCAGGTGTTCCTGAAAGTCGGCAAAGGCGCTGTGGATGGTATGGCTGTCGATCAGGGCCGCAAGCTCAACACCTTCCTCGGGCGTGTAGGCGGGCGCCGCATCGGCGTCAAGACCCCTGCGGGTGACGCTGACCTGGATGGCGTCCAGGGGATTGAAGGTGTTGAGTTCCCCGCTGAAGGGCCAGTCGCTGCCGCAGGCGACCACCGCCCCCGTCTTGATAAGGGTATTCATGAGGTAGAGGCGTCCTGCCCTGTCGGCGCCCAGAAAGGGCAGCGTCGTCTGTGCGAAATTCTTTTCCTGATAAAACCAGGCGGGCTGGAAGTTGGCGATGGCGCCGCATGAGCGGAAACGGGGAATATCCTCCGGGTCGATCAAATCGCAATGGGCGATCATGGGGCGGGCGTCGGAGCGGTCCTTGATTCCGGCGCAGGCGTCAAGGGCCATGCGGCAGGCGCCGTCTCCCACGGCGTGAAAATGGAGCTGAAAATCTGCCTCGGCCAGGGCGGCGACCATTGGGGTAAGCACATCCGGGTCCCACAACCGCTCTCCACAGAAGCCGGGCCGATCCGCGTAAGGCGCAAGCAGCCAGGCCGTATGTCCCTCCACGACCCCGTCGAGGAAGATCTTGACCGTCCGGGGCAAAAGCAGGTGGCCCTGGTATTCCCGGCGCATCGCCTTGAGATCATCCACCTGGGCCATCCCCTTCTCCGGTTCGCACAGGAGGGCTGCCTGTACCCGGAGGGTCAGTTCGTTTTTGACGTCAAACTCCCGATAGGCGGCCAGCTCTTCCCGTTTCGCCATCGCCTCGTGAACAGAGACAACCCCCAGCCGGGCAGCCATCTGCATGAAGGCCCAGCCCGCTATGCTGAGGTCCTTTGGCGTGGGGGGCGGCAGCCGGGATTCCACAAGGGCCATGGCCGCCCATTCCCGGAGCGTGCCGGCAGCGTCGCCGGTGGTTGCTGCACGTTCGATGAGACCGCCGGGAGGATCAGGGGTATTGCGGTCGATGCCCGCCGCCTGCAGGGCCAGCGTGTTGACCCAGGCGCTGTGTCCGTCCATCGATTTTAGAAAGACAGGCCGGTCGGCAACGACGGCGTCGAGCTCCTGCCGGGTCGGGCCGCCGGGGGGAAAGGCATCCGAAAGCCAGCCGCCCCCCCGGATAAAGGATTGATCTTTGTTCGCCTCCGCATAGGCAGCGATCCGTGCCAGATAGGCGCTCCGGTCCACCGGGCCCGTCAAACGGCATTCCAACAGGTTGAAGCTGCCGGCCAGGGGATGAATGTGGGCGTCCCTAAAACCAGGAAGAACCGTCTTGCCCGTTAATTCAAAAACCTCCGTCTTCGGACCGATCCATGTTGCCGCGCCGTCGGACGATCCGACATAAACGATCTTTCCGTCTTTGACCACCACGGCCTCCGCCCAGGGCTGCCTGCGATCTGCGGTGTAAACGACGGCCCTCATAAGGACGATGTCGGCAAACGGGCGCCCGACTCCGCCGGATGTCTGCGGCCGCCCGCTTTGTGAGGAGGGATGTAGAATGTCTTCCATATGTTACAGGGAAGCGTTCGGATCGCGGGCCTGGATGTAGACGAGGATCTCTTTTGCCATGTCGCTGTATGCCTGGACTTTGCCGTAATCAAAAGCGACATTGTTGAGATACTGGAGGATCAGGACGTCGCCGATACCGGTTTCCGGAAGGATGCCGGCAAAGAAAAAACCGAGTTTTTCCAGCTCTTCCGTAATGAAGGAGGTTGCGGGATCTTCCAGACTCAGGAAAAGGTTGATCGCCGCAATCTGCTTGAGGCACAGGTCGCGAAGAATGCCCCGGATTTCCCTGACGGCCCGGGCGCCATAGCGTTTCACCCAGATTTCCCCACAGCTCTCCGATGCGAAGATGCTCGTTTCGATCACCGATTCATTGCCGGCAAAAGAGGGCGCATCCGTTTCCGGCGCTGCACAGACATGGCCGGCCCGTATATTCTCATAGAGTTTAACGATCATCTCCCGATGCTGCGGCGGCGCGAAGAGCGTCCGAGGCGGCGGAACTTCGACGTACCTGAAACTCAGGACAACGCTGATGCGCTGGTCGTTTTCATCGACGATGCCCTTGAAACGCCAGGTAATGGGACTGGTGGCAAGCAGAATGCCGCAGTCGTTGAAGCCCATCCTGAGTGTGCCCCGCTGGGTAAAGACATGATTGGCCACGGAGTAGCCGTATACGCCGTCCAGGGCGTGCCTTTTCGGCGTGTCCATGAGAAACTGGCTGAGGCGGCCCATGCAGCCCTGACTCCGGTATTCCTGGTTGACAAAGACGAAGGTCAGTTCGGCGATCCGGGCGCCCGGTTCCGGGTAGACGAGAGCGCCATGCCCCATGAATTGATTGTCGCCCGTGACCGCCACGGCGGAAATCATTTCATCCGTGGCATTGAGTTCGATGATCCGGTCGGGGTAGTAGATGTGATCATCGAAAAAGGTATAGCCGTGGGATTTGTATGCGCAGCGGGAGATTTCAATCGCCTCTTCCGGTCTCATTCGCCGGACGGTGTAGTCGATTTTCCCGGCAGCCTGGGGTGCATCCTCAATCTCTTGAGCTCGAGGTTCAACCTTGCGTTCGGCGTCGGTCAGGTATTCCTCGATATTTTTCGCCGGCAGGAATTTGGTCAGGTGCGTCTCCTTTCCCTCCGGCCCCAGGTTCAGAAAAGCAACCTCGTCCATGGATTCCCGCATGAGGAAAACGCCCATGCCGGAGGATGCGACCTGCTCGATGTCATCGACGGGGGCGAACCGGGGAAGCTGCCGGGGGTCGAAGGGGATGCCTTTTTCTTTGATGATGATGCGCATGCCCATTTGAATGCGTTCACAGATGACATCGAAGGTGTTGATTTCATCTTCATCCGCGAAGGCATGTTCCATCACGTTTGCAACCCCTTCCTCGATGGCCAGTTCGATCTTATTAAGGTCGTCGCCGGTAAATCCGAATTGTTTAGCCGTTTCCCGGACGAAAGACTGTACGATATGCAGATACGAGAGGTCGCAGGGAGCGGACAGCTTCAACGTGTTATGCCGTATTTTCATAGGATTTAACCCCTTCAAGAAAAAAGAATGCTCATCATGGAAAAATCGTCGTCCAAAATATCCTGGCCGTGATACTCCTGCATGGTCCGGTAGAGGACGTCAATGTCGTCCCCTTTATCAAGCGGATTCCGGAGAAGGTAATTTCCCAGTTCTTCCAGGCTCCACATCGTGCCGTCCGGCTGATCCACTTCGTAGACGCCGTCGGAAAATACATAGAGGCGGGCATCTTCCTCTACCGTTAATTCCTCTCCGCGATAAACGCTGTCTTCCATGCCACCGATAAAAAAATTGGCCGTGATGAGCTGGGAAAGCGCCCCTTCTTTCGATACGAGAAATGCCGGCGGATGGCCGCCGCTGGCATAGCGGAGCCGGCGCGTTCGGCAGTCGAAGACGCCATACCACATGGTGAAATAAAGATCGTTGTGGGACTCCATGGGAAAAGCCGCGTTGAGGGCCGACAGAACCTGTTCCGGCGCCCGGAAATCCGTGTTCGGCAGGATTTCAAAACGGATGGCATTAAAAGCCGACACGGACAAAAGGGCCGACCCGACCCCGTGTCCGCAAACATCGAGGAGGTAGACGGCAAAGTGATCTTTATCAATCCAGTGGTAACCGAAGCAATCGCCGCCCAGCTGGGAGCTGGGGAAAAATCGCCAGGCCGTTTTGATGGGGCCTTCAGAAATCGGGTCCGGCAAGAGCGACACGACATAGCCCGCAGCCTGGGCCAGCTCGGAGGCCATGGCCTGCCGGCTTACCATGAGGGCGGCATAGGCTTCGTTTCGCTGGAGGAGGTTGATATAGCCCTTGGAGTGATAGCGGATCCGGGCAATAAGCTCAATCCGGTCGGGAAGCTTCACGAGGTAGTCGTTGGCGCCCAGGGCAAAGGCGTCCGCTTTGGTGACGGCCTCTTCCTTTGAAGACAGGACAATGAGCGGCACATCTTTCAGTTGCGGGTGGACGCGGAAAAACTTGACCAGCGTCAGGCCGTCGATTTCCGGCATGATCAGGTCCTGCAGGATGACCGTCGGTTTGAATTCGGCTGCCGTCTGGATGGCCTGGGTCGGATCCTGGCAATAAAGAAAAACGATGTCGGCCTCCGGCGCAAGCATCCGTTCTACGGCTACGCCGACGATGGCCTGATCATCCACCAGAAGAACCTTGATCTGATGTTCCGTGAGGGTTGCCGACAGGTGCGCGTCTTTTGTTTGAGTCATAGGGAGTTCCTTTTTTACCTTTCTGTAATCATTGCCTTCTTTTCATGGCGGGCCTGGCCGGCACTCTCTTCAGGATGGCGCCGGCAATCCGGTCCAGAGGCAGGATTTCCGTAGCGCCCCCCAGTTCCACCGCCGCCGCCGGCATGCCATAGACAATGGAGGTCTTTTCATCCTGGGTGATCGTGTGCCATCCCGCCTTCTTCAATGCCGCCATACCGATCCCTCCGTCTCGCCCCATGCCCGTCAAAAGAACGGCCACGTCCTTCCGGGGCCAGAATTTATTCAGGCTCTCGAACAGGGCATTTACGGAAGGGCGGTACGGGTAATCCCTCGGCTCTGCGGTATAATGGAACGCCAGGTCCGCCCCCATGATGAGGTGGTCGTTGGTCGCCGCCACAAGAACCGTGCCGGGCAGGGGCCGCATCCCCTCGTAGGCCAACCTGACCGCCAGAGGCGTCTGAGAACTCAGCCAGTCGGACAGGCCGGAGGCAAACTGGAGATCCACATGCTGGATAATGATGATCGCCGCCGCCAGGTCGGCGGGGAAAGCGGAAAGAATGGCGGCCAGGGCCTTGGGTCCCCCCGTGGAGGAACCAATGGCCACCAGGAACGGCAACTGTGCCGGAACGGCGTCGGGGCTTTTGGCGGCGGCCCGTAGGGGTTGTTCCGACTTCCCCAGTATTTTTGCCAGGGTGGCAATTTTTTTCAGAAGGCGGTTGGCGCCTTCCCCAGAGCCGTTTTCCTGAGGCCGGGGCGCCGCCACGGCGTCGAGGGCGCCGCAGCCCATGGCCTCAAAGACCTTCCCCGCCTGCTGATTCGGCGCATCCGCCAGAATCAGGATGGCGCAGGGATAGCTCTTCATGATGTCGCAGGTCACCTTGACACCGTCCCTGTGGGGCAGGGCCAGATCCACCAGGATAAGATCCGGCATGTCCCGTCTGCAATGCTGCATGGCTTCGGCGCCGTCGCCCACCATCCACGCCACAATGTAATCCGGCTCCGCCGCAATGACTTTCCACAGGACGTTCCGGACGGAAGCGTCGTGGTGAACAATGGCAATTCGCAAGGGCATCATGGGCTCCCGATCAGGTCCCGCACGGCATCGAGGAGACCTTCGTCATGAAAACTTCCTTTTGTGAGATAATAATTGGCCCCCGCTTCGAGTCCGTGCAAACGGTCTTCCTCCCGATCCTTGTAGGAGACGATCATGACCGGAGTATCCCGGAGCATGGGGTCCGCTTTGACTTTTCGGACAAGTTCGATGCCGTTCATCCGGGGCATGTCCACATCGGAAATCAGGAGATCGAAATGGCCGACCGTAAGGGTGTTCCATCCGTCCATCCCATCGACGGCCACCCTAACCTCGTACCCGGCGTTTTCAAGAAGCCGCCGTTCCACTTCCCTGACGGTCAGGGAATCATCGACAACGAGAATTCTCTTTTTCCCTTCCGAAAGGTGCTGCCGGCCGCTGCCGACTTTCTGAACTTTTTCGCTGGTCAGGAGCTGATGAATGGACCGGACCAGGTCATCGGCATCAAAAATGATGACCGGCGAACCGTCGTCCAAAATAGCCCCGGCGCTGATATTGGGCGTCTTTCCCAACCGGGCGTCGAGAGGACGGACGACCAGGTTCTGCTCGCCGATTAAGCGATCCACGGTCAACCCGTAGCGGTTCAGGCGGTCGCTGATCACCACAACGGAGAAAGATCCCGCAGGATTGCCGGACGGCGGCAGATGGAAAAGCTGGCGGGCGTCCAGAATCCCCACATGTTCCTCATCGAGGGTGCAGTATTGACGGTCTTCGACCTCCCGGATGTCCTTCGGCGAAAGTTTAAGAATCCGATCAACGCGCGACAGGGGAAGGGCATAGGCCTCGCCGGCAATTTCCACCAGCATCGTCCGCAGAACGGACAGGGTCAGGGGCAGCTGGAGGTGAAAGCGGGCGCCCCGCCCCGGATCGGCGTCCACCCGAACGGAACCGCCCACTTCCTGAGCCATGGTGAAAACCACATCCAGCCCCACGCCGCGCCCCGAAATTTCCGTGACCGCCTTTGCCGTCGAGAAGCCCGGCAGGAACAGAAATTCGAACAATTCCGCCCGGCTCAAGCTCTTGGCCATATCGAGCGTCACGTAGCCTTTTTCGACCACCTTGTTTCTGAGGTCTTCCGGGTTGATTCCCTTTCCGTCATCGGACAGGGTGATATTCAGCATTCCTGCCATATGACGGGCCTCCAGGACAAGACTCCCCTCCTCCGGCTTGCCTGCGGCCAATCGATCTGCGGGGGATTCCAGCCCATGGTCGACGGCGTTGCGGATGAGGTGGGACAGAGGCGCCTCGAGTTTTTCCAGAATATCGCGATCCACCGGCGTGGATGGCCCGGCGATTTCAAAACGGACTTTTTTGCCTGTTTCTTTAGCCAGATCGCGGACCATGCGGGGAAAGCCGTGCAGTCCGTCGGAAAAAGGCACCATCCGGCTGCTGATCACCTCGCTGTAAAGGCGGTGGGCCAGATGTTCCAAGCGTCTTGAAAACCGCTCGAAGCGGGCAATGTCCCGTGAGGATGCCTCCTGGGCTGATGCGAGACGCTCCAGAATCTCTTCAATGGTCGCCGCATCGACGGCTGCATCCACCCCGCCTTCCAGGGTAAGTTTCAGGGGCTTCTCCATATCGAAGAGGCCCTTCCTCATGGACATGAGATTGTCATAGAATGTTTTCACGGACTGCGCCTGCACAAGACATTCTCCGGCGAGCCCCATAAGGCGGTTCATGTTTTCCGCCATAACCCGGACCAGCCCGGGCTCCGCCTTTTCCTGAGACGGCTTTGTCCGGTCTGCCGACGCCGTTGTTGCGGGCGGGGCCGTGTTTTCCGGTACGAGTTCGGTTGGTGCGGCTTTTTCCGGACGAGACGCCTCCCCTCCGGCAGACGGAGCGTCGGGGGCCGCTGCCGGTTGTGCAGGTTCCGGCGCTTCCCGTTTCCTGATCTGCCCGGATTCGAGGAAAGTCCGGAGTTGCCCCGCCATATCCTGAATCTCAGCGGCACAGGCATCCAGGGCGCCGGGCAGGGCTGCGACCTCCAGACGGGACAGGGAGGCGAAAAGATCATTGCTCTTCAAAAGGCAGTCCACCGATTCGGGGGAAAGGGCCCGTTTGCCGTGCTGGGCGGCGGACAGGACGTCTTCCATGGCGTGAGCGAGGGTGACGGCCGTATTGAGTCCGACAATCCTGGCGGCGCCTTTGATGGAGTGGGCGGCGCGCATGAGCGGTTCGATTTTGTCCGGCGACTGGTCCCGCTCGGCGGCGACCAGGCCGATCTCGAGGGTCCGCGTGTGGTTTTCCAGCTCCACGCGGAACAGATCGAGCATCAGAGGATCAAAGGATGTATTGGCGTCGCCGGCGGTCATGATGTCAGGCTCCTTGTCATTGCGGGAAAGAACTGATCCTCATCCAGAAGGCCGACGTTTCGGCCGTCAAGGGCAAATATCCCCTGCGTCAGCACGCGGGTGGAGCGGGAAAGCGTCGCAGGAACATCCCTCATATCTTCCGGGGAAATCCGGTGCACCCCGAAAATCTCATCAACGGGAAAGACAAAGCGGTTTCCTTCCCGGCAGACCACGATCATGCGTTCATAAACCGTGCGCCCTTCCATGTTTTCCGCCTTGCCGGTCAACTCGAGCAGGTCCGCAACGGAAATGCACAGGAGCAGTTCCCCGTTAATATTAACCACACCCTTAAAGATGCGGTTGGTTTTGGAAGGGATTGTGTGAACCGGCGCGATTTCCGCCGCTTCCTGGAAAAAAATCGTCTTTAAAGCGAATCGTTCGTCTTTCAGACGGAAGGCCATGACCGAAAGCGTTCCCGGCGTTGCCGCCTCCTTCTGCCGGGCCATGACGACGGTCCGCTCTTCCAGATAACCCGCGGGAAGTTCACGGTCCAGTCTTTGTCTGCTCGCTGCGGTATAGACGGGACAGTGGCGGCAATGGATGAGAACAGCAAGTTTCGGGCAGGACCCGTCCCCCGATATGCCCTTTTCTCTCCAGCATCTGATCCGGCCTGGTCCCCTGTCATTATTCATGGACGGTCCCTCTGTTGCGCTGCCCTCTTTCACGATAGAGGGCGGCATTTCTCTTGTCTCCTCTTTTTTCCAACAGGAGACTCACATGCACCAGGCTTTCGTAATGACCGGGGTCCAGATAGAGGGCCTTTAAAAAACAGCCTTCGGCACGGGAAAGATCGTTGGCCGCTTCGTGAATCAACCCCATAAGGCTGTATGTCCCGGCGGCAGGTCCTGCCTTCTTTTCAAATTCCCGGCACAGGCGCATGGCTTTCTCCAGGTCTCCCTGATCGGCCAGCAGGCGGGCTTCCCGGAGCATCGGATCGGCAGATGTTTCTCTTTCCCCCGTTTCTTTTTCCGCCGCCTTCGGGGAAAGGTCAATGCCACTGTTCCATGCCTCCGGCCCGGCCTCATCTCCTTTGGGCGGGGACTGTACAAGGCGTGGATGGCGGATTCTCGATGCCGGCGGCGGCTGTTGATGAACCGCCGGGACGGGGGACGGCGCAGCCGCATCCGGCTTGAATAAGGCAAAAGCCCTGTCATGCCGGATGGGTATGTAACCGTTTTGCTGCCAGAAAAGCGTCTCCGAATGACCGCTGAAGAGGACCCCTCCCGGTAAAAGGAGGCGATCCATCTGTCGGAAAACCCTCTTGCGGACCTCCGCTGTCAAATAAATCAGAAAATTCCGGCAAAAAATAATGTGATAGGGGCCGCATCCGGCCAGGCATTGGGGCGATGCCAGATTGTCCTGCCGGAAGTTTACCTGCCGGACGACGTGATCCGCTACCTGTCGTCCGTGTTCGGTATCGAGAAAGTAAGGGGCGTTGCTTTCGCTGATCGTCTCCCGGAAGGCGCTCCGGCCATATGCGGCCCGGCGTGCCGCTTTCAGCGATTTGACGCTGATGTCCACGGCGTCCACGGAAAAAAGGCCTGGGGGAATACCGGCGCCAAGGAGAGTCATGACCATGGAGTAGGCTTCTTCCCCGGTGGAGCAGGCAGCCGACAGGAGCCTCAGGACTTCTCCGGGAGGCAGGGTTTTACGAATCTCGCGGGCATGGAGGGATAGAAAGTCAAAGGGCCCTTTATCCCTGAAAAACCACGTTTCTCCCACAACGATCTCGTCGATCACCTTCTGTCGCTCTTCCGGCGACGAGCTGAAAAGCCTTTCATAATCGCTTATACTCGTGATTTTATTCCGGTGCATAACCGTTTTGATCGCCCGGCCCACGGCCTCCTTCCCCATAGAGGCGCGTTCCATGCCCAATGTTTCCTCAAGAAAGTTTTCAATGGTTTTGGGAACGTTCATGCGGAAAACACCTCGGGCGGGAAAAGGGTAAACAGCAGTTCTCTTGTCAAAAGCCTGTCAATCTCGATGACCTGGATGGAGCCCCGGTCGTCGAAGAGAATATCGCCCAGATAAGGGGCGCCGCTTACGGTGACCACGGGGGCCTGGAGATCGGCGGGCCGGCAGCGAACCGTCTGCGTTACGGATTCGGCCTGCAAGCCGAGGATATGGGGGCATCCGTCGTCGCCCTCGTAGGGCACCAGGATGATGCGCGTGCTCATTCGGGGCCTCGACGGTTCGCAAATGAGCAGGTAGGTCAAATCGACGACCGGCGCCAGGGTTCCCCGGTAATTGAAGATTCCGGCCACCTCCGGGGCGGCATGGGGAATTTTTCTCAGGTTGATAAGAGGCGCCACCTCGATGACTTTTGCAATATCGAGGCCGTAGCGCTCGCTGCCTGCCTGAAACTGGAGCATCAACATACCGACATCCGCCCGTCTTATTATGAACTGATCCTGAACCGGGAAACCTCTCCCTGAAGTCCCTGGATGGCCTCGTTGAGCTGTTCCGTTGCCAGCTTGAACTCATGCAGCGAATCCTTTGTCTGCTCCGCAGCCAGGGACAGCTGGTGCATGGCTTCACTGATCTGCTGCGCTCCCTGAGACTGACCGTACATTCCTTCTTTCACAGAGGTGAACTGGGGGCCGTGGGTCCGGACCTGGTCGATAATCCCAGCGAGCTGGCCGCTCAGGGTGACGATGGTATCCACGCCCCGCCTCACCTCGTCGGCAAATTTGTCCATCTCCATGACGCCTGCGGAAACGGATGTCTGCATGTCCGCCACGACGTGTTCAATATCCTGGGTGGCGATGGCGGTCTGATCGGCAAGACGGCTGATTTCCCGCGCGACAACCGAGAATCCCCTGCCGAACTCGCCGGCCTTTTCCGCCTCGATGGCCGCATTGAGAGAAAGGAGGTTCGTCTGATCGGAGATCTTGTTGATGGTTGTCACCACGTTGGATATCTTGTTGGCCCGGTCGTTAATGACGGCAAGTTTCGAGGAAATGGACGATGTGGCCTTCATGAGTCCCCGCATTGCCCCTTCCATGTGGGAAAGATCCGAACGTCCCGACTCCGCCATGCCGATGGTGTCATTGAGCGAAGCGTTCACCCTGTCCATGGTTTGATTGAGGTCCTCCGCCGTTGCCGATATTTCGCGGCTCGTGGATGAAACCTCCGTCGTGGAGGCCGCCTGTTCTGAAACGGTTGCCTCCAGTTCCCGCGCCGAGGCGGCAATCTCAGTGGCGGAGGTGGTCACCTGAATGCCCGACCGATGAACCTGACCGATCAGGGAATCGAGGTTGCCCGTCATGCTGTTGAAAGCGCTCAATAATTCACCGGTTTCATCGCCCGATTGAATGATGCGGGTGGCCTCCCTGCCGGACAGGTCCTCATGGACGGATTGCAGATCGCCTGTGGCAATCTTCTTGGCCAGGGCTGTCGTCAGATCGAGGGGATGGATCATCCGCCTGCCGATAAATACCGCCAATCCCGCGGCGAGAATGATGATGAGGACTCCGGCCAGGACGATTCCCAGGAAGAGGGTTTTGATCACTTCCTTGACCCGGTAGATGGGTTGAAAATAATCATCCTCGTAAGTGGTCGACACAATCACCCAGTCAAAGGGTTCAAAGTAGAGGGCGGCGGCCGCCTTTTTCCGGGCGGCGGGTTCTCCGGGATTTTGCCACATATAGGTGTAGTAGAAAATCTCTCCCTTCGGCTGAGCGATGGATTTTGTTACAAGCGTCTGGGCGACCATATTGCCCAGGGGGTCCTTCATGTTCCAGATGTCTTCGTTATCCCGCACGCCGTCCTTGGAGATGATGTAGTGGCCGCGGTGATCGCCCTTGCCGCCGAGGATGCTCACATAACCCGTTTTCCCCACCTTGATGCCGAGAACGGCCTTTCGCAGGGAGCTTACGGACTCAAGTTTTTCACCCACATAGAGCATGCCGACGAGAGTTCCCGCCTTGTCCATGATCGGCTCGTAAGCCGTCAGGTACCAGGCGTTCACCACATAAGCCAACCCGCGGTAGGGCTGGCCTTTCAGAATGGATGTTATAACGGGGTTTGCGCTTCCGTCCGGGTTGAGGGCCGGAATATATGTGCCGATAGCCCGGCGCCGCTCCAGATCCTCCACGTTGGTGGCCACGCGCAGCATGTCGCCGCCGTCGTTCATCCGCTGAAAGATCGTGCAGGTTACGCCGACGAGCCGCTTCACATCGTCCACGATCGGCGTCGGGGTTGCCGTACTCCTGTTCTGACCGAGCCAGGCGCCGCCCAACATCAACTTCGGCAGGGTGATCTTCTGTGATTGTTTGGTTATCTGATTGACCGCATCCCAGCCGATGGATTCCTTTCCCTGTTCGATGCCGTTTTGCTTCTTAAGGACATCCCGCGCTACAATCAGGTCATAGTTGAGTTGCTTCTGGATCAGGTCGTTGGCGGTTTCGCAGGTTCCGTAGACGTCGCGGGCGATCTGACCTACATTTGCCATGGCCTGGTCGGTCAACTCCTTGGTTGTCAAACTGGATACGGACGATTGGAACCATCCCATTAGAATGATCATGACGATTACAGGCAAAGCCGCTGCCAGAACGGCCAGCCCTGTGATCTTCCGCTTCAGTGTCAGTTTCAGCATGACGGCGTTTCCTTTCTTGCCCCGTATTCACGGCGGAGGGCGACATCACCTCTCCATGGATTCAACCTCATAAAAACAGCCTCTGAAAAAGGCCCATAAACGGCGAAAAGTATAGGCAATGCAAGCCTTCATGTCAATTGAAAAGGTTGAACATGAAAAGGCTGCGATTTGTCCGGCCAATATACCAACGTCCTGTTTTTGCCGAAACAGAAATTGCCTGCCGACGGGTGAGAGTTGCATTGCAGGGAATGTTTTTGGGGTTCGATGATACAGGAATGACATCGGGTATCCGCATTTTTTCATGAAGCGGGAATATGGCTGCCAAGCAGTTCGGCAAACTGATCGGGCGGGGTGGGTTTGCTGAAATAATACCCCTGCATCTCATCGCAGGCGTGGGAACGCAAAAAAGCATCCTGCTCCTCGATTTCGACGCCTTCGGCGACGACGGTGAGACTGAGCATCTTGCCCATGGCAATGATCGCCTCCGTAATCTTCATATCCGGAGCGTCCTTCGAAAAGTCCTTAATGAATGACCGATCGACCTTGATGGTATCAATCGGGAAACGCTTGAGTTGGGCAAGAGATGAATAGCCTGTGCCGAAGTTGTCGATGGCCAGACGAACCCCCATTTTTTTGATTTCCGTCAAAACATGAACGATGCGGTCGGGGTCCCGCATCAGCATGCTTTCGGTTATTTCCAGCTCCAGCAGATTCGGCCTCATGCCGGAGTCTTTTAAGGCAATCCTGATATCTTCAATTAAATGATCGTCCATGATTTGTCCGAAGGCCAGGTTGACGGACATACAGACTTCCGGGAGACCCTGGCGCTGCCAGGCCGCATTTTGGGCGCAGGCGACCCCTAACACCCAGCGGCCGATCGGCACGATCAGCCCGGTTTCTTCAGCCGTTGAAATGAAACGGGCCGGGGGCACATTGCCCAAAACGGGATTTTGCCAGCGGAGCAGCGCTTCCACGCCGCAGATCTTCCCTGTCTTAAAATCCAGTTTAGCCTGATAGTGCAGAAAAAATTCATTACGCTCCAGGGCAAAGCGCAAATTCGTCTCTAAGGCCGCCCGTTCAATGGACCGGGATTCGATATCTGAAGAATAGAACTGATAATTGTTTTTCCCTTCTTCCTTGGCCAGATACATGGCGATGTCGGCATATTTTATTAAAGATTCTGCGTCATCTGCATCGTTTGGATACGTACTGATGCCGATGCTCGCCGTTACGCGGCATTCATGACCCATGAGCATGTGGGGTTTCATAACGGCAGAAAGAATCCTTTGGGCTATCGTGCTGACTTGCTTCAAATCGTTGAATTCTGCAATCAGGATAATGAATTCGTCTCCTCCCAGGCGGGCAACCACATCCATTTCCCTCAGCACCTGCTTCAACGTTTTTGCTGTCTCCTGTAAAAGCCGGTCCCCGCCTTCGTGTCCCAGGGTATCGTTAATCACCTTAAACCGGTCAAGATCAAGAAACAGGACAGCGAATTGCCGCCTGAACCGCTTTGAGGACCGTATGGTATGGTCGATAAGCTGGCTGAACATGATGCGGTTGGGAAGGCCGGTCAGGGAGTCGTGCATTGCCAGGTATTCAATTTGTTCTTCAGCGCGTCTGCGTTCCGTAATGTCATGTCCGACCCCTCGAAATCCCACGACCACGCCGGATTCGTTTCGTTTGGGAAAGATGGAAAACTCGGCGGAAGTTACCGAACCGTCCGGCAGGGTAAATTCATAAGGCAGGTTTTTGATCGTCTGGCCGGTTTTGAAGACCTGGTCAAATATACGGGAAACGGGGTCCCAATTCTCCTCTTTGATTAAAGAACGATAATTAAGCCCTGTGAGAGACTCTCCGGGGCGTCCCAATATATCGGCGAAGACCTCGTTGAAGAAGATGATGTTGCCGGTCAGGTCGGTTTCAAAATACCATTCCTCCATCTCCTCGATGATGGTTCGATACCTTTCCTCGCTCTGGCGCAGGCTTTCTTCCATCTGGATGCGCTCGGTGATGTCCCGGGCAATGTTGCGAAAACCGATCGGTTTGCCTCTTGAATTCCTGATCAGAGATATGGATATTTCAGATATCTGGGGGGTTCCGTCTTGTCTGAAAACCTGCACCTCGACTCCCATGGCCGGAGCCCCTGTTTTGTAGACGTCCAGATAGATTTGAAACATTCTTTTAGCGGTTGCTTCATCCGTATATGACCGATTGTTCAAACCGAGCAACTGACCTCTCGTTAATCCAACATGTCTGCAAACCGCATCATTGGCGTAGATAATTCTGCCGGTCAGGTCCAACTCGACATAACCGTCCCGGATGGTTTCCATAACGGTTCTAATATTCTCTTCATTGTGGCGGGCGAGATCATCCGCTTGCCGGTATTCGGTAATGTCGATCCCCATTCCCCGGTAACCGGCAAAGCTGCCAGCATCGTCAAAGCAAGGTTCGCCACTGATCTTGAAATATGTATTTGTTTCATCCTCCGGACGATAGTGTTGCACCACAACATTCCGAAAAGACCCGTGGGTTTCGAGTGTTTTACGAAAGGCATCTCCGCCGCCCTCGCCTTCGATGATGAAGCCGGCTTCCCAGGGGCGTTTCCCCAGGAGGTTTTCGTCCGCCAGACTCCCCCCTTCCTCAATCGCCCGCCCCGTCATATGGGTAAAGCGAAATTCGGAGTCCTGTTCCCAGTACCAGTCAAACCATGATTGGAGCAGATTGTTTGATTGCTGATGGGAATGCGTCATCAGAGTATGTTTTGATTTTTTATGTTTCGTTATCCGGGCCGGGGTCTTATCATCCATGATCAGTCCTGTTTTTCATAAACGGTGTTCCATCTGTTTGATAAGAAAATCTCTTGTTTACAGGGGAATTGGTCAGATGAGAATTTGTTTTCTTATGGCCGAAGTATATGGGGAGAAAATACCTGTGTCAAGATATTATGAGATCATAAAAAGGCTGCGATGCGGTGAGCGGTTCAAATCATAGGGACGCCCCTCTTACGGCTGCTTTTTATAACGTTTTAAGAACTTTGAAATTGTTGTTCTTCCATTCCCCTTGATATTTTTTCCCGTCCCAAAAAACCAGTACGCCCTGTCCGACAATGCTGTTTTCCTTCCATTCCCCTTCATACCGCGAACCGTCCGTATACCACAAAACCCCTTTGCCGTGCTGCATGCCGTCTTTCCAGTCTCCGGTGTATTTTTTCCCATCGGCAAAGACCATTTCACCGTTTCCGTCTTTCAGACCGTTTTTCCATTGACCCGTATAACGGTCGCCATCGGGCAGCGTTTCCGAACCTTTTCCCTCTGCGATGCCGTTTTTCCATTCACCTTCGTATCGGTACCCGTCAGGCAAAAGCATCGTTCCCGATCCATGGGGAAGGCCTTTGTCCCATTGCCCTTCATAGCGGCTCCCGTCTTCCCAGATGAATGTGCCTTTGCCTTGGAAAAGATCCGCCTGGAAAAGACCGCTGTAACTCGACCCGTCTTCATAAGAACAGGTTCTTTCTCCCTGCAGCGGCATCCCCGCCAGATCGAAGTCGACAAAGGTTTGTCCGTGCGACTCTTCAAAAGTTGTGTTCATGGGTGATGATTTAACGGCCATATGATCTTTTCCTTCTGCTAACCAAGAAATTTGCCTTCACCGAATTCACCTGCGTATCGTTTACCGTCGGCCAATATCATGACCCCCTGACCGTGAGGCAGGCCGTTCTGCAGTTGGCCGGAGTATTTCCTGCCGTCGGTCATGGTCAATATCCCGCGGCCGTGGTACTTGTTGTTTTTAAATCCGCCTTCATAGCGGTCCCCGTTAGGGAATTCCATGACGCCTTTTCCGTTGGACATGCCGTTTTGAAACTCGCCCGTGTACTTTCTCCCGTCGTGCAAAATCAAGGTTCCCTGACCGTCATAAAGGTTATTCTTCCAGTCTCCGATGTATTTCCTGCCGTCGGCCATCGTCAATGTTCCATGAGAATCTCTTTTGTCTTCTTTCCATTGGCCCACGTATTTCGATCCGTCGGGCAATGATAAAATGCCGTGTCCGTCGCGCATTCCGAGTTTCCATTCGCCGACGTATTTGCTGTTGTCGGGATAAACCATCACACCCTGTCCGTCCGGCAGGTCGTTTTTTAATCCACCCATATAATTGCTTCCATCAGGCAGAGTCATTGACACCTGTCCTGCAACTTCTGCCTGGGGAGGCGGGGGCGGCGCTTTCTTTTTACTCTTCGATTCCGCTTTCAGTCTGGCCTCTGTGGCCTTTTTTCTCAATTCCTCTTCTACCAGTTGTCTTGCCAGTACTTCGGCCTTCTTTCTGATTTCGTCTTCAGCAATAAGTCGCGCCTGTTCCTCGATCTTCCTTTTTATTTCTTCTTCAGCCCGCCGTTTTACTTCTTCTATGACTTTTCTTTTTGCCTCTTCTTCAGCCTTCTTCTTAGCTTCTTCCTCGGCTGCTTTTTTCTTAGCCTCTTCCTCAGCCTGTCTCTTGGCCTCTTCTTCGGCTTTTCTTTTAGCTTCTTCTTCAGCTTTTCTCTTAGCCTCTTCCTCAGCCTGTCTTTTGGCTTCTTCTTCGGCTTTTCTCTTTGCCTCTTCTTCAGCTTTTCTTTTGGCCTCTTC